>JAPLQZ010000072.1 GCA_026399415.1 Rhodocyclales bacterium | reverse complement strand
TTGACGCAACCGCTGCCTTTCTGGGGCAAGCGCGACCTCAAGCGCGAAGCGGCCGAAGCCGAGGCCGATGTGGCAAAGGGCAAGGCCGGTCTCACGTGGACCGAGCAGGCGGCGCGCATCAAGACCGCCTATGCCCAATATTTCGCCGTGGCGAAGCTGATCCGGCTGACCACGGAAGTCATCGACCTGATCGATCGCATCGAGGGCATCACCCAGGCACGCTACGCGGGCGGGCTGGTGCCGCAGCAGGATGCCATTCGCGTACAGGTGGAGCGCAGCGCGATGAGAGGCGAACTGATCCAGATGGAGACCGAGCACCACCATGCGCGGTCCCGGCTCAATGCGTTGCTGGCGCGCCCCGCGCCGTCGCCGCTGGCTGTCCCGGAACGCCTGCGGCCGCTTCCTGCCGCCGCCAGGCTCGACTACGTTGCGCTGGAAGAACGCCTGCGCGGCAAGAATCCGCAGCTTTTCGCCGACGATGCCAGGATTCGCTCGGCGGAGAAGAACCGCGACCTGGCCTATCGCAACCGCTATCCGGATTTCACCGTCGGCGTCTCGCCGATCCAGATGCGCAACCGCGTGAACGAGTGGGAGCTGATGTTCGAATTCAACATTCCGCTGCAACAGGAAAGTCGTCGCAGCCAGGAACGCGAAGCCGAAAAAATGATCGACGTCGCCCGCGCCCGCAAGGAGGCCAGCGCCAACCAGTTGCTCGCGGATCTTTCCGAGAACATCGCCGCCATCGATGCCTCGCGCCGCATGGAAATGCTGGCGCAAACGAGTTTGTTGCCGCAGGCGGAACTCACCTTCCAGGCGGCGCTCGCCGGCTACGAGACGGGCAAGGTGGATTTCGCCACCCTGCTCGACGCGCAACGGCAGATTCGCAAGGCGAAGCAGGACGTCATCAAGGCGCAGGCCGAGCAGCAGGCACGCCTGGCGGACATCGAACGACTCATCGGGGAAGATCTATGAAACATCGATACATGGCGGTGTTCGCGATTGTGCTGCTGGCCGCCGGCGCCGGCTACTGGTTGGGCAAGACAAGAGTCGGCGCTGGTGACACGGCGAGCACGACAGCAACGGCCGCTTCTGCCGCCGCAGCAAGCAAGGAGCGCAAGCTACTCTACTACCGCAACCCGATGGGGCTGCCGGACACCTCGCCGGTGCCGAAGAAGGATTCGATGGGCATGGACTACATCGCGGTCTATGCAGGCGAGGACGAGGGCACCGCCGCGGGCGAAGTCCGCATCAGCACCGAGAAGGTACAGAAACTCGGCGTGCGCACCGAGCCCGCCGCGCTGCGCGAGCTGGCGCGACAGGTGCGGGCTGCCGGCCGCGTCGAAATCGACGAGCGCCGCCTGCATGCCGTGGCGCCGAAATTCGAAGGCTGGGTGGAGCGTCTGCATGTCAATGCCACCGGCCAGCCGGTAGGCAAGGGGCAGGCCCTGTTCGAGGTGTATAGCCCGGAGCTGGTTTCGGCGCAGCGCGAGTACATGGTCGCGGCCAAGGGCGTCGCGGCGCTCAAGGATGCGCCCGCCGAAGCGCAGGCCAGCATGCGCCAACTCGCCGAGGCGAGCCTGACGCGCCTGCGCAACTGGGATATTTCCGAGGAACAGATCAAGGCCCTGGCCGCGGGTGGCGAAGCGAAACGCACGCTGAGCTTCCGTTCGCCGGTGGCCGGCGTCGTGCTGGAGAAGAAGGCTCTGGCCGGCATGCGCTTCATGCCCGGCGAGACGCTGTACCAGATTGCCGACGTCTCGTCGGTCTGGGTGCTGGCCGATGTTTTTGAACGCGACATCGGACTGGTCAAGGCCGGCCAGAAGGTCAGGCTCAGTATCAACGCCTATCCGGAAAAGAGCTTTACCGGCACGATTGCCTACATCTACCCGACCCTCAAGGCCGAGACGCGCACGGTCCCGGTGCGCATCGAACTGGCGAATCCGGGCGGCCTGCTGAAGCCGGCCATGTATGCCAGCGTCGATCTGGCGGTCGGTGCCCGCGACAAGGTGTTGACGGTGCCCGTGTCGGCAGTGATCGACAGCGGCACGCAGCAGATTGTGCTGGTGCAGAAAGCGGTCGGGCGCTTCGAACCGCGCGCGGTCAAGCTCGGTGCGCGCAGCGATGATTACGTCGAAGTGCGCGAGGGCGTCGCCGACGGCGAAGCCGTGGTGGTGGCGGCCAACTTCCTGATCGACGCGGAAAGCAATCTGAAGGCGGCCCTGGGCGGGCTTTCAGCAGCGCCGGGCGACGCCGCGGCAACAGCGGGCAAAGCCGTCAGCCATCAGGCCACCGGCAAGCTCGATGCCATCGATGCCAAGGCCGGGGCAGTGACCGTGACGCATGGCCCGGTGCCCAGCCTCAAGTGGCCGGGCATGACGATGGACTTCGTGCTGGCCAATTCTTCGCTGATCGGCAACCTCAAGCCGGGCGCGACGATCGAGTTCAGCTTCGTCGAGCGGAAACCCGGTGAGTGGGTGATCGTCAAGCTCGACGGCACCGGCGCTTCGCGTCCCGCGGGGCACCAAGGTCACTGAAACAAGGAACGCCATGCTTAGCAATGTCATCGACTGGTCGGCACGAAACCGTTTCCTGGTTCTGCTGGCCACCCTGTTCGTCACCCTCGCCGGCATCTATGCCGTGCTGCGCACGCCGATCGACGCACTGCCCGATCTCTCGGACGTGCAGGTCATCGTCTATACCGAGTATCCCGGCCAGGCGCCGCAGGTGGTGGAGGACCAGGTCACCTATCCGCTGACCACGGCCATGCTGTCGGTGCCGAAATCCAAGGTGGTGCGCGGCTTTTCCTTCTTCGGCGCGTCCTTTGTCTACATCATCTTCGAGGACGGCACCGACATCTACTGGGCGCGGTCGCGCGTGCTCGAATACCTCAACTTCGCTGCCGGCCGCATGCCGAAGGGCATCACGCCGCAGATCGGGCCGGATGCCACCGGCGTTGGCTGGGTGTACCAATACGCGCTGCTGGCCAAGGACAAGACGCTGGCCGAGCTGCGCACCATCCAGGACTGGTACCTGCGCTACCAGTTGACCAAGGCCCACGGCGTCGCCGAAGTCGCTTCGATCGGCGGCTTCGTCCAGACCTACCAGGTCACCGTCGATCCTGTGAAGCTGCGCGCCTACGGCATTCCCCTGATGAAGGTGGCGCAGGCGATCCGCGACTCGAATCGCGACGTCGGCGGCCGTGCCATCGAGATGGCCGAAACCGAGTACATGGTGCGCGGCAAGGGCTATCTGCGCGGCAAGGGCGACATCGAAATGCTGGTGGTGAAAAGCGACAAGGGCACGCCGGTACTGATCCGCGACATCGCCCGTGTTGAACTCACGCCGGACGAGCGGCGCGGCCTGACCGAACTCAACGGCGAGGGCGAAGTGGTGTCGGGCATCGTCATGGCGCGCTATGGCCAGAATGCGCTTGAAGTGATCCACAACATCAAGGAGAAGATCGCCGAGGTGGCGCCCGGCCTGCCCGCGGGTGTCAGCATCGAAGCCGTCTACGACCGCTCGGAACTGATCCATCGCGCCATCGATACGCTGAAGCGGACGCTGGCCGAGGAATCGATCATCGTCGCGCTGGTCTGCTTTGTCTTCCTGCTTCACCTGCGCAGCGCGCTGGTCGCCATCCTGATGCTGCCTGTCGGCATCCTGATCGCCTTCATCGCCATGCATCTGCTCGGCATGAACTCCAACCTGATGAGCCTGGGCGGCATCGCCATCGCCATCGGCGCCATGATCGATGCGGCCATCGTCATGATCGAAAACGCGCACAAGCACCTCGAGCGACTCAAGGAAGGTGAATCGCGCACCGAGGCGATGATCACCGCCTGCAAGGAAGTGGGGCCGGCGCTGTTTTTCTCGCTGCTGATCATCACCGTTTCCTTCCTGCCGGTATTCACGCTGGAGGCGCAGGAAGGGCGCCTGTTCTCGCCGCTGGCCTATACCAAGACTTTCGCCATGGCTGGCGCGGCAATGCTGTCGGTAACGCTGGTGCCGGTGCTGATGATGCTGTTCATCCGCGGCAAGATCCTGCCCGAGGCGCGGAACCCGGTGAACCGCGTCCTGATCTGGGTCTATCGACCGATCATCGCCTGGGTCATGCGCTGGAAGAAGACCACCATCGCCGCCGCTCTGGCGACGCTGGCGATCTCCTTCTATCCGGCCACGCAACTCGGCTCGGAATTCATGCCGACGCTCAACGAAGGCACGCTGTTCTATATGCCAACGTCCTTGCCTGGCATGTCGATCACCAAGGCCGCCGAGCTGTTGCAGACGCAGAACAAGATCATCAAGAGTTTCCCCGAGGTCAGCTCGGTCTACGGCAAGGCCGGCCGCGCCAACACGGCGACCGACCCGGCGCCGACCGAAATGTTCGAGACCGTGATCAACCTCAGGCCGGAAGCCGAATGGCGGCCCGGCATGACCACCGACAAGCTGATCGCCGAACTCGACAAGGCGCTGCAATTTCCGGGTGTCGCCAACTCGTGGACCATGCCGATCAAGGCGCGCATCGACATGCTGTCGACCGGCATCCGCACCCCGATCGGCATCAAGGTTTTCGGCAAGGACCTGAACGAGATGGAAAAGCTGGCCAAGGAGATCGAGGCCGTGGTGAAGGCCGTACCGGGTACCACCAGCGCCTTCGCCGAGCGCATCACAGGGGGCTTCTACCTCAACATCGAACCGGATCGCGAGCAGCTTGCCCGCTACGGGCTGGCCGTGGGCGACCTGCAGGATGTGATCGGCACCGCGCTGGGCGGCGACATGGTGACCACCACGGTCGAGGGCCGCGAGCGCTTCGGCGTGCAGGTCCGCTATCCGCGCGAACTGCGCTCCGACCCGCAGCAGATCGCCCGCGAAGTGCTGGTGCCGACCATGGACGGCGCGATGATCCCGCTCGGCCAGGTGGCGAAGGTGGAGATCGCCAAAGGCGCGCCCGGCATCCGCACCGAGAACGCGCTGCTGTCCGCCTACATCTACGTCGACATCCGCGACCGCGACATCGGCGGCTATGTCGCCGACGCGAAGAAGGCGGTGGCGGAGAAGATCAAGTTTCCGCCTGGTTATTACATCGCCTGGAGCGGCCAGTTCGAGTACATGGAACGCGCCATCCAGAAGATGAAGGTGGTCATCCCGGTCACCCTGCTGAGCATCTTCCTGCTGCTCTATCTCAACTTCCGGCGCCTGACCGAAACCTTCATCGTCATGCTGTCGGTGCCCTTCGCGCTGGTCGTCTGGCTGATGTGGCTGCTCAACTACAACCTGTCGGTCGCCGTCGCCGTAGGCTTCATTGCGCTGGCCGGCGTCGCGGCGGAAACCGGGGTGGTGATGCTGATCTATCTCGACCATGCCTGGGAAGCGGAGAAGAAGAAGTCGGCGCTGGCGGGACGGCACCCTGGCGCCGAGGACCTTTATGCGGCAGTGATGGAAGGCGCAGTCGAACGCGTGCGACCGAAGATGATGACCGTGGTGGCGATCATGGCCGGCCTGCTGCCGATCATGTGGGGCACCGGCACCGGTTCCGAAGTCATGAGCCGCATCGCCGCGCCGATGGTGGGCGGAATGATCTCTTCAACCATCCTGACGCTGGCGGTGATTCCGGCGATCTATGCGCTGGTCAAGGAATGGCGTTTGCGACATCGGCTGGAGGATTGAACCGAGGGTCCGGCCGTGCCCGCCGGAATCTGTTGCGGGCCGCAAAAGCGGCCGACGCGGATCGGTCTTGCCGCGAGCGAAATTCTTGCATCTTCAATTTTCAATAATTGATGGTGTAAGGAATTCCATGGCGCGCCGACTATTGGC
>JAPLQZ010000136.1 GCA_026399415.1 Rhodocyclales bacterium | reverse complement strand
CCGTGTCTGATTTGATCGCCGGAACAGTTATAGATTGTCTTGAGTTCGCGCGCAGCGGCGGTGTGCTGGATCGTAACGTTGGCCTGGATGAATTGCCGCGATTGGCTGATCTGCTGACTACAACAGCAGGTGTCCTGTCGATTCGGCTGGAAGGGTGGCGCGACAAGCAGGGCAAGTCATGGTTGCAGGTGGATATTGCAGGCGAGCCGGTGTTGCGTTGCCAGCGCTGTCTGGGCGGAGTCAAGTTTCCGCTGGGTATAAGAAGCCGGCTGCAGTTGATCGCGCCGGGGGAGGAGTGGCCGGACGACGATCTGGTCGATGATAGTGCGGATGCCATAGAGGCCGAAAAGGCCCTGGTCGTTCTGCCGCTGATTGAAGATGAAGTGTTGTTGGCGCTGCCCATCGCGCCACGGCATGAGCAGTGCGAATCGCCGTCGGCGAATGCATGTGGACAAGGGCCATCGCCGTTTGCGGTGCTGGCCGCTTTGAAGAAGCAGTAAGACAAGGAGTAGCGAAATGGCCGTACAACAGAACAAGAAATCCCCGTCCAAGCGCGGCATGCGTCGTGCACATGATTTTCTGACCAATCCGCCGCTGGCGGTCGAGCCGACCACGGGCGAGGTTCATCTGCGCCACCATATCTCGCCGTCCGGCGTGTATCGCGGCAAGAAGGTCGTAAAGGCCAAGGGCGAATAATCCACTTTGCTGAAAACGGCCGGATGCGTATTGCGCGTCCGGCCGTTTTTGCATAAAGAACCCCGGAATGACGATCACCCTCGCGGTGGATTGTATGGGCGGCGACCACGGTCCGTCGGTAACGCTGCCTGCGGTTTTTGAATTTCTGCGTCATGACACCGATTGCGCCGCGATTCTGGTCGGTCGCGATGAAGTCTTGCGTCCGCAGGCAGAGCGCGCGATGGCCGAATTCGGCAGCCGCCTGTCGATCCGCCACGCCTCGGAAATGGTCGAAATGGACGAGGCGGTGGCCAGTGCCTTGCGCGGCAAGAAGGACTCCTCGATGCGCGTGGCCGTGGATATGGTCAAGGATGGCGCGGCCAGTGCTGCGGTGTCCGCCGGCAACACCGGCGCCCTGATGGCCGTATCGCGATTTGTGCTGAAGACCTTGCCCGGCATCGACCGGCCGGCCATTTGTTCCGTCCTGCCGTCACAGCGCGGCAGCACCTATGTGCTGGATCTCGGCGCCAATGTCGATTGCAGTCCCGAGCATCTGCTGCAGTTCGGCATCATGGGTTCGCTGCTGGTTTCCGCGCTTGAGCACAAAGAGCGGCCCACGGTGGGTCTGCTGAATATCGGCGAGGAAGCGATCAAGGGCAACGAGGTGGTCAAACGTGCTGCGGAGTTGCTGCGGGCGGCCGATCTCAATTTTGTCGGCAACGTCGAAGGCGATGACATATTCAAGGGTACCGCCGATGTGGTGGTGTGCGATGGATTTGTCGGCAATGTCACACTGAAGGCAATCGAAGGCTTCGCCCACATGATTGCTGGCACACTCAAGGAAGAGTTCTCGCGCAACATCATTACCAGGTTGGCGGCCCTGGTGGCCATGCCTGCCTTGAAATCCTTTGGTCAGCGTTTTGATCCCCGTCGCTATAACGGGGCGAGTCTGCTGGGCCTCAAGGGCATTGTGGTCAAGAGCCACGGTTCGGCTGATCAGGTGGCGTTTCGCTTCGCGCTGGAGAAAGCGGCCGAGGAGGCGCGCCAGCGTCTGCCGGAAACCATCGCTGCGCGCATGGCGGTTCTATTGCCAGTGCCGACCATTTGCGATTGATGGAGGCCGGATGATACATACGCGAATCAGCGGCACTGGCAGCTACCTGCCTGGCGAACCCGTCGGCAATTCAGCCTTGATCGCGGCCCATGGACTCGAATCGTCCGATGAATGGATTGTCGAGCGCACCGGTATTCGCAGCCGTCATCTGGCTCCGGCCGGCGTCAATTGCAGCGATTTGGCGCTGGAAGCCAGCCGGCGCGCGCTGGAGGCGGCCGGGCGCCGGGCCGAGGAAATCGATCTGGTCATTGTTGCGACCTCGACGCCCGATTACGTGTTTCCGAGCGCGGCGGCCTTGTTGCAACACAAGCTTGGCATCACCAACGGCGCGCCGGCCTTCGATGTGCAAGCCGTATGCAGCGGCTTCATCTATGCCATGACGATTGCCGAAAAGTTCATCAGTTCCGGCTCGCACAAGTGCGCACTGGTGGTCGGCGCCGAGATCTTTTCGCGCATTCTCGACTGGAAGGATCGCGGCACCTGCGTACTGTTTGGCGATGGAGCGGGTGCGGTGGTGCTGGAAGCCTCGGAGCAACCGGGTCTGCTGGCCAGCGCTCTTCATGCCGACGGCAGCCATCACGGCATTCTTTCAGTCCCGGGCCAGGTGTCAGGCGGTGTTGTTACCGGCGACCCCTTCCTGCGCATGGATGGGCAGGCCGTGTTCAAGTTTGCGGTCAAGGTGCTGGCCGATGTCGCGCATGAAGTGCTGGCAACGGCGGGCATGACGGTGGCGCAGGTGGACTGGCTGATTCCGCATCAGGCCAATGTGCGCATCCTGCAGGCGACAGCGAAGCGGCTCCATCTGCCGCCGGAAAAATGCATTGTTACCGTGGATCGGCACGGCAATACCTCGGCGGCATCGATACCTCTGGCGCTCGACGAATCGGTTCGTGCCGGTCGCATCCGGCGCGGCCAGCATCTGCTGCTGGAGGGTGTCGGCGGCGGCTTCACCTGGGGCGCGACCCTGCTCCGGTTCTGAACTCGAAAGACTCGACATGAAATTCGCACTTGTGTTTAGTTCCGGCATAACGCCCGCTGTCGCGGGCATGAGCCTTCACTGAAGACTCGCGAAAGGAATGAAATGAAATTTGCGCTCGTCTTTCCGGGGCAAGGCTCCCAGTCGCTCGGCATGATGAATGCGTACGGTGATGCAGGCATCGTCCGCGCCACTTTTGATGAAGCCTCGGCCGCGCTCGGGCGCGACTTGTGGCAACTAGTTACGGAAGGTCCGGCGGAAGCGCTGAACCAGACCGTCAGCACCCAGCCGTTGATGCTCACCGCGGGTATCGCTGTCCATCGCCTGTGGCTTGAAAAGGGTGGCGCACTGCCGGCCTTGGTCGCGGGCCACAGTTTGGGCGAGTACTCGGCGCTGGTCGCGGCCGGCGTACTGCAATTGAAGGATGCTGTGCCGCTGGTGGAGCTTCGCGCCAAGGCAATGCAGGCAGCCGTGCCGGCCGGCGAGGGCGCCATGGCGGCGGTCATGGGGCTTGATGCGGCAGCCGTAATTCAAGCGTGTGCCGAGGCAGCACAGGGACAAGTGGTGCAGGCGGTGAATTTCAACGAACCGAAGCAGACCGTGATTGCCGGTCACAAGGCGGCGGTTGAGCGCGCGGCTGAACTGGTCAAGGCGAAAGGCGCCAAGCGCGCCCTGATGCTGCCGGTGTCGGCGCCTTTCCATTGCTCGCTGATGCAGCCGGCGGCCGAAGCGCTCAAGGCACGCTTGGCGGAACTGAGTTTTGCCACGCCGCGGATTCCCGTGCTGAATAACGTCGATGTGGCGCAGATTTCCGATGCCGTTGCGATCAAGGACGCACTGGTGCGCCAGGCAGCTTCCCCGGTACGCTGGGTCGAGACCATGCAGGCAATGCAGGCGGCGGGGGTGACCCATGTTTTCGAGTGCGGCCCGGGCAAGGTCTTGTCCGGGCTGGTCAAGCGTTGCGTTGAAGGGATCGACGGCGCCGCCATGAATGACCTGGCCGGAATCGAGGCTGCGCTGGCCGTCGTGAAAAGGGAGCGACGCGCGAGCTAGCTTCCACTGAAACTATATTTTCGTCTCAAAGGGAGTATCGGAAATGGCAAACAGAATTGCATTGGTAACGGGCGCGATGGGTGGTTTGGGCACGGCAATCTGCAAGGCGCTGTCGCGGGAAGGTTTCACGGTAGCGGCGAACTGCCTGCCGAATTTTCCTCCCAGGGACGAATGGCTGGCGCGGATGAAGGCGGAGGGTTTTGATTTTGTCGTCGCCGAAGCGGATGTGAGCAACAATGATTCCTGTGCTGAGATGGTCAAGAAACTGGAAGCGGAAGTCGGTCCGATTGACGTGCTGGTGAATAACGCCGGCATCACCCGCGACAATCTTGCGATGCGCATGAAGGATGATGAATGGGATCTGGTCATCGAGACCAACCTCAAGTCCGTTTTTCGTTTGTCAAAACTGGTCATGCGCGGCATGATGAAGGCGCGCCATGGGCGCATCATCAACATCAGTTCAGTGGTTGGCGAGGGCGGCAATGCCGGTCAGGTCAACTATGCCGCCGCCAAGGCCGGCGTGGCCGGGATGAGTCGCGCACTGGCGCAGGAACTGGGCAGCCGCAACATCACGGTGAATTGCGTCGCGCCAGGTTTCATTGATACCGATATGACCCGGGGACTGTCGGATGTGCAGCGCGATGCCTTGCTGAGCAAGATTCCGCTGGGTCGCTTGGGACAGCCCGACGAGATCGCCGCGACGGTGGTGTTTCTGGCTTCGGAGCACGCCGGATACATCACGGGCAGCACGGTGCACGTCAACGGTGGCATGTATATGACTTGACCGGACGTCAAACCCGCAAGGGTATCCGGTGTTTTTGTTAAAATAGGCAGGTTTTTACCACCCGAACAATTCAGGGAAGGAGTTTCAAGATGGAGAACATCGAACAACGCGTCAAGAAGATCGTCGCCGAGCAACTGGGCGTCAATGAAGCTGACATCAAGAACGAATCCAACTTCGTGGACGATCTCGGTGCCGATTCGCTCGACACCGTGGAACTGGTGATGGCGCTGGAGGAGGAGTTCGAGTGCGAGATTCCCGACGAAGACGCGGAGAAGATCACCACCGTGCAGCAGGCGATTGACTACGTCAACGCCAACATCAAGAAGTAATTTTCCTGCCCGTTTCAATCCTTTCTTTCGGAGTTCATCGTGTCGCGACGCCGTGTAGTCGTCACCGGTCTGGGTCTCGTTTCGCCGGTTGGCAATAGCGTTGCCGAAGCCTGGGACAATCTGCTTGCCGGCAAAAGCGGCGTCGGACCGATCACCCGCTTTGATGCATCGGCGCTGTCGGTGCGCATCGCGGGGGAGGTGAAGGGCTTTGATGTCGCCGCTTACCTTTCAGCCAAGGAAGCGCGCCGGATGGATACT
>JAPLQZ010000249.1 GCA_026399415.1 Rhodocyclales bacterium | reverse complement strand
TTTCGTCCAGAAACGACACGACATGCGGCCGCAGCATCGCCGAGGCGATGCGCATGCCGCCGGTGAAGTTCGGCGAAACGATGGAGTCGGCGCCGGCCTTGCGCATTTTTTCCACGTTACGCAGATCATTGCAGCGCGCCACTATTCGTGCGTTGGGATTGAGTTGTCTGGCGGTCAGGCTGATCATCAGGTTGCGACTGTCGTCGCCGGTGACCGCAAAAACACCCTTGGCCTCGGCGATGTTGGCGCTGATCAGCAGATCGTCGTCGGCGGCGTCGCCCTGTAGATAGAGCATGCCCGGCTTCTTTTCGGCGTGTGATTCCAGCAGTTCCAGGCTTTCGTCGATGGCGACGTAGTGATGGTTGGTGGCTTCCAGTTCGTCCGCCACATTGCGTCCGACGCGGCCGAAGCCGCACAGGATGTAGTGGCCCCGAACTTTTTTCATCATTTTGTCCATGCGTCGTCTCCGCATTGATTTGTCAAAGTCGCTGGCCAGCACCAGTGCCGTGACGCTTGAAAAGAAATAGGTCATGATGCCGATGCCGGAAAAGGCCACCGCCATGGTGAAAATCTCCCGCTCGGGGTGGCGATAGATCTCCACGCCAGCGCCGTAGCCGATGGTGGCGATCATCAGGAATGTCATGTAAAAGGCATCGACCCAGGTCGCATCGACCTCGGCAAAATGCTTGTAGCCGAACGTTCCCGCCACCAGAACGACCGCAAAAGACACCAGCGAGACGACAATCGAATGCCGTGCGCGGCGCAGGACGTCGTCGTTGTTGCTGTCGTAGTTCATGACGCCAGCCTTTTATCGCGCTGGCGCCAGGCACGGATCAGGTAAATGCGCCAGACCAGCCTGACCGCAATATAACCGGCGGCGGCAAGGCCCGCGGCGAGCAGCACCAGGCCCAGGGCCAGCGGCGTACCGAGGCCGATCATCCAGTCGACCAGCGCGTGCATCCAGGCAATCAGTCCGTCTTCGCCAGGTTCGGGGGGCGCGATGAATTGATGGTGTTCGCCTGGCAGCGCCCACTGTCCGATGGCGAAGGCGACCAGGTAAAGCGGCACGATGGTGAAGGGATTGGTGTACAGCGTGGTCGCCATGGCCAGGGGCAGGTTGACGCGGAAGATCACGGCGCAGATCGCCGCGCCGAGCATCTGCAGCGGTCCGGGAATCAGTCCGCAGAACATGCCCGCAGCCACGGCGCCTGCCGCGGAACGACGGTTGAGATGCCACAGTCGAGGATGCAACAGGGTGTTCTCGAACGGTGCGAGCCAGCGGTTGTTTCGAATCGCTTCATGGTCTGGAAGAAACTTGCGGAGCTTGCTGCGCATGCTGTCATTCTAACGGATGCACGGGCCGGGTCGATATCCATTCGGACTTACGTGATGCGGATCGACAGTTCGCCAAGGCCTTCCACGCCGCCGGTGACGATGTCGCCCTTGACCACCGGGCCGACACCCTCCGGCGTGCCGGTAAAAATCAGGTCACCGGGGAAAAGTTCGAAATACTTCGACAGGTGGGCGACGGTTTCCGGCACCGACCAGATGAGGTCGGACAGATCGCCTTGCTGTTTCAGCTGGCCGTTCACCGCGAGCCAGATTCTCCCGGCCCTCGGGTGGCCGCTGCGGCTGGCAGGAACAATCGGCCCAATCGGCGCCGACTGGTCGAAGGCCTTGCCCAGTTCCCACGGCCGGCCCTTGTCGCGCAAGGCGAACTGCAGGTCGCGCCGGGTCATGTCGAAGCCGACGGCATAGCCCCAGACATGGTCGTTGGCGGCTTCGATGGCGATGTTCCTGCCGCCCTTGCCGATGGCCACCACGAGTTCCACCTCATGGTGATAGTTGGCCGTTTCCGGCGGATAGGCGACGTTCGTCGTACTGCCCGGCGCTACCGGCACGATGGCATCGGCCGGTTTGCAGAAAAAGAAGGGCGGCTCGCGATCCGGATCGGAGCCCATCTCGCGCGCATGCGCCGCGTAGTTTCGGCCGACGCAGTAGATGCGCCGCACCGGAAAGCTGTCGGCGCTGCCGGCGACGGGCACGGCGGGAATCGGGGCAGGGGGAATCACGTAACTCATGGCGGCTCCTGAATGGTCGGAACAATTATCGCTCATTGGCTGTCTCAAACGACAGGCGTAATATCGCCGGCGAGCGATGAGTGTAGATTGATGGCAGTGGCATGGACGCGGTGGCGCCGGTATTTGCCGACCGCGCAAGTTTCCATGCACTTGAATGCTCCTATCAAAATATTAGTTTGGACTTCAAGCGCTTATCTGACGAAAAATGCGGTAAACCTGTTCGAAAAGGCAGGCCCGAAACGATTCAAAGGAGGAAACACCATGCGCAAGTATTCCGCTCTGCCCAGTCGCCCCTTGCGGCCACGCACCGGGTTCCACAGGCCGAGTCAGACACTGCCGCCCCAGGTCACGCTGGACGATCCCGCGCTTGCGGTGATGACCGACTTCCAGATAGTCACCGCCTTCACCATCGATCCGGATGTCAGCGTGGATACCGCCGCGCGCGTCATGCGCCGGCGCAACGTCCATCTGCTGTTGGTGGTTAATGTCGAGAATCATGTCCTCGGCATCATCACCTCGAATGATCTGCTCGGCGAGAAAACCCTGCAATGCATCAGCGCGCGCGGCATCGCCCGTGAAGACGCATCGGTGCGCGACATCATGACGCCGGAGAATCGGCTTGAAGTCATCGGCATGGGCGATGTGCTCCGCGCGCATGTCGGCCATGTGGTGGCGACGCTCAAGGCTAGCGGGCGGCGCCATGCTGCCGTGGTGGACGAGGATGCGTCCGGCCAGCAGATACTGCGCGGGCTGTTCGCAGCCTCCCAGCTCGCCCGCCAGTTGGGAGAACCGGTGGAGACTGCCGAGATTGCCAAGACCTTCGCCGAGATCAGCGTGGCACTGAAGGCCTAAACGCAGGCGCTGCCACTCCGTTCCAAAGGACGGGTCCGGGCGCCCGGGGACATATCCCACCGGGGGATACCGTCCCCAGTATGAGCTGGGGACATAATGCCGGCCATGCGCCTTTTTGTCCTCGCCTTTGCCTGCGGTGTCTGGCTGTTGCAGCAGCAGGCTGAGTTGCCTGCCGCGCCGTGGCTTGCGGGTTTGACCTCCGGTGCTTTGTTGGGGCTGGCGCTCCAAAGCGGGTTGCAGGAGTCGGCGCTGGTGGTACGCCGATTTGTCGCGGTGGCGACGCTTGTTGCCGCCGGTGCCGCGCTCGGTTTCGTCTGGGCGGCTAGCTTCGCCCATCTGCGGCTGGCGGACGAACTGCCGGCGGCGATCGAAGGCACCGACATCGAACTCTCAGGCGTGGTAGCCGGCTTGCCGCAAGCGCTGGAGCGTGGCGTACGTTTCGAGTTCGATGTGGAGCAGGCGGTGCCCGGCGTGCCGCCACACATCTCGCTGGCCTGGTATCGCGGCCGCGATGACACGGATGACGAGGCGTCGCCCTTGATCCCCGTCCGTGCCGGCGAACGCTGGCACTTCACGGTGCGGCTGAAGCGCCCGCACGGCAACTTCAATCCGCATGGTTTCGACTATGAAGCCTGGCTGTTCGAGCGCGGCATCCGTGCCACCGGCTATGTGCGGCCGCGCAGCGCGGAGCGAATCGACGCGCAGGTGTGGCGGCCGGCCTACATGGTCGAGATGCTGCGCGAGAACATCCGCGACCGCTTCCGCGCGGCGCTGCCCGATGCGCCCTATGCGGGGATTCTGATCGCGCTGGCGGTCGGCGACCAGCAGGCGATCGATGCCGAGTTGTGGCAGACCTTCGCCCGTACCGGAATCACCCACCTGATGAGCATCTCCGGGCTGCACATCACCATGTTCGCCGGGCTGGCCTATGCGCTGATCAACTGGCTGTGGCGGCGCTCGGCAAAGTTGCCGTTGCGGCTGCCAGCGCAGCATGCGGCGGCGGCCGGCGGCTTTCTCGCCGCGTTCTGCTATTGCCTGCTGGCCGGCTTCGCGGTGCCGGCGCAGCGCACGCTTTACATGCTTGGCGTGGTCGCTGCCGCCCGTCTGTCGGGTCGCGAACTGGCGGCCTCGCGCGTGCTGCTGCTGGCACTGCTGCTGGTGTTGCTGCTCGATCCGTGGGCGGTGCTGGCGGCCGGTTTCTGGCTGTCCTTCGGCGCCGTGGCGTTGCTGTTTCAGATCGGCAGCGGGCGGCTGGGGCCGGCGCACTGGCTGGTCGAGTGGGGACGGGCGCAATGGGCTGTCACGCTGGGCATGCTGCCGGCATTGCTGGCCCTGTTCCAGCAGTTTTCGCTGGTCTCGCCGCTGGCCAACGCGGTGGCGATCCCGGTCGTCAGCTTCGTCATCACGCCGCTGGCACTGGCCGGTACTCTGCCTTTCCTCGATCCGCTGTTGTCGCTGGCGCATCTCATTACGGCCTGGCTGATGGCTTTTGTCGACTGGCTCGCGGCGCTGCCGTTGGCCATGTGGCAGCAGGCCGCGCCGCCGGCGTGGGCGGTCCTGCTGGCGCTGGCCGGGGGCGTCTGGTTGCTGCTGCCGCGCGGTTTTCCGGCACGCTGGCTGGGGCTGCTGGCGTTTTTGCCGCTGCTGACGGTGGTGCCGCCGCGTCCCGAGCCGGGCGCGGCTGAAGTCACGGTGCTCGATGTCGGCCAGGGGCTGGCGATTCATGTCCAGACGGCGACGCACGATCTGCTGTTCGACGCCGGGCCGGCGTTTTCGGCGGACGCCGACAGCGGCAATCGCATCATCGCGCCCTACCTGAGGGCGATGGGCGTGCGCGCGCTGGATGTGCTGGTGATCAGCCATGCCGACAAGGATCACGAAGGTGGCGCGGCTTCGGTGCTGGCGGCGCTGCCGGTGAATATCCTGAAAGCGTCTCTACCCTTCGAGCATGCCTTGTCGGCGCAGCCGGTGCCGCAAGAGCCCTGCGCCGACGGAGACGGCTGGAACTGGGACGGCGTGCGCTTCGACATGCTGCATCCTGGTAGTGAGCCGCTGTCGCGCAAGACCAACGATGTGAGTTGCGTGCTGCGCGTGAAAGCGGGCGGCAGGTCGATGTTGCTGACCTCGGACATCGAGGCGGTTTCGGAAAGAGATCTGCTGGAGCGCTATCCGGTCAATCTGGCCGCGGATGTGATGACGGTGCCCCATCACGGCAGCCGGACTTCATCGACGTCCGCGTTCATCGCCGCCGTTGCGGCGCGCGATGTGATCTTCCCGGTCGGCTACCGCAATCATTACGGGCATCCGAAGGAAGACGTGGTCGCACGCTACGTGCAAAGCGGCGCCCGCCTGCATCGCACTGACTTTGGTGGTGCGGTGCGGGTCGGCTTGGGCAGTGCAGGTGTCACTTTCCGCCATGAGCGCGAGGAGCGAAGGCGCTATTGGCACGCCCGGCAGATAGAATTGGGCCGATGAGCGACGCCATGACTCCGCGTGACAAGGTTCCCTTTGCCGGACTGAATCCGGAGCGCATTCTCGATGCGGTGGAGAGCCTCGGTTACCGCAGCGATGGCCGCCTGATGGCACTCAACAGCTACGAAAACCGCGTCTGGCAGATCGGCATCGAAGACGCTGCGCCGGTGATTGCCAAGTTCTACCGTCCGGGGCGCTGGAGCGATGCGCAGATCGGCGAAGAGCACGTCTTTACAGCAGCCATGCTGGCTGATGAACTGCCGGTGGTGGCGCCTCTGGTCATCGCGGGTAAGACCCTGTTCGTGCTCGGCGGTTTCCGCTTCTCGGTTTTTCCGCAGCAGGGCGGACGCGCACCGGAGTTCGCCGAGCCACCGATTCTGGAATGGATGGGGCGCTTGATGGCGCGCATCCACACCGTAGGCGCGCGCGAACCGTTCTCGGTGCGCGAGACGCTGGACATAAAAAATTTCGGTATCGAGTCGCGCGACTGGCTGCTGGCGAACCAGGTGATACCGCCTGAACTGGAATCGGTATGGCAGGGCGTTGCCGACCAGGCGCTGGAAGGAGTGCGCCACTGTTTCGCGCGCGCCGGCGACGTGCAGCAACTGCGCCTGCACGGCGACTGCCACGCCGGCAACGTGCTGTGGACCCAGGATGGACCGCACTTCGTCGACTTTGATGATGCCCGCATGGGGCCGGCGATACAGGATCTGTGGATGCTGCTCTCCGGCGATGCGGAAGAGATGGGGCGGCAGTTCGGACATGTCCTGGCCGGCTACGAGACCTTCCGCGAATTCGACGACCGCGAGCTGCAACTGATCGAGGCCCTGCGCACGCTGCGCCTGATGCATCATTCGGCCTGGCTGGCACGGCGCTGGAACGATCCGGCCTTCCCGGCGGCATTTCCGTGGTTTGCGACGAATCGCTATTGGGAAGAGCGCATTCTGGAACTGCGCGAGCAGATTGCGATGATGGCCGAGTCGGCCATCACCGTTCGGCAAGACTGGTGAGCCATCCCCCCAGCCCCCTTCCCGGGGAAGGAGGTGACTATTTATGGCGGGCTTTGCCCGCGAATTTGGAGAAACAAACGTGGAAATGCGTGAAGGAAAAGTGAAGTGTCTGAGTGCGGCGGGGTTTCATCACATGGCCTATGTCGAGTGGGGCGATGCGGCCAATCCGAAAGTGCTGGTCTGCGTGCATGGCCTGACGCGCTGCGCGCGCGACTTCGATTTTCTGGCGCAGGCGCTGGCCGACGACTACCGGGTGGTCTGCCCGGACGTGGTGGGACGCGGGCGCAGCGACTGGCTGCGCAACAAGTCGCTGTACGCGGTGCCGCAGTATTGTGCCGACATGACGACGCTGCTGGCCAAGCTGAATGCAGAGACAGTGCATTGGGTCGGTACTTCGATGGGCGGGCTGGTCGGCATGGCGCTGGCCTGTCAGCCGGAAACTCCGATCACCCGATTGGTGCTGAACGATGTTGGCCCGGTGATCACCGCGGCGTCACTGGAGCGGATCGGAACCTATCTCGGCACTGCGCCGCGTTTTGACAGCATCGAGCAGGCGGAAGCCTTCGTGCGCTTCGTCTCGGCGACCTTCGGCAGCTTTTCCGATGCGCAGTGGCGGCACCTGACGGTGCACGTGACGCGCACCACCGCCGATGGCAAGGTCGAGTTTGCCTATGACCCAGGCATCGCCCAGGCCTTTCGCGAGGATGCCAGTAGCGGCAAGGACATTGAACTGTGGCCGATTTACGACGGCATTGCCTGTCCGACCTTGCTGCTGCGCGGTGCGACATCCGATTTGCTGACTCATGATGCCGCGCTGCAAATGAGCCAGCGCGGACCGCGCGCGAAGCTGGTCGAGGTGCCCGGCGTCGGTCACGCGCCGATGCTGATGGACAACGTGCAGGTGACGCCGGTAAGGGAGTTTTTGCTGGGGTAAGCGGGTGCCGTTTTTAAGTGTGCGGTGCAGCATGGAAAGTTTTCCTGCCATAACTAGTTGAAGCCTAGAATAAGCTCGTGTTTGCATAACCCGGCAACCCGAAAAAAACAGGAGGCATCATGCAAAAATCGTTGCACATTGATTCCAACAAATGCACAGGCTGTCTGCAGTGCGAGATGGCGTGTTCATACGAGAACTACGGGATGTTCAATCTCTCGAAATCGCGGATCAAGGTTTTCAACTTTGAACACGAAGGACGCAAGGTCCCCTACACCTGCACCCAGTGCAGCGATGCCTGGTGCATGAATGCCTGTCCCGTCGATGCCATTCGCATTGACGCCGCCACCGGCGCCAAGATTGTGCATGCCGACGCCTGCGTCGGCTGCAAGGTATGTACCATTGCCTGCCCGTTCGGTACCATCAACTATGTAGCCGATTCCGGCAAGGTGCAGAAGTGCGACCTGTGCGGCGGCGATCCGGCCTGTGCCACGGCTTGTCCGACAGGCGCCATCACCTATGTCGATGCCGACTGGACCGGGCTCGACAAGATGCGCCTGTGGGCCGGCAAGACCGACACTCAACCGCGCGCCAGCGCCGCTTAAGGAAACTGAGGAGACTGACATGGGATGGACACGAAAAATCCTGCGCGTTGATCTGAGCAACGGCAGTTGCAAATCCGAAGCCCTCAACATGGAATGGGCGAAGCAATATCTGGGTCAGCGCGGACTGGCCACCAAGTATTTTGTCGAGGAAGTCGACCCCAAGGTCGATCCGCTCTCGCCGGCCAACAAGCTGATCATGGCCACCGGTCCGCTGACCGGCACCATGGCCTCCACCGGCGGACGTTATTCGGTGATCACCAAGGGTCCGCTCACCGGCGCCATTGCCTGCTCCAACTCCGGTGGCTACTTTGGCGCCGAGCTCAAGATGGCCGGTTGGGACATGATCATCTTCGAAGGCAAGAGCGCCAAGCCGGTCTATCTCTCGATCGAGAACGACAAGGCCGAACTGAAGGATGCCGCCCACCTGTGGGGCAAGACCACCTGGGATACCGAGGCGATCATCAAGAAGACGCATCAGGACCCGCAGGTCCGTATCTCATCGATCGGT
>JAPLQZ010000092.1 GCA_026399415.1 Rhodocyclales bacterium | reverse complement strand
TCTGAGCGGGCGGCCGCTTTCCAGGATCACGCATGGCACAGTTATTTCATATCCATCCTGAACATCCGCAGCCGCGCCTGATCAGGCAGGCCGCCGAGATCGCGAGAAGCGGCGGGCTCATCGCGCTGCCCACCGACGCCGCCTACTCGCTGGCCGGCGTGGCAGGCTACGCGCCGTTGCTGGACCGGATTCGCCGCATACGCGGCGTCGATGAGCGCCATCACTTCACGCTGATGTGCCGCGACCTGTCCGAGATTGCCACCTATGCCCGGGTGGACAACAGCCAGTACCGCCTGCTGAAAGCCACCACGCCGGGCGGCTATACCTTCATTCTGGAAGGTACCCGGGAGTTGCCGCGGCGCCTGCTGCACCCCAAGCGCAAGACCATCGGCCTGCGCGTGCCCAATCATCCCCTGGCGCTGGCGCTGCTGGAAGAGCTGAATGAGCCGCTGCTGACGTCAACGCTGATTCTGCCGGGCTCCAAGGCGCCGCTGGCGAGTGCCGACGAGATACGCGAGCGCCTGGAAAAGCAGATCGACCTGGTGATCGATGCCGGTCGTTGCGGTACGGAGATGACGACGGTCATCAATCTGACCGGTGCCCAGCCCGAACTGGTCCGGGCCGGGCAGGGACCGCTGGCTCCGTTCGGGCTGGAATGACCCGGTCTGATAGAATCGCCCCTTCCCATGAATGCTATTCAGACGCTGGCGATTTCCGCCCTGCCGGTCATCTTCGCCATCACGCTGCATGAGGCGGCGCACGGCTATGCGGCACGGCATTTCGGCGATCCGACGGCCTGGCAGATGGGACGTATCAGTCTGAATCCGCTGCGGCATGTGGATATGGTCGGAACGCTGCTGGTGCCGGCGCTGATACTGCTGATCTCAGGCGGTGGCCTGTTGTTCGGCTGGGCCAAGCCGGTTCCGGTCGACTTCTCCCGCCTGCGCCGACCCAAGCAGGACATGCTTTGGGTGGCGGCGGCCGGGCCGGGGGCGAACCTGGTCATGGCGCTGGCGTGGGCCCTGGTCTTGAAGTTGACCATTGGTGGTTCGGCGTTCGCTTATTCGGAAGCATTGAGGGAAATGGCGCTGGTCGGCATCAGCATCAACGGCGTCCTGATGGTGCTTAACCTGCTGCCCTTGCCGCCTCTGGACGGCGGGCGCATCATGGTAAGCCTGCTGCCTCATCGCGCCGCCTGGCAGTTTTCGCAATTGGAACGGTGGGGTTTCCCCATACTGTTGGCGTTGCTTTTTTTGGGAGTGCTGGATACCATCCTGCGGCCCTTGTTGCGGGTGTTCAACACCCTGATTCGAACCCTTTTCGGTTTTTGACATGTACGCAGAAAAAGTTCTCTCCGGCATGCGTCCCACCGGGCGCCTCCATCTCGGCCATTATCATGGCGTGCTTGCCAACTGGATCAAGCTCCAGCACGAGTATCCCTGCCTCTTCTTTGTCGCCGACTGGCACGCCCTCACGACGGCCTACGACGAGCCGGGTACGATCACCGATAACACCAGCGACATGATCATCGACTGGCTGGCGGCGGGAGTCGATCCATCGCAGGCAACCATCTTCATCCAGTCCAAGGTGCCGGAGCATGCCGAATTGCACCTGCTGCTGTCGATGATGACGCCGCTGGGATGGCTGGAGCGGGTGCCGACCTACAAGGACCAGCAGGAAAAGATGACGCACAAGGATCTGACGACTTATGGTTTTCTTGGCTATCCCTTGCTGCAGGCGGCGGATATTCTCATCTATCGCGCCAACCGCGTGCCGGTGGGTGATGATCAGGTGCCGCACGTTGAATTCACCCGCGAGATCGCGCGCCGCTTCAACCACCTGTACGGCCGCGAGTCGGGCTTCGAGGACAAGGCGCGTGTGGCGGTGAAAAAGCTCGGCAGCAAGCGCGCAAAACTCTACGGCGAGTTGCGCACCCGCTATCAGGAAAAGGGCGACGACGAGGCGCTGGGGCAGGCCCACGAACTGCTGAACGAGGCGCAGAGCCTCTCCCTGGGTGACCGCGAGCGCTTGTTCGGCTGGCTCGAAGGCACGCGCAAGATGATCCTTGTCGAACCCGACGCGCTGCTCACCCAGGCTTCGCGCATGCCGGGACTGGATGGCCAGAAAATGTCCAAGTCCTACGGCAACGCAATCACCTTGCGCGAAGATGCCGGCGAAGTGACGCGAAAGATTCGCACCATGCAGACCGACCCGGCGCGGGTAAGGCGGACGGATGCCGGCGATCCGGACAAGTGCCCGGTGTGGCAGTTCCATCTGATCTATTCCAGCGAAGAAGTAAAGGGATGGGTGCAAGGCGGCTGCCGCTCGGCCGGCATCGGCTGCATAGAATGCAAGCAACCGGTGATCGAAGGCGTGTTGAAGGAACAGGAGCCGATGCGCGAACGGGCGAAGATGTACGAGGAAGATCCGCAACTGGTCAAGAACATCATCGCGGACGGCTGCGAAAAGGCGCGCAAGCTGGCGCAGGAGACCATGCGCGACGTGCGCGAAGCGATCGGGCTCGACTACTCGTGATCGAAAACACGATTCCGGACCAGGCCGGCGCGCATTTCGCCGCTCAGGTCGCCGTCTTGCCAGCGCCGACTCCTGTGGGGGCTGCTGCGCATCTGCCCCGAGTCTATGGCGAGGTGATGGCCGAAATGCCGCGCGACCTTTACATCCCGCCGGATGCGCTGGAGATCATTCTCGACTCCTTCGAAGGTCCGCTCGATTTGTTGCTGTACCTG
>JAPLQZ010000139.1 GCA_026399415.1 Rhodocyclales bacterium | reverse complement strand
TCCTTCGGCAACCCGGTCGAGCAGCGCTGCTGCTCGATTTTCAACAGCTGCGAATTGCGCAAGGTCGCCGATTACGTCGGCATTCCCCCGACGACGCCGAACTACAAGCATGTCCGGTTGCCGGTGATCAGGGACGAGCCCTTCTACGATCGCGACTACAACCTGTGCATCGACTGCCGGCGCTGCCTGGTGGCCTGCAACGAGGTGCGGGGTGTCGGCTGTCTGGAAGTCAAGAACACAGATGGGCGCACCTGGGTCGGCACCATTGCGCCGACGCTGATCGAATCCGGTTGCAAGTTTTGCAGTGCCTGCGTGACGGTCTGCCCGACCGGCGCCTTGATGGATCGCACGCTGGATGTGGCGCGCAAGGAAGAGACGCAGGTGCCGTGCAAGGCGACCTGTCCCGCCGGCATTGACGTTCCTCGCTACGTCCAGTTGGTGGGCCTCGGCAGGTACGGGGAAGCGGTGGCGGTCGTCCGTGAAAAACTGCCCTTCCCCGGCATTCTTGGTCGCGCCTGTTTCAGCCCTTGCGAATCTGCCTGCCGGCGCAAGGATCTCGATGATCCGCTGTCGATCCGCAGTTTGAAGCGCATTGCGGCGGACAATGACACGGGCCTGTGGCGCAAGCATTCGAAGCAGTTGCCGCCTTCCGGGAAAAAGGCGGCCGTGGTCGGCGCCGGTCCGGGAGGCCTGACTGCCGCCTATTACCTGGCCAAGAAAGGCCATGCCGTGACGGTGTTCGATGCCTTGCCTGCGGCAGGCGGCATGGCCCGCTATGGAATTCCTTCGTATCGCGTCCCGCTGGCGGTGATCGATCAGGAAGTCGCCGAGGTCGAAAAGCTCGGCGTGGTATTCCGCTACAATACCCGTATTGAAAATGTGGATGAATTGAAAGAGCAGGGCTTTGATGCGATCTTCCTGGGTATCGGTGCACAGAGCGGCGACCCGCTCGGCATCCCCGGCGACAAGCTGATCAATGTGGTGGATAGCCCCACCTTCCTGCGTGCAGCGACCATGGGCAAAGTCGGCGCTGGCGGTACGGCGATTTCCATCGGCAAGCGCGTCGCGGTGATCGGCGGCGGCAATGTTGCGACCGACAATGCCCGCTCTGCCCGGCGTTTGGGGGCGGAAGTCGTGGATATGGTGTATCGCCGCACTCGCGAGGAGATGCCGGCGCGCGACGACGAAGTGCAGGGTTGCGTCGAAGAGAAAGTTAACCTGCGTTTTCTGCTGGCGCCGAAGAAGATCGAACTCAACGACAGCGGCAGTTCGCGCCTGAAAATCACCTACGTGAAGATGGAACTGGGCGCACCGGATGCGTCCGGCCGTCGCCGTCCGGTCGAAATCGCGGGCAGCGAGTTTGCCGAGGATGTCGATCTGGTGATATCCGCCATCGGTCAGCGTCCCGAAGAGATCACCGGCTACGGCGTGCAACTTGCCAGGAACAATCGCGTGCAGGTCCGTGAGGACAACATGCTCACCAGCCGTGTCGGTGTCTATGCCGGCGGCGACTGCGTGCTCGGCCCCTCGACGCTGATCGAGTCGGTGGCGCAGGGACGCAAGGCGGCCGCGGCGATGGATGCCTTCCTCGGCGGCGATGGCAATATCGAAGAAAACCTGCTGCCGGACTGGGATACCGATCCGCACATCGGCCGCGAGGAGGGCTTCAACACCCGCAAGCGCCTGCATCCGATCTTCATCGATCCGGTCAAGCGCAACAACTGGGATGAAGTCGAACTCGGCTTTGACGACGCTACCGCGCGCGCCGAGGCGTTGCGCTGCCTGAAATGCAATCTCGCGGCGAAGATCGAGGACATGGTCTTGCCGCCGGAAGCCTGGCTTGAATTGAATGCGGAGAATGTGGCCGGCGTACAGACGGAATCGGGCGTGTATCAATTGCTCGATGGCGACAAGAAGGTGCTGGCAATCAAGGGCGTCGAGAACCTGCGTGAAGGGCTTGAAGCCATGCTCGACAAGGCCGACATCGCCAAGTTTTTTGTATTTGAAGACGCGCCTTTCTTCAGCCAGCGCGAGAACCAGATTGTGCAGGCCTACATGCAGCAGTACGGCGGCATGCCGCCGGGTGTCGGCGCCGACGAAATAGACGACCTTTTCTAATCGATATCAAGCTAAAGGGGAATACATCAATGGCAGATTTCAAATTCATCTCCTACGAGGACAAGGGCGAAACGCTGCGCATCGCCATCAACCGGCCGCCCTACAACGTGCTCGACATTGCCACCATGGAAGAGATGAATGCCGCGCTCGACCTGGCGATGGAAAACACCACCGCCAAGGTGCTGGTCATCAGCGGTAACGGCGACAAGACCTTTTCTTCCGGCGTCGACGTGGTCGACCACACGCCGGACAAGGTGGTGAAGATGATCGAGGTGTTTCACGGCATCCTCAAGCGCCTGATGCAGGTCTCGATACCCACCGTAGCCGCTGTCAATGGGGCGGCGCTGGGCGGCGGCTGCGAACTGGCCATCGCCTGCGACATGGTGGTGGCGTCCGAGAACGCCAAACTCGGGCAGCCCGAAATCAAGCTGGGTGTGTTTCCGCCCATCGCGGCGATCCTGCTGCCGCGCCAGATCCCGATGACCAAGGTGATGGAGTTGCTGCTGGGCGGCGGCATCATCGATGCGCAGGAAGCCCATCGCATCGGCCTGGTGAATCGCGTGTTCCCGAAAGAGAGTTTCGCCGTCGACACGGCGAAGTTCCTCGAACAATTCACCTCACTGTCCCGCGTCGCGCTGATCCACACCAAGAAGGCGGTCAAGGAAGCGGCCACCCGTCCGTTCTACGAGGCCCTGTTTCACATCGAACAGCATTACCTCAAGGATCTGATGGCTACCGAGGATGCCAAGGAAGGCTTGAACTCGTTCATCGAGAAGCGCAAGCCAGTCTGGAAAAACAAGTAATTCAACATCAGGGAGTGATCATGATTCCGAGCACCATCAAGACGTGGCAGATGACCGAACCGGGCAAACTGCTGCGCACCGAAATTCCGATGCCAGAGCTTCAGGCCGGCGAAGCGCTGGTAGAGATCAAGGGCTGCGGCGTTTGCCACACCGATCTGTCCTATTTCTACATGGGCGTGCCGACCGTGCACAAGGGGCCGCTGTCGCTCGGCCACGAGATTTCTGGCGTGGTGGTCGCTGGCGATGCGCGCGTGCTCGGCAAGGAGGTGATCATTCCGGCTGTACTGCCGTGCAACAAGTGCGAACTATGCAAGACGGGACGCGGCAACCGCTGTCTCGCCCAGAAAATGCCGGGCAATTCAATGGGCATTTACGGCGGCTTTTCCAGCCATATCCCGGTGCCGGCCGAGGATCTGTGCATCGTTGGCAATCGCGGCAATATTCCGCTGGAGCATCTGTCGGTGATCGCCGACGCCGTGACCACGCCCTATCAGGCCGCCATCCGCGCCAGGCTTCAACCCGGCGACAGAGTCATCATCGTCGGCGCTGCCGGCGGTGTCGGCAGCTTCATGACCCAAGTGGCCAAGGGCATGGGCGCCGCCGCGGTGATCGGGATCGACATCAATACCGAAAAGCTGGAGTTCATGAAGGGTTACGGCGCCGACTTCACAATCGACCCAAGGGGCAAGAGCGTCAAGGAAGTCAAAGAACTGTTCAAGGGCTTCTGCAAGGAAAAGGGCTTGCCTTCCAATTACGGCTGGAAGATCTTCGAAGTCACCGGCACCAAGCCGGGACAGGAACTGGCCATGGCGCTGCTGTCCTTCACCGGTCTGTTGATGGTGGTCGGCTATGGCACTGACGAGACCTCCTACATGCTGTCCAAACTGATGGCTTTCGATGCCGAACTGATCGGCACCTGGGGCTGCCTGCCCGAGTACTATCCGAAGGTGCTGGACATGTGCGTAGACGGGCGGATAGCGCTCGGACCCTTTGTCGAAACGCGACCCATGAGCCAGATAGAGCAGGTCTTCGACGAAGCGCATCACGGCAAGCTCAAGCGGCGCGTGATTCTGACCCCCGATTTCTGAAACATATCTTGAACGCTGACGAACGACTTACCGAATTCAATCAGGAGAAATAACATGGCACTGGAATGGCTACGCAGGGAAAACGATCTCAAGGATCACCAGCTTATCGACAACAGCCACTTCGGCACGGAAGCGCCGACGGTGATCTACGAGGAGCGCCCGGTGCTGGACGACAAGGGTGCCGCGGTGCCCGGCCTGTTCTCGGCATGGATCTGGCTCAACAATCCGAGCCAGTACAACTCGTATACCACCGACATGGTCAAGGGTGTCATCGCCGGTTTCCAGCGCGCGTCGAGTGACCGCAAGATCGTCGCTGCGGTGTTCACCGCCGTCGGCGACAAGGCCTTCTGCACGGGCGGCAACACCGCCGAGTACTCCGCCTACTACTCCAAGCGCCCCAACGAGTATGGCGAGTACATGGACCTGTTCAACACCATGGTGGACGGCATCCTCAACTGCAAGAAGCCGGTCATCAGCCGCGTCAACGGCATGCGCGTCGCCGGTGGCCAGGAAATCGGCATGGCGACCGACATCACGGTGTCTTCCGATCTGGCGATCTACGGCCAGGCCGGCCCCAAGCACGGCTCGGCGCCGGTGGGCGGCTCGACCGACTTCCTGCCCTGGTTCCTCTCGATGGAAGACGCGATGTACAACTGCATCTCCTGCGAGACGTGGAGCGCCTACAAGATGAAGTCGAAGGGCCTCGTCACCAAGGTGGTCCCGGTGCTGAAGAAGGATGGCCAGTGGGTGAGGAATCCGCTGGTGCGCACCGATACCTTCGTCGATGATGGCGAGATCGTTTACGGCGAAGCGGTGGCGGGCGACAAGGTTGCGGCTGCGAAGGCTCTGATCGCCGAATGCAAGACCGATTTCGAACTGCTCGACGCCGAAGTCAATCGCCTAGTGTGGAAATTCTCCAACCTGTTCCCCAACTGCCTGATCACTTCCATCGACGGCATTCGCGCCAAGAAGAAGTTCTTCTGGGATCAGGCGAAGTTGCCGAACCGCCATTGGCTGGCAGCCAACATGAATCACGAAGCCTGGCTCGGCTTCAACGCCTTCGACGCAAAGAAGACCACGGGCAAGGATGTCATCGACTTCATCAAGTTCCGCCAGCTGGTGGCCGAAGGTGCGCTGTTCGACGACAAGTTCGCCGAGCAGGTGCTGGCCAAGCCGAAGGCCTGATGAGATGCAACCGGGTACGCAGCTGAGCGGAAAGGTCGCATTCGTAACGGGTGCCGGGCAGGGCATCGGCGCGTCGGTCGCCAAGGCCTATGCCCGCGAAGGCGCCAAAGTGGCTGTCATCGACCTGACTCTGGACAGCGCCGGGCATGTGGCCAAGGAAATTGCCGATGCCGGCGGCGAGGCGATGGCCGTCGCTTGCGATGTCTCGGATAGGTCTCAGGTAGAAATGGCTGCGGAGCAGGTGAACGCCGCCTGGGGCCGCATCGACATCCTGGTGAACAACGCCGGCATCACCCGCACGGCGATGCTCAACAAGATGACCATCGAGCAGTGGCAGCAGGT
>JAPLQZ010000010.1 GCA_026399415.1 Rhodocyclales bacterium | reverse complement strand
CGACGCAGCATAGAAGCCGCTGTGCCCGAACGCGAGGCCTTGCGCGCCAGGCTCGGGCTGGTTTGAACCTATATCTGTCGCCAGCATCAAACGGACGACCGGCGAGCGTCGCGAGGTCAAGCCTTCTGGCCGGCCAAGAAAGCCGGCGACAGAGCAGACTGGATCGCAAGAGCAATTGGCGATGAAGCTTTAAGCCGCCCCTCTGGCCTTGAAGGAATTGACGGCCATACCCAATGCCAGTAGGGTTCGTCATGCGAACGGAATTTGAAATGTCGGCGCTGGCGATACGGCGCGGAGGAGAAGCAAAATGGGAAATTCGGATGCACGGCGGCGCGGCGTTGGGCTGGCGCTACTGCTGGCGGCGGGGGCGGCTGGGGCGGCGGATTTTAATTCGAGCCTGGCCCCTTTAATCACTCCAAACAGTCCTACCCAGTCGCCTATGGTGATGGTGGCGGAGGCGGCACAGGCTAAGAAGCCCAGTGGTGCCATTAGAACTCTTGGCGTATGCAAACCAATGGAAAATAGTCCGGATGATCCAGTTCTCGGAAAGATTACGGTCGATTTTTCTGGGTGGGCGGCCAATTATTTATTCGACTATGAAAAGCTAAATGTTAGCGAACGTGGTGCAAAAGTAACCCTTTTACAGCCTCCGACACACGGACAACTGATCGGTGGCGATACCTATGTCCCAAATCGGGGGTTTCATGGTCAAGATAAGATCGTTGCAATTGTCGAACTTGGCGACTATCAGGTCAGGGTGGTGTATTTCATCAAGGTCGTCAATGAAGATCAGCGTGTTGGCGATGATGAGGCGTCCATCAAGAAATACTGTTCAAAAACAGACTGGAAAATCTCTCTTTCCCAAACGACATTGGATATTGCGTCCCTACAGCCGCTCATTGACTACGCAGGCGTTGGCAACACGATTGATGTTCAAACTGGCAGTCTCACCGGTGGCGCGATTGGTTCCACTACCGGCACCATCATCACCCTCGACACCAACGCTGCCGGCTACAACTGGTTCATCGACCCCACGCCGACTGACAACTCCGAATTCCTTCCAACCGCCAACCCCAACGAGTGGATCGCCAAAGCCGACTCTGAAGCCGCCGGCAAGATGGACATGCTCTCTGTCCTCCTGCATGAATATGGCCATGCCCTCGGCATCAACCACAGCAGCGATCCGAACGACTTCATGGGAACCACGCTGACCCCTGGTGTCCGCCGTCTCCCCAGCGCCGAAGAACTTGCCCTGATGGCGCAACTTGCCGGGGAGATTAAGGGTGACATGACGGCTGATAGCAATACCCCCGACAGCCCGCAATCCCCATTGCCCTCGCTGCCCTTGGGTAGCGTCCTCGGCGTGGCCTTGCTCGGCCGCTTGCGCAGCACCCGCTACGGTAGTTGGACTAACACTATCGACAGCGCCAGTCTCACCCCGCAATACGACACCGCCGCCAACCCCATCTTCACCAATAGCCAACTGCAATCCGCCGACGGCTGGTCCACTACCGGCAACGTTGCCATCGGCAATGGCGCCGCCGTTCTCACAGAGACCGCCACCAGCCAGACCCGCCTCAACCAGGTCTTCGTCGTCGGCGAACACGACCGCTTCCTCTCCTTCACCCTCGCCAACATCGTCCTCGACGACCAAAACGCTGCGCCCGACGATGCTTTCGAAGCAGCCCTGCTCGACGCCAACACCGGCCTATCCTTGCTCGGCGACACCGGCCTCACCCACAACGACGCTTTCCTCAACCTGCAAGCCGACGGCAGCGAGCACGCCGCCAGCGGCATCACCTCGATCCGCAACGCCGATGGCAGCCGCACCTACCTCGTCGATCTCGCCGGCATCCCTGCCGGGACGGCGGTTAATCTAAGCTTCGACCTGCTCGGCTTTGGTCAAGGCGCCGCCGCCACCAACAGCCACCTCACCATCCGCGACCTGCGCATCGGCGTGCCGCAGACCACGGACGACAGCGTCACCCTGGCGGAAGACACCCCGACCACCATCGCCGCGCTCGCCAATGACCTCAACGCCCAGCAACCGGGCTTCGCCCCCGTCCTCGTCGATGCCCCGGCCCACGGCCAAGTGACGATCAATGCCGACGGCAGTTTCAACTTCACGCCCGACAAGGATTGGAACGGCGAAGACCGCTTCACCTACAAGCTCAGCGATGGTCATGTCGATTCCGAGGAAAAGGGGCCAGGCTCGATTTAATTTGCTATACTTTCCGACATGCCCCGCCGCCCCCGCATTCATCTCGCCAACATCCCGCTGCACATCGTGCAACGCGGCCACAACCGAGAAGCCTGCTTCTTCGGCGAGGACGACTACCACGCCTATCGCCACTGGCTCGGCGAAGCGCTCAAGACCAGCGGCTGCCTCTTGCATGCCTATGTGCAGATGACCAACCACGTGCATCTGCTGCTGACTCCGCCCGCACCCGAGGCCGTCTCGCAACTGGTGATATCCCTGGGCCGGCGCTACGTGCAATACATCAACAAGACCTACCGCCGCACCGGCACCCTGTGGGACAGCCGCTACAAGTCGTCGCTGGTGCAGGCCGACGCCTACCTGCTGCTATGCCAGCGCTACATCGAACTCAATCCGGTGCGCGCCGCGATGGTGGATGATCCGGCGCACTATCGTTGGAGCAGCTACCGGGCGAACGGGCTGGGACAAGCCGACCCCCTGCTGACGGCGCACGAAGTGTATGCCGGCCTAGGGCGGGGCGAAGTCGTCCGCCTGGCGGCCTACCGCGCGCTGTTCCGCCCGGAACTCGACGCCGAGGCGATAGGCGATATCCGCATGGCGCTGGATCAGGGGCAGCCGCTGGGGAATTCCCGGTTTCTCGCCAGCATCGAACGAACGACTGGCGAGCGTCGCGAGGTCAAACCGCGAGGCCGGCCCAGAAAGCCGGCGATAGAACCGACGGGGTTGCAAGAACAACTGGCGATGAAGCTATAGGCAACCTCTCCGGCCTCGAAGAAATTGACGCCCGGATCGAATGCCAGTAGGGTTCGCCATGCGGATGGAATTCTGAAAGTCGGCGCTGGCGATACGGCGCAGGGGAGAAGCGAAATGGGAAATGCGGTTGCACGACGATGCGGCGGCGGGCTGGCGGTACTGCTGGCGGCGGGGTCGGTTGGGGCAGCGGGTTTTAATTCGAGCCTGGCCCCTTTAATTGAAAAATCTGCTGGCTGAGACGTTTGCTGATAATGGAAGCGTGGCGAGGACTGGGAGTCTAATCGACGATATGTCAAGGCAAACGGATTCGCAGACCCAACTATCGCCCGAATTGCAAGACCTGATCGTACTTGCCAGAAACGACCTAAACCTTACTCAAGGAGAAGAAATCATGTGGATTGGCGATGTGCCAACGTCGCCTGCCTCAAACAGCCCGACGGTTATGGTTGCAGAGGCAAGCCGTGGAACCAAACAGACTCTGCAAACTGAACAAATTCTGGGCATCTGTCAAACAATTCAGGGTCGCGCAGAAATTAGGCCGATGTCTGATGCTGACATTTACATGTTTCGATTCCGTCAAAAGGATGGTTTTAGCTCTGGCGCCAATGCCAAAATCATTCAGCAACCCAAGAATGGGATGTTGAGTCTGTCACCCAATTCCGATCCTAAGTTTAATAAGTATGACTACACTCCCAATCCGAGTTCATCCAATGGCGGTCGAGATGATTATTTTGTTATGTCTGTCGAAAAAGATGGCGTCAGAGTCGAGGTTCGATACTACATAATTATTGAATCTGTGGATGACGCGCATTTTGAGTACTGTGATAAACAGCTCTGGAAAATCTCCGCTGATTCACCGCAGGCAACCATCGACCTCGCATCCTTACAGCGTAACGTAGCCCTGTCTGCGCTGCTCAGTGATGCCAGCCAAGCCGTAACAGGCTTTGCCGACCTCCCCGGCGCAGCCGTAGGCCAAACTACTGGCACCACCATCACCTTCGACACCAACGCTGCAGGTTACAACTGGTTTATCGACTACACCCCTGCCGAGAACTCCGAATTCCTCCCCACCGCCAACCCCAACGAGTGGATTGCCAAAGCCGACTCGGAGGCCGCTGGCAAGATGGACATGCTCTCCGTCCTCCTGCACGAGTACGGGCACGCCCTCGGCATCGAACACAGCGCCAGCGCCCACGACCACATGGCCACCACGCTGCAGCCGGGCGTGCGCCGCCTGCCCTCGGCCGACGAACTCGCCCTCATGGCCAAACTCGCTGGCGATCTCCGGCTTGAACTGGCCGGTGACAGTACTCCATCGCCCGATACCCCATCCTCCCCGCTGCCCTCCGTCCCGCTGGGCGGCAGCCTCGGTCTGGCGCTCCTCGGTCGCCTGCGCAGCAACCGCTTCGGCGGCTGGAATGTCGCTGTCGATAGCGCTAGTTTGATCCCGCAGTACGCCGTCGCCGCCAACCCCAAACTCAGCAACACCGAGTTCGCCGGCGAGCAGGTCTGGTCCACCACCGGCGATGTCCGCTTCCAGGACGGCGCCGCCACGCTCACCGAAGCCGCTGCCAGCCAGACCCGCCTCAACCAGGTCTTCATCGTCGGCGAGAACGACCGCTTCCTGTCCTTCACCCTCGCCGATACGGCGCTGGACGATGCCGACCAGGCCCCGGACGATGCCTTCGAGGTCGCCCTGCTCGATGCCAACACCGGGGCATCGCTCCTCGGCGGCACGGGGCTCACCCGCAACGACGCCTTCCTCAACCTGCAAGCCGACGGCAACGAGCACAAATCCCAGGCCGTCACCAGTATCCGCAATGCCGACGGCAGCCGCACCTACCTCGTCGACCTGGCCGGGATTCCGGCCGGCACCGCCGTCAATCTCGCCTTCGACCTGATCGGCTTCGGCAAGGGGGCGGCAGCGGCCAGCAGCCATCTCACCATCCGCGACCTGCGCATCGGCGTGCCGCAAACCAAGGACGACAGCGCGACCTTGGCGGAAGACGGAGTCACTACCATCGCCGCGCTCGCCAACGACCTCAATGCCCAGCAACCGGGCTTCGCCCCCATCATCGTCGACGCCCCGGCCCATGGCCAAATCACGATCAATGCCGATGGCACGTTCAGCTTCGCACCCGAGAAGGATTGGCACGGCGAAGACCACTTCAGCTACAAGCTCAGCGACGGCCATGTCGATTCCAACCGGTTGCGGCGCATGATGCGGCGAATGTTGGCGAGGACGCCACGCTAGCCGCCAGCGGCAACCCGCTGGCTCGGGGCAGGACATGGACGAGCGCAGGCGGACGGCGAGCCACGGCGGCCCTTGAGAGCCGCCGCAGCGAGGCGCCGTGACAGGGGATGTCCGCTGGCGTTGTCCGACGCCGATGCCGGCCTTATTGGCATCGGCTAGTTTAGCCAGCGGCCTGGCGCGGCCCCGCAGCAAGGGCAGCCGCAGGCCGGCGAACCAGGGCTGACGGGGCTTGCCGGGCGCCGGGGCGGGGTGATCGCATCGCATCGCCGTACCGTCAGCGCCGACTCTTGGTAATTCGAGCCTGGCCCCTTTTTCTTTTCTCTTTTCCCGGCTCGGGCTGGCTTGAACCTGCGTCCCCAGCCGCTGCGGCAACTTGGCGCGGACGGCGGCGCAGCGGTAAGATAACCCAATTACCCAGGGAGTAATCGCCATGAGCACAACACCGTCCGATCCGATGGAATTTCTTAAATCCCTTTGGGGCAATACCGGAATGCCTCTGCCCGGTCTGGTCTCGCCGACGCTGGACACCAACGAACTGGAGAAGCGCATTGCCGATCTCCATGCGGTCGAAGGCTGGCTCAAGACCAATCTCGGCATGCTGCAGATGACCATCCAGGGGCTCGAGATACAACGCGCGACGCTGTCTGCGCTGCAAGCCATCAGCCAGTCGGCAGGCAGTTCCGACGCCAATCCCTTCGCCAACCCGGCGCTGTGGCCGTGGAACCTCATGCAGGGTGCCGGCCAAGCCGCTGCCACTGATATGGCAAGCGATCCCGCGGCGGCTGATCAGGCGCCGCCGAAATCGGGCGGCAAGACCAAGTAACGCTTTGCGCGCCCGGGATTCCCCTTCGGGGGCGGGCGTCAGCGTAAATCTAGATTACCCGTGCATCGCGCAAGGCGGCAATTTCTTTTGCAGCAAAACCTGCCGCGGCAAGTACGGCATCGCTGTCCGCGCCCGCTGCCGGTGCCGGTGTAGCCGCAGGCCACGGCCAGGCGGAGAGTTTGAAGGGAGGGGCGTACTGCGGCAGACCCCCGACCTCGGCCAGCATTCTGCGCGCCGTCAGTTGCGGATGTTTGAGCGCTTCATCCAGACGCAGCACGGGCGTCACGCAGCAATCCGCAGCGGCGAAGATCGGCGCCCAGTGGGACAGCGGTTTCGACGCAAGCAGGTCGGCGAGATCGCGCTTGACGCGGGCGCCCTCCTCCCCGGTAGCCAGACCGTGGGGGGCTAGATCTGGACGCTCCAGGGTGGCGCAGAGGACTTGCCAGAACTTGGGTTCCAACGCACCCACCGCAAGATAGCGGTCATCGGCGGTCCGATATACGCCATAGCAGGGTACGCCGCCTGTCAGCAGATCGGCACCGCGCGGCGCGGGCTGCCCGTACATCAGCGTGGTCACCAGCGGAAACAGGGTGTGGGCCAGCACGGCATCGGTCATGGCGACGTCAATATAGCTGCCCCGACCGCTTGCCTTGGCCCCGATTACCGCTGCCAGAACGCCGACCAGCGGAGTAAGCGCCCCTCCCAGCAGATCGCCTATCTGCAGATTGGGAACCGCCGGCGCGCTGCTGCCATTTCCGTCGTGAGTGCCGATCTGATCGAGCAGCCCGGCCGTGGCGAGGAAATTGATGTCGTGGCCGGCGAGTTCGGCCCATGGACCGGTCTGTCCATAGCCGGTGATGGCGCAATAGACGATGCGGGGATTGACCGCGCGCACCGCTTCGTAACCGATGCCCAGTTTGTCGACCACCCCGGGACGAAAGCTCTCGAAGATTACGTCGGCATCCTCTGCCAGGCGCATGAAGACCTCGACGCCCGCCGCCTGCTTCAGATCCAGTCGCAGGCTCTTCTTGTTGCGATTGACCATCCGGAAGAACAGGCTGTCGCCACCGCGCCCCGCGACCGCATGCGTACCCGGCCCCATGGCCCGGGCATAGTCACCGGCACCGGTATCCTCGATCTTTATCACCTCGGCGCCAAGATCCCCCAGATGCATGGTCGCCACCGGGCCCGGCAGCAGCCTGGTCAGATCGAGAACGCGCAGACCGGCAAGAGGTCCGCCAGCCTTAGTCATATTTTCGGCTGTCTTCGATTACCTTGCCGTCATTGGGCAGACTGCCAACCGCCACCAGCCTGACTTCGGCACGCAGCTTGGTGGTATCGCGAATGCTGCCGGCAATATTCCCCGGCAAATTCTCGCTGTGACCGGGGCCGACTTCGCAGGTCAAGGTCATCAGGTCCGTGCTGTCCGGATTCGTCACCACCAGTCTCGCTCTGGCGATCTCGGGATGGCGTTTGACCACCGCCGCGACCTGTTCCGGATGGACGAACATACCCTTGATCTTGGTGGTCTGATCGGCACGTCCCATCCAGCCCTTGATGCGCAGGTTGGTGCGGCCGCAGGGCGAAATGCCTGGCAGGAAAGCCGAAAGATCGCCAGTACCAAAACGAATCAGCGGGTAGTCGGCATTGAGGGTGGTCACCACCACCTCCCCGACTTCGCCGGCATCCACCGGATCGCCGGTGCCGGGGCGCACGATCTCGACCAGCACACCTTCGTCAATGACAAGGCCCTCTCGCGCCTCGGTTTCGTAGGCGATCAGGCCCAGCTCGGCCGTGGCATAGGCTTGGTATCCGGCAATTCCGCGCGCCAGCAAGGCTTCGCGCACCGGCGGCAAGAAGGCCTCTCCTGAAACCAGCGCCTTGGTCAGGCTTGGCAGTTTCATGCCCATTTCATCGGCCTTTTGCAGCAGGATGCGCAAAAAGGAGGGCGTGCCGACATAGCCGTTGGGCCGCAGATCGGCCATCGCTTCCACCTGCTGCTCGGTCTGGCCAACCCCCGCCGGAAATACGGTGCAGCCCAAGGCCTGTACGCCCGCCTCCATGATCCATGCCCCTGGCGTCATGTGGTAGGAGAAACTGTTGTGCACCAGGTCGCCAGCGCGAAAACCCGCAGCGTAAAGGGCGCGCGCCGTGCGCCAATAGTCTTCACCGCGGCCCTCCGGTTCGTAGATCGGGCCCGGCGACGAGAATACGCGTCCCAATTTTCCCCATGGCGAAGCCACCATCCCGCCAAAGGGCCGCTGCTTTTTCTGCAATTCGATCAGGTCGTGCTTGCGCACCACGGGCAAGCCGGCCAAAGCCGCCACCGAGTTGATCGTCGCCGCATCCACATGCTTCAGGGTTTCCGTGAAGTAGGCGGTATTGGCCTTGGCGTGGGCAATCTGCTGCGGCAGGCGTGTCGCCAGCGCCGACTCTCTCTCTTCCGAGGAGCGGGTTTCAAGAGAGTCGAAATACTTGGACATGAAAACTCCGTGATTGGGACGGCTGCATAGCAAGTCGCAGGGCAAGGCGCGAGGTGGCGCCGTGTGCTAATCGCACACAAGCCGCCGAGCAACGCCGCCATGCGACTTGCTATGCGGCCGTCAAGCGAGCCAGCGTTTGCGGCGGCGGTAGTGTTTGGATTCGCGGAAGCTCTTGCGCTCCCCCGAAGAAATGCCGAGGTAGAACTCCTTGACGTCCTCGTTGTTAGCCAGATCCTTTGCCGCACCTTCCATCACGACGCGGCCGTTCTCCAGGATGTAGCCGAAATCTGCGTAGCGCAGAGCCATGTTGGTGTTCTGCTCGGCCAGCAAAAACGTAACCTTTTCCCGCTGGTTGAGGTCTTTGACGATGCCAAAAACTTCGTCAACAATCTGTGGCGCCAGCCCCATCGAGGGTTCGTCGAGCAACACCATGGTCGGATTGGCCATCAGGGCGCGTCCGATGGCGCACATCTGCTGCTCGCCGCCCGAGGTATAGGCCGCCTGGCTGGTACGCCGCTCCTTCAAACGCGGAAAGTAGTTGTAGACTTTTTCCAGCGTCTGCGCCACCGCCGCCCGGCCATCACGGCGGGTGTAACTGCCGGTCATAAGGTTTTCTTCAATGGTCAGGTGGCCGAAGCAATGGCGGCCTTCCATGACCTGAACCACCCCACGCTTGACCAGTTCGGCAGGAGAAAGCGCCTCGATGCGCTCGCCACGGCACTCGATCGAACCCTTCGTTACCTCGCCGCGCTCTCCTTCCAGCAAATTGCTGACGGCGCGCAATGTAGTGGTCTTGCCCGCACCGTTGCCGCCGAGCAGAGCGACGATGCTGCCTTGCGGCACCGACAGGGAGACGCCCTTGAGCACCAGGATGACGTGGTGGTAGATCACCTCGATGCTATTCACGTTGAGCAGGATGTTGGCAGTAGTCATGTGTGCTTTCGAATTGCGCGGGCCAGTATCAGAAACTCGTCAAAAACTGTCCCGGACGAGGCAAACCGTGCCTCGTCCGGAAGCCCCGTATTTACCCTTGGGTCACTTCTTGCAGTCTTCCGGAGTGCGCGGCGTGATCTTCTTTTCTTCCGCGTACTTGGCCGAGGCCAGCATCACCATCGGACGCAGGACTTTCTGGTCCGCCTCGTACCGAAGAGAAGTTCCACTTCTTGCCGTCCCAGGTGTGAACGCGTGCAAATCCCGACCCCAAGTGGTCGATGCAGGTGGTGTGCACCGGACGCATCACGCCGGCAAAGCCCAGAGCATCCAGCGCCTTCTGGTCGAGATTGATGTTCTCCAGGCCCCAGCGCATCTGCTCACCGGTGATGTGCTTACCCTTGCCATAGCGGCCCTGCGCCACGCGCACAGCTTCAGTCTGAACCATCGACGAGATCAGGCCGCGCATGTAGAGCACCTGGCCCACTTCCTCCTTCGGGCCGGTACCCTGACCCTTGGCATGCAGCTTCTCGAGAACTTCCTTGACCACCTTGGCATTCGGCTCGGCGCCATGCTGCATCGCCAGCGCGTTGTAGCCCTTGGCGCCCTCACCGACGTCCTTGACATCAGGCTCGGCACCCGACCACCACACGCCATACATCTTCTCGCGCGGATAGCCAGTGGCCTGGGCTTCCTTGAGCGAGGTCGAATTCATCACGCCCCAGCCCCAGAGGAAGACATAGTCAGGCTTGTTCTGGCGAATCTGCAGCCAGGTTGCCTTTTGCTCCACGCCAGGGTGAGCCACCGGCAGCAGAGACAGCTCGAAACCGTGCATCTTGGCGCGTTCCTGCAAGAGTGCAATGGGCTCCTTGCCGTAGGGGCTGTCGTGATAAACCAGCGCAATCTTCTTGCCCTTCAGCTTGTCGAAACCGCCTTCCTTCTTGGCAATGTGCTGTACCAGCACATCGGCGCCCGACCAGTAGGTGCCAATCAGCGGAAAGTTCCAGCCGAACACTGCGCCGTTCTGCGATTCGCTGCGGCCATAGCCGGCGGTGATCACCGGAATCTTGTCGACCGGTGCCTTCTCGGTCAAAGCGAAGGTAATGCCGGTGGACAAGGGTTGAACTGCCGTTGCGCCGCCATGCTTGGCCTTCAGGCGCTCGTAGCACTCGACGCCGCGGTCGGTGGCGTAGCCGGTTTCGCATTCCTCCCAGAGCATCTTGACGCCATTGACGCCGCCGCGCGCATTGGTGAGCTTCATGTAGTCGACAAAGCCGTTGGCCCAAGGCGTACCGTTCGGTGCGTAAGCGCCGGTGCGATAGGCGAGCACAGGAAAGAACTGCTCCTCGGCCGCCGTTACAGCAGGTGAAACCAATGCAGCGGCCAAGCCGATTGCGGAGACTGAAGCGGCGATGGTTAGTTTTCGTAAATTCATGTCTACTCCTCTTAGGATGATTTAGTTGTACGCCTGCAAAACTTTTGAAGTCTGCCTCAATGGGGGAAAGGCCACAAACGCAACTTTTCCCGGCCGGTTGACCACAGACGCGCAATGCCGTGGGGCTCCACGATCAGGAAGAAGACGATCAGCGCGCCGAAGACCATGATTTCGACATGCGATACCAGCGCAATCGACACTTCCACGCCGAACCACCCCCCCACCAGCGCCAGCATCTGATTCAAAAAGATGGGCAGGATCACGATGAAAGCCGCGCCAAAGAAACTGCCTGCAATCGCGCCCATGCCGCCAATGATGACCATGAACAACAACTGGAAGGAACGGTCGATCGAAAACGCCGCCGGCTCCCAGGAACCGAGATGGACGAAGCCCCACAAAGCCCCCGCCACGCCGATGTAAAACGAGCTGACGGCAAAGGCGCTGAGTTTGGCGTACATCGGACGGATGCCGATCACCGTCGCCGCCACGTCCATGTCGCGAATCGCCATCCATTGCCGGCCGATGCTGCCGCGCACCAGGTTTTTCGCAGCCAGACTGAAGACGACCAGAATGCCCAGACAGAAGAGATACTTGTCGGTCGGCGAACTGATGGTCCAGCCCAGCAGATTGATGTCGGCAATGGAAACCGAACCGGATGATGCATTGTTGGTAAACCACTTGATGCGCAGGAAGGCCCAGTCCCAGAAAAACTGCGCGGCCAGCGTCGCCACGGCAAGATACAATCCGCGCACACGCAGACTTGGAGCGCCGAAAACGATGCCCGCCACGGCAGCCACCAAGCCCCCGAGCAGGATCGCCGCAAGCGCCGGCATGCCGTTAATACGAATCAGGAAATTGTAGGCCGCGTAGGCGCCTACCGCCATCGAAGCACCCGCACCAAGCGTGATCTGCCCGCAATAACCGACCAGGATGTTCACTCCCAGCGCCGCCAGGGAAAGAATCAGAAAGGGAATCAGGATGGCGCGGAACAGATATTCATCGACCAGCAGCGGAATCCCGATGAACGCAAAGGCAATGATGGCGAGAATCGCCCAGCGATCCTGCGGAATGGCAAATATCTGCTGATCCGATTGATACGTGGTCTTGAACTGACCATTTTCTCTATAGAACATCCGTTAGTCCTCGTATCCCGTTTTTTGTCTGGTCATACACGGTCAAAAGTATTTCTAGTTACGGCCGCTGCGCTTAACTTGCTGCGCAAGTTAGCCTTCACTGAAAAATCATTGATCATGTTCATACCCGATCAATGATCTTCTCGCCGAACAAGCCCTGCGGCCTGAACAGGAGGAACACCAACGCCAGCATGTAGGCAAACCAGATCTCGATGCCGCCACCGACATACGGCCCCAGATAAACCTCTGACAATTTCTCGCCGACGCCGATGATCAGGCCGCCGAGAATCGCTCCGGGCACTGACGTCAGACCGCCGAGAATCACTACCGGGAAGGCGCGCAAGGCCACGGTCGCCAGCGAAAACTGCGCGCCCAGTTTGGAGCCCCAGATGATGCCCGCCACCAGCGCCGTAATCCCTGCGACACACCAGACAATGACCCAGATCCGGCCCAGCGGAATGCCGATCGACTGCGCCGCCTGATGGTCGTCCGCCACGGCGCGCAGCGCGCGCCCGGTCGCGGTCTTCTGAAAAAAGATGGTCAGTGCCAGCACCAGCATGGCGGCGATGAAGGCGGCAACAAAGTCTTCCTTGTTGATCAGGATGCCGCCGTCGAAAACACTCTCCAGCATCATCACCGGCTCTTTCGGCATGCCGACATCGATCTTGTAAATGTCACTGCCGAAGATGGTCTGACCAATCCCATCAAGAAAGTAGCCGATGCCCAGCGTAGCCATGAGCAGCGTCGCGCCTTCCTGATTGACCAGATGGCGCAAAACCAGGCGCTCGATCAGCCAGGCCACGGCAAACATCACCACGGCGGACACGGCAATCGCCAGCAGATTAGCCATGAACAGGTTGTCCATCCCCAGCCACAGCGGAATCCACTCCGAAAAACGCGCCATCGACAAGGCCGCAAACAGCACCATTGCGCCCTGGGCAAAATTGAATACGCCAGAGGCCTTGTAGATCAGCACGAAGCCCAGGGCAACCAGGGAATACAGCATGCCGCTCATCAGACCGCCGATAAGGGTTTCCAGGAAAAAGCTCATCGTTCAGTGTCCTCGGAACTTAATGGCTGGCGCCGAGATAGGCGCTGATTACAACAGGATCGGCGCGAACTTCATCCGCCGTGCCTTCGGCGATTTTTTCGCCGTGATCGAGCACCACGACAAAGTCGGAGAGGTCCATGACCACGCCCATGTCGTGCTCGATGAGCAGGACGGTGGTGCCGAACTGGTCGTTCAGGTCGAGGATGAAGCGACACATGTCCTGCTTCTCCTCGACATTCATGCCGGCCATGGGCTCGTCGAGTAGCAGAAGTTGCGGCTCCATTGCCAGGGCGCGAGCCAGGTCGACGCGCTTTTGCAGACCGTAGGGCAGGCGCCCGACCGGAGTCTTGCGTATGTGCTGAATCTCCAGGAAGTCGATGATCTCTTCCACCTTGAGCCGGTGCTCGAGTTCCTCGCGCTGAGCCGGCCCCAGCCAGACTGCCTGTTGCAGAATGTTGGCCTTCATTTTCAGATTGCGCCCGGTCATGATGTTGTCGAGCACGCTCATGCCCTTGAACAGCGCTATGTTCTGGAAGGTGCGGGCAATGCCCTGCAAGGCGGCGTCGTGGGGGCGCATCTGGCGGCGCACGTTGCCGAGGAAGGTGATGGTGCCCTCCTGCGGGTGGTAGACGCCGTTGATGACATTCAGCATGGAGCTCTTGCCGGCGCCGTTGGGACCGATGATGGATGAGATCTCGCCGCGCTTGATCTCGAAACTGACACCGGTGATGGCCTTAACCCCGCCGAAGCGCAAGCTGACATTTTCGACGCGCAGGAAGGTCTCTTCCGCCGTGCTATGCGTCTCGCGCTGACGCTTGCGCATTTCGCCGAGCGCCAGCAAAGCCTGGTCGCGCGTGTTGTAGATGTTCGACCGAAAAGATTCCTTTCCGGCGCTTTCGCGAATCGCTTCCCTGGTCTGCGCTGTGGCATCGACGCGGACACTACCGAGGCTGTGGGCGATGTTGGTGTCCTTGCCGCGTTCGGCGAAGCGCCGCCAGACCTCCGGCGCAACCACGCAATCGGTATAGATCACCAGGAAAAACCAGCGCCGGCCGGTCTCGGTCAGGCGCGTTCCTACGTGGTCGTAAAACGCATCGACCGCGGCCTCATCGGCAAAAGTCAAGCCGGAAAAATCCACCTCCATCGTCGCAATGGCGTCGTGGAAAGTAATGCGCTCCGGATAGGTCCAGTCACTCATAGATCGTTCGCCGTATTCACTGCTGCTGGTCTAGGCCGCTTTTTTCAAGCTGGCGGGAAAGGTCTTCACTTCGCAGATCACCAGGTCCGCCGCCACCTTACCGGTGCGGCCATCCTCGAACTTGACCTGGGTTTCGATGAACTGCGACTTCTTGCCTGTGTAGAGAGCATCGATCAGCACGCCATACTTTTCGGCAACAAAACCGCGCCGCACTTTCCGCGTGCGGGTCAGTTCATCGTCATCGGGATCGAGCTCCTTGTGCAGCACCATGAAGCGATGTATCTGCGTGTCGGCCACCATCGCATCGTGCGACAGGTCGACATTGACCTGTTCGACGCATTCGCGAATCAGTTCCAGAACCTCGGGTTTGCCGGCCAAGTCGGTATAGCCGGAATACGGCAGGTTGCGCCGTTCCGCCCAGTTGCCAACCGCGCCCATGTCGATGTTGATGAAGGCGCAGACCATGTCGCGGTCATGGCCGAAGCAGACCGCCTCCTTGATGTGCGGAAAGAACTTGAGCTTGTTCTCGATGTAGTTGGGGGCGAATATCGCGCCATTGGCCAGCTTGCCGACGTCCTTGGCGCGATCGATGATCTTGAGATGGCCGTCCTCGTCGAAGAAGCCGGCGTCGCCGGTGTGGAACCAGCCTTCGGCGTCGATCGCTTCCGCCGTCGCATCGGGCCGCTTGTAGTAGCCCTTGAGCAGCAGTTTGCCGCGCACCAGCACTTCGCCATTCTCGGCAATTTTGACTTCGACCCCCGGCGCCGGCTTGCCGACGCTGTCGAACTTGATCTCGCGATCCGGCTGCAGACAGACCGCCGCGCAGGTCTCGGTAGCGCCATACAACTGCTTGAGATTGACGCCGATGGAACGATAGAAGCGGAACAGGTCGGGACCGATGGCGGCGCCCGCCGTGTAGGCGACTCGAATGCGGCTCATGCCGAGCACGTTGCGCAGCGGGCCATAGATCAGCACATCGCCCAGCGCATAGAGCAGTCGGTCCGCCGTGGAAACACCGGGCTTGCGGTCGAGGATATCCGAGCCGCAACGCTTGGCCACCGACATGAAGTAGTGGAACATGCCGCGCTTCATGGCGCTGGCATCTTCCATGCGGATCATGACCGTGGTCAGCAGATTCTCGAACACCCGCGGCGGGGCAAAGTAGTAGGTCGGCCCGATCTCGCGTAGGTCGGTCATAACCGTGTCGCCGGACTCCGGACAGTTGATGGTGAAGCCGGCCACCATTGCCTGCGCATAGGAGAACAGGTGGTCACCGACCCAGGCCATCGGCAGGTAGGACAGGATGTCTTCCTGTTCGGTGAGATGATCAAAGTCGACGCCGCTGGTGGCGGCGGCGATGAACGTTTCGTGGGTCTGGCAGACTCCCTTTGGCTTGCCTGTGGTGCCTGAGGTGTAGAGCATCACGGCGACATCTTCGGTGCTGCCCTTGGCAATTTCAGCGGGAATGAAGTCGGGCTGGTTCTTGTCATGGATGCGCCCCATGGCAATCACTTCGTCGAGCCCATGCATGAAGGTCTGGGTGTAGTGACGCATGCCGCGCGGGTCGTCGTACAGAATGTGCTGCAGGCTCGGGCATTGGTCCTTAATTTCGCACAGCTTGTCGACCTGTTCCTGATCTTCGACGATGGCAAAACGAATCTCGCCATCGGTCAGCACAAACACCATTTCCGCCGCCACCGCATCCTGATACATCGGTACCGGCACGCCGCCGAGCATTTGCGCCGCACACATTGCCCAGTAAAGACGGGGACGGTTGTCACCGATGATGGCCAGATTGTCGCCGCGCTTGAATCCAAGTTCTGCCAGCCCGCAGGCCATGGCACGAACTTCTTCGGCGACCTGGCTCCAGTTCCATGTTTGCCAAATACCGAGATACTTCTCGCGCGTCGCCGGGCGATTCCCCTTCGTCGCTGCGTGATTCAGCAACAGACGGGGAAAAGTATCGAGCGAGTTTGGGGCCTGCCCCGATTGGGATACAGCCATGCGATTTTTCTCCTCCAGCGCTACCGGCACGGACTCGCTTTTCCAGCAACTTGTCCGCTACAGGATTTCCAGTTTAGGGGATTCCCAAGCATATAATTGTCGCGTGCCTGACAATTGCCCAAAATCAGCGATCTCGCTCGAAGACATGCTGCGCCGCACAAGCTGGGCGCAAGGCCTGTCCCCTGAGGATTTCGCGCGCGCGCGCGAAGGTACGAGCGAACGTTTCGTGCCGAGCGGCGGTTATCTCTGCAGCAAAGGCGAGCCGGTCGAACACTGGTATGGCGTCATCGAAGGTCTGGCCAAGATGTCCAGCGACTGGGTTACCGGCAAGACCGCCAGCTTCACCGGCATCGCCGCCGGTGGCTGGTTCGGCGAAGGTTCCATGCTGAAGGACGAAGCACGCCGCTACGACGTCGTTGCCCTGCGCGACAGCCGCGTCGCCTGCATGCGCCGGGAAACGTTCCTCTGGCTGCTGGACGTGCTGCATCCGGGGATGGAATCCCGCGTCGCCATCTCGCAGGAAGAAGTCGGTTATCTGGCCGGGGTCTCCCGCCAGCGAGTCAACCGCGCGTTGAAGGTGCTGGAGGACGCAGGCTTCCTCACCACCGAATACGGCGGCATTACCGTCCTTGATCTGGACGGACTGCGCAGCTTCGGCGGCTGAAGACTGCGAATAAATCTACTGCGCGTACCGGATCGGGGATTGGGCGGTGCTCGCTATCCTCACGTATAAGGCATACGTTCCGGTAGCTGCGCTCCGGCCGCACCCCGCTGCGGCCCGCTCGCTACGATTTCTTCGCAGTCTTGCCGAACCAAGTGCCGACTTCATGGGTAGGTGTAGAACCCGCGCCCGGTCTTGCGGCCCAGATAGCCGGCGGCGACCATTTCCTTCAAAAGCGGCGCCGGGCGGTACTTGGAATCGTTGAAGCCTTCGTAGAAAACCTTCATCACCGCCAGCAGGGTGTCGAGGCCGATCATGTCGGCCAGGGCCAGCGGGCCGATGGGCTGGTTGCAACCCAGCTTCATGCCGTTGTCGATCTCCTCTGCCGTCGCCAGCCCTTCGGCGAAAACGAAAATCGCTTCGTTGATCATCGGGCAGAGAATGCGATTCACCACGAAGCCCGGATTGTTCTTCACCGTGATCGGCGTCTTGCCCAGCGCCTTTGACAAGGCCTCGACCTGCGCATGCGTCTCGTCCGTGGTCTGCAAACCGCGGATCAGTTCCACCAGCGCCATCATTGGCACCGGATTGAAGAAATGCATGCCGATGAACTTGCCCGGACGCCCGGTCGCCGCAGCAAGCTGGGTAATCGAGATCGACGAGGTGTTGCTGGCGATGATCGTCTCGGCACCGATCACGGCCTCGGCTTCCTTGAGAATCCTGAGCTTCAGCCCTTCGTTCTCGGTCGCCGCCTCGATCAGGATGTCGACACCCTTCATATCGGCCATCTGCGTCGTCGGCGTGATGCGCGACATCGCCGCCGACTTCTGCTCGGCCGTCATCTTCTCCTTCTTGATCAGTCGGTCGAGGCTGCCGGAAATGGTGGCGATGCCTTTCTGCACCGCGGCCTCGTTGATGTCCAGCATCAGCGCATCGATGCCGACTACCGCGCATGCCTGAGCGATGCCGTTGCCCATGGTTCCCGCGCCGATGATGCCGACTGTCCTGATCGTCATTGCTGCTTCTCCTTCGTTGGTTACATGCTGCGGCGGTACTGGCCGCCGACCTCATACAGGGCATTTGAAATCTGTCCGAGCGAGCAATGGCGCACGGCTTCCATCATCACCTCGAACACGTTGCCGTTGTCGATCACGGCCTGCCGCAACCGGGCCAGGCACGCCTCCGACTGACCGGCGTTGCGCGTCTGGAAGTCCTTGAGTCGGGTCAATTGCGACTGCTTTTCCTCCTCGGTGGAACGCGCCAGCTCGATCTCCGTAGCGACACCCGACCCGTGCGGATTGAGAAAGGTATTGACGCCGATGATGGGGAAGGAGCCGTCGTGCTTCTTGTGCTCGTAGTGCATCGACTCTTCCTGGATCTTGCCGCGCTGGTAGCCGGTTTCCATGGCGCCGAGGACCCCGCCGCGCGAGGCGATGGCTTCGAATTCCTTGAGCACGGCTTCTTCGACGAGGTCGGTCAGCTCCTCGATGATGAAGGCGCCCTGGTTTGGGTTCTCGTTCTTCGCCACGCCCCATTCGCGGTTGATGATGAGCTGGATTGCCATGGCGCGCCGCACGCTTTCCTCGGTCGGCGTGGTGATGGCCTCGTCGTAGGCATTGGTGTGCAGCGAGTTACAGTTGTCGTAAATGGCGATCAGCGCCTGCAGTGTGGTGCGGATGTCGTTGAAATCCATCTCCTGAGCGTGCAGGCTGCGGCCGGAAGTCTGGATGTGGTACTTGAGTTTCTGCGAACGCTCATTGGCGCCGTAGCGGTTC
>JAPLQZ010000245.1 GCA_026399415.1 Rhodocyclales bacterium | reverse complement strand
CCGCGTCGCCGAGCAGGGAAAGCATCAGGGCGTGACTGTCGATGATTCCGGTCGAGGGCGAGAGCAGTGCCGCGACGCATTCCAGTGCCGGCTCCAGAGCGCGGGCTTCATCCCGCGACAGCAGCTCGAGGTCATCTACGCCGTTGGCTCTGGCGGCGGCAGCGATGCGGCCGAGTTCGGCGCGCTGGGGATCGCCGGTGGCGACGATCAATTTGCCGCAGCGCCGGTGTCCGATGCCGCGCTCGGCGCAGTAGGCGTAGAGCATGCGGCGACCGGCAACGCATAGCCGGGCCTTGAGCGAACCCACGGGATAGTGAATGCCAGCATGAATCACTTCGCTGTTGCGTGCGCTGATGCCGGTGCCGAAGGCACTTTCGGCTTCGAGAATCAGCACTTCACGGCCCTGCGCGGCCAGCTTGCGGGCGACCGCGAGGCCAATCACGCCGGCGCCGATGACGGCACATTCGATTTCTTCCATGAGCAATTTGTGGCACAGTGAAGTCGATGAGTTGCTTTCAAGGATAACCGACATGAACCCGAGACATATCGTTGCACTTGGCCTGATGACCCTGCTTGTTCTGGCGCCTGCTGCGATTCGTGCGGCAGATGTTGCCGCCGCCGCCGGCGGCTCGGCGGCTGTGCGCAATCGCATCGTGTTTCAGGTGAATGAAGACGATTCGCGCAAATGGAACACGGTTCTGGCCAATGTTAACAACGTGCAGGAAGAGCTTGGTCAGGTCGAGATCGCGGTGGTCGTCATCGGGCCGGGGCTGGGCATGATCAAGGCCGATGCATTGACGGCCAATCGGGTGCAGGACGCGATGGCGGCAGGCGTGCGTTTCGTCGCCTGCGGCAATTCGATGCAGGCACAGAAGCTGACGAAGGACGACATGATTGACCACATTGACTACGCCAAGGCCGGCTATGTTGAAGTGATGCGCCTGCAGCAGCAGGGCTGGGTCTATATCCGGCCATGATGGCTCCCGATGCTTGACTGGTCACGGATCGACACCGTCCTGCTGGATATGGACGGTACCCTGCTCGACCTGAATTTTGATAACCACTTCTGGCAGACCCACCTGCCGCGGCGTTATGCCGAAGCGCGCGGCCTGTCGCCCGAGGCCGGCCGCGAGGAACTGATGGCGCGCTATCACGGTCGCGCCGGGACGCTGGAGTGGTATTCGGTGGATTTCTGGGAAACCGCGCTGGAACTGGACATCATGCGTTTCAAGGAAGAAGTGGCGCACCTGATCGACGTCCACCCGCATGTGACGGCTTTTCTCGATGCGATGCGCGCCAGCGGCCGGCGCGTGGTGCTGGCGACCAACGCCCATCACAAGAGCGTGACGCTGAAAATGGCAAGAACCGGTCTGATGCCGCGCTTCGATGCCATCGTCAGTTCCCATGCGCTGGGGGCGGCGAAAGAGGAACAGGAATTCTGGCATCGCCTCGCCGAGATCGAACCCTTCGATCCGGCGCGCACCCTGCTGGTGGATGACAGCCTGCCGGTACTCGACAGCGCTCGTCGCTACGGTATCGCGCATCTGGTGGCGGTGAAGAAACCGGACACGACGAGACCGGAAAAGCACACCGGCGACTATCCGGCAATCGACGATTTTTCGCAGCTGATGCCCTGAAGCTTGTGAAGAGTCGGGATTGCGAAAGTTGGCGCCGGGCAGGCGACCCGTCATGCAGCAGGAGCGTTCTTCCGGAAATTGACGATTGGCCGGGGCGGCAGAATGCGAAGATACTTTAGAATGTGCGATTGAGTGCCCTATCGTATGCAAGACCCTATCCACCAGGAGGAATTAATGGCTGTTCAACTGGATATTTCAAAACTGAATCTGCAGGATGCGCTCGATCTGGCCGTGCTGATCGAAAAGGAAGCGGAAGAGCGCTACCTTTGGATTGCAGACAAACTCGGGGAGAGCTACCGCGGCGATGCGGCGGATTTCTTCACCATGATGGCTGGAAACGAGAAAAAGCACGGGATGGAGCTTGCGGAACGCAGGCGCTTGCTTTTTGCCGACGCTCCTTCGCGAGTCACGGCGGACATGATTGAGGATGTCGAAGCCCCGGATACCGGAAAACCAAGACCCCACATGTCGCCGCGGCATGCCCTGGAAGTCGCAATGGAGTCTGAAATCAAGGCCTACGATTTTTTTGATCAAGCCCTGCCGGGCATCAAGGACCCTGAAGTGCGAAAGCTTTTCGAGGAACTCAGACAAGAAGAATTAGAGCATCAGGGACTCCTGAACGAGCAGAAGGTGAAGTATCCCGATACGCTGGAGCCCGATCTGGGCCCGGATGAGATCGATACACCTGCGCTGTAAGGACGTTCTGACTGCCGAGGGGGCCATACCTGTTCGTCATTGGTTGAGGCGCTGACGTTCAGAGCAGAAACGCCTGGCGGGACGACTCCTTAACGAGCCCTGATTTGCGCTTGCTGCAGCGCAGCTTGACTTGTGGGTTCGGCATCCGCTATGTTGTATACAAAATATCGTATGCAACAACATAACCATCGTGAAAACAAGGGTTAATCGCTCATCCCTGTCACAACAAGCTATCGATTTGCTGCGTGAGCAGATTTACAACCACGTGCTGGCGCCGGGCCAGCGGCTGGATGAGGTCGTGCTGGCGGAGCGGCTCGGCATCAGCCGCACGCCCCTGCGTGAAGCCCTCAAGGTCTTGTCCTCCGAAGGGCTGGTTGATCTGCAGCCGCACAAGGGTTGCTTCGTCACCGAACTGACCTTGCACGATCTGGAGGAAATCTTTCCCATCATGGCCACGCTCGAAGGCCGCGTCGCGCACGAAGTGGCGAGCCGACGCACGCCGGCCCAGCTCAAGGCGCTCGATGTCCTCCATGAAAAGCTGGAAAAACATGCCGCGGCAGGCGATGTGAATCGTTACTACGAAACCAACTATGTTTTTCACCACCAGTTGCAGGAGTGTGCCGGCAATCGCTGGCTGCAGGTGGTGATTGGCGACCTGAGAAAACTCATGAAGCTCTCCCGTCATCATTCACTGCGGCCCGAGGGCAGGCTGGCCGCATCGCTGGCCGAGCACCGTGCGCTGATGCAGACGCTGCACCGCCAGGATGCCGACGAGGCCGAGCGAGTGATGCGGGGCCATCTGTTGGCGCAGCTTGACGCACTGCGCGCAATGACACCGGCAGAGGAGGTGATTCATGGTTGAAGGACTGGTCGAGCGCCTGCGTTCAATAGTCGGCGCTGGTGGTACGGCGAACGGCGGGCCGAAGCAGCTCGACAAGTGGCGCCGGCAGCTAACCGAGTGTGCCGAGGCGCGCGGCGGCGAAGTGTCCGCACGGACCCGGGCGGCGGCTCTGGCGCTTACCTATCTTGAACTCGACGATGCCGGACGTCACGCTTTTCTGCGCCTGATTTCACTGGAGTTCGGTCCGCAGCCGGAGTGGGTTGCCACCGCGCATGCAGCCTATCAGGGCGCCGTCGGCACCGAGCGCCAGTGGGATGCGGAGGCGGAACTCCGCGCCGCTTTGCGTTCGGCGCGGATCCGCATCCTCACCCAGTTCAACGCCATTCCGCAGGGTGTGAAGTTTCTGGTCGATTTGCGCGCCGATTTGCTGCGCTATCTGGATGACGATGCCGAACTGGGGCCGCTCGATCGTGAGCTCGAGTCGCGCCTGGCCGCCTGGTTCGATGTTGGTTTCCTCGAGTTGCAGCGCATCACATGGAATTCGCCGGCGGTGCTGCTGGAAAAACTGATCGAGTACGAGGCAGTGCATGAAATTCGTTCCTGGACCGACCTCAAGAACAGGCTGGATTCGGACCGCCGCCTGTATGCATTCTTTCATCCGCGCATGCCGATGGAGCCTTTGATCTTTGTCGAGGTGGCGCTGACCGATCATCTGGCCAGCAGCGTGCAGGCACTGCTTGACGAGCACGCGCCGGTGTTCGACGCGTACCGCGCCGACACTGCGATTTTCTACTCGATCTCAAATACGCAGGCGGGCCTGCGTGGCGTGTCTTTCGGCAATTTTTTGCTGAAACGCGTGATCGACGACTTGCAGCGGGACTTCCCGAAACTGAGGCACTTCGCCACCTTGTCGCCCCTGCCGGCATTTGCGTCCTGGGCAAAGAAGAATCCGCAAGAACTCGCCGCAGCGGGGCTTCAACTCGACCCCGTGCTGCTTGCCGCGGGGGAGTGGGCGCAGGACGCTGCGGCGGCACGCAAGATCAACGAGGCGTTGACACAGCTCGCGGCGCGCTACCTGACGCTGGCAAAGTCCAGCCGCGGCGACGGCAGGCAGCCGCTCGATCCGGTCACGCGCTTTCATGCCGGCAATGGCGCCCGGCTGGAGCGCATCAACGCTCTGGGCGATGCATCACCGAAGGGATTCAAGCAGTCCTTCGGGGTGATGGTCAATTACCTGTATGACACCGGCGATCTGGAGAACAACGTCGAAAATTTCGCCCGCGAGGGCACTATCGCCACGTCGGCCGCCGTCAGGCGTCTGGCGCGGCAAAAATAAATTCACAAGAGGAGACCATCATGACTACCCGCCGTTCAATTCTGCAAGCCGCACTGGCCGCTGCCCCGTTGCTGCTGTTCGGACGCCAGGCCTTTGCCGCCGAACCCCTCAAGATTTCCCATCAGTTCCCGGGTGGCACCATCGACTCGGGCGATTTCCGCGACCGCCTGTGCCGCAAGTTCGCGCAAGAAGTCGAGGCCCGCACCAAGGGCGCGCTGAAGTTCCAGATCTATCCGGGCTCGTCGCTGATGAAGACCAACGCCCAGTTCAGCGCGATGCGCAAGGGCGCGCTGGACATGAGCCTGTACCCGATGCCCTATGCCGGCGGTGAAGTGCCTGAACTCAATCTCGGCCTGATGCCGGGGCTCGTCACGTCCTACGAGCAGGCGGCGACCTGGAAGAACGCCGAAATCGGCAAGGCGCTCACCGAACTGCTGCTGGAAAAGGGCATTGTCATCGTCAGCTGGATCTGGCAGGCGGGCGGCGTCGCCAGCCGGACCGCGCCGCTGGTCAATCCGGAAGATGCCAAAGGCTTGAAAGTGCGCGGCGGCAGCAAGGAAATGGACATGATCCTCAAGGCCGCCGGCGCCTCCGTACTGACGCTGCCTTCGAACGAAATCTACGCGGCGATGCAGACCGGCGCCGCCGATGCGGCGATGACCTCATCCACCAGCCTGATTTCCTTCCGCCTGGAAGAGGTCTCGAAACACCTCACCACCGGTCGCGGCAAGGCCTACTGGTTCATGGCGGAGCCGCTGATGATGGCGAAGAGCGTCTTCGACAAGCTGCCGAAGGAGCAGCAGCAGGCCATCATGCAGGTCGGCGTCGAGATGGAGAAGTTCGGCACCGAGCAGGCGAAGGTCGATGACAAGCAGGTGGCGGATATTTACCTCAAGGCCGGCGCCAAGGTGTACGACCTCGACGACAAGGCGATCAAGAAGTGGCAGGCACTGGCGCGCGATACGGCGTGGAAGGACTTCGCCGAAAAGTCGCCGAACTGCGCGCGTCTGCTGAAGCTGGCCGAGAAGACGCTCTAACGCTCATGATCGCTGAAGACCACCCGCTGATGATGAAACACGCGAAAGGCGAATTGAAGGCCCGCCCCTCCCATCCTCCCCTCGCGGGGAGGCTTCTAGTCAGCTCGCTTCGCTCGACTATCACCAGTCGCTCCGAACGGGTTGTTTCACGTTAAGCCTGAGCGGGCGATGGCCCTGCTCAATCGCGCCCTGCTGGTGCCCTGCATGCTGGCGCTGCTGGCCGCCGCCGGCATCCTGACCTACAGCGTGTTTGCCCGCTATTTTTTCAAGATCGCCACCGACTGGCAGGACGAGGCCGCGGTATTCCTGCTGGTCGGCGCCACCTTCCTGTCCGGCGCCTACGTGCAATCGCAACGCGGCCACATCGGCATCGAGGCGCTGGCGGGCTTGCTGTCGCCACGGGTGAATCGCTGGCGCCTGATGCTGGTGGATGCGGCAAGCGCGAGCTTCTGCCTGTTCTTCGCCTGGAAGTCGTGGACCTTGCTGCACGAGGCAGTCGTCGAAGGGCAGACCACGACGAGTTCCTGGGGTCCGCCGCTGTGGATCCCCTACTCGATCATGGCGCTGGGCATGACGCTGGTCGGCATTCAATTGCTGCTGCACCTGACGGCCCGCGTTGTTGCCGTGAAGAGGGGTTCGCCATGAGCGTAATGACAATCGGCCTGCTCTACGGCACGGCGACGCTGCTGCTGATGCTCTCGGGCATGTCCATCGCCTTCGCGCTGGGTGGCGTGGCGCTGATATTCATGTACTTCTTCATGCCCGCGTCCAGCCTCGACACGGTGACGCAGAACGTTTATGAAGAGCTGGCCAGCATTACGCTGCTGTCGATCCCGCTGTTCATCATGAAGGGCGCAGCGATCGGCAAGTCGGCCGCTGGCCGCGACTTGTATCTGGCGCTGCACGCCTGGATGCACCGCATTCCGGGGGGGTTGGGCATCGCCAACGTGTTTGCCTGCGGACTCTTCGCCGCCATGGCAGGGTCGAGTCCGGCCACCTGTTCGGCGATCGGCAGCGCCGGCATTCCCGAGATGCGCGCGCGCGGCTATTCGGGCGGTTTCGCCGCCGGCATAATTGCCGCCGGCGGTACGTTGGGCATCCTGCTGCCGCCCTCGATTACCATGATCCTCTATGCCGTGGCGGCGGAGCAGTCGCTCGGCCGCCTGTTCCTCGCCGGCATCGGTCCCGGTGTGTTGCTGGTGGTGTTGTTCTCGCTGTATGCGACCTGGCGCTATCGCGTCGAATACCGCGATGCCGAGGCTACCCACGCCGCGGGCGGCGTCAAGTCGGCCTACCTCGGCCAGCACATATACAGCCTGAGCGAAAAGGTGGAAATGCTGCCGCGCGTGCTGCCCTTCGTCATCCTGCTGATCGGCGTCATGGTCGCGCTCTATGGCGGTTATGCGACGCCGTCGGAAACGGCGGGCCTCGGCGCGGTGCTGGCGCTGGTGCTGATCGCGGTGGTGTATGGCCTGTGGCGACCGGCGCATCTGGCGCCGATCCTGACCTCGACGCTGCGCGAATCGACCATGCTGATGTTCATCATCGGCATGTCGCTGCTCTACTCCTACGTCATGAGCTACCTGCACATTTCGCAAAGCGCGGCGGAGTGGATCGTCGGCCTCGCGCTGTCGAAGTGGCTGCTGCTCACCGTGATTCTGCTGATGGTGCTGCTGCTGGGCTTCTTCCTGCCGCCGGTGTCGATCATCCTGATGACAGCGCCGATCATCCTGCCGCCGTTGAAGGCGGCTGGCTTCGACCTGATCTGGTTCGGCGTGGTGATGACCATCGTCATGGAGATGGGACTGATCCATCCGCCGGTCGGGCTCAACATCTTCGTCATCAAGAACATCGCGCCCGACATCCCGCTGAAGGACGTGATCTGGGGCGTGATGCCCTTTGTCGGCCTGATGTTTATCGCCATCTTCCTGTGCTGCTTCTTTCCCTCCATCGCGATTGCCTTCCCCGATGCGGTGATGGGGATCTCGACCAAGTAATTATCATGGACGCAAACGTCTACAGCCTTCTTGCCGCGCACTTTCCCACAGATCACGCCGCGCCGTGCATGATCCTGCCCGACGGTCGGGTATGGACCTACGGCGACATCGAGCGCGCCTCCGGGCGCATGGCCAACCTGATCGTGTCACTCGGACTCAGGCCCGGCGATCGCGTGGCGGCCCAGGTGGAAAAGAC
>JAPLQZ010000185.1 GCA_026399415.1 Rhodocyclales bacterium | reverse complement strand
GAAGGTCACCGTGCGCAAATAACCCAGGCCGTAGGGTTCCAGCAAATACGCCTCGACCGCCCAGTCGATCAGTGCCGAAACCGTGATGCAAAACGTGGTTGCCATGCCCATGCCGACCGCGGTATCGACCCGCGTGGTGACACCCATGAAAGAGCATAGGCCCAGGAAGCGCATCAGGACCACGTTATTCACCAAGGCGGCACTGACCACCAGAAGCACATATTCTTGCATCGTCCTACCTCTCTCTATTCGACATGACAGGTCTCGCCGAGGCGGGCTCGACGCAGGAATTGCGGTGCCATCTGCCCGCTGGCGGATAAGCGGCGGGCGCGCAGACGGGCAAATGCGAATCCCACTCCCAGCCCGGCAAAGGTGGCCGCCATGGTCGCGCCGTCTGAGCCATAGGCCCATTGCGCCAGAAAACCTGCGGCGAACATGGTGGCGAGCGGCAACGCATAGATCGTCATCGAAGCTTTGACCAGGGCATCTTCACGAATGCCGACCACCACCCGGTCGCCAACCTTCAACCCGGGATGGGTAGCGAGGGGGAAACGCCGCACTTCGAGGCGGCTTGCCACCGTGCCGATGCCCTTGGCGCCGCAGACCCCGGACGAGGCGCAGCTTCCGCAACTGCCGGTCTGCTCGGGTTCCAGCCAGACCACCGATCCATCGACGGCGACCACATTGGCAATGCCCTCCATCATGTCAGACGCGCCGACGTCGGCCACGCTGGCAGAGGGTTCGCCCACGATCAGGCTTCCCCTGCAGGCAAGATGAAACGCTGGCGTGGCAAGACCAAGGACATGTGGCGCAAGCTCTGAATTGAACTGCCCGGGAAGGGGGCTATTTGATAGTCCAGGTTTCGCCGGCGTTGAGCAGGCGCTGAAGGTCGCCGCGACCCTTGGCGGCGCGGGCGGATTCTGACAGCTGCGTGCTGAGCGATTCGTAGCTTGGCTTGTTGACATCACGGAATACGCCCATGGGAACCGGGAAATCCGGTGACTCGAACTGTCCAAGGGAGAAGGCCAGGCCGCTATGTGCCGCGTTCTCGTCATGCACCAGAATGTCGGCCTCGGTTACGCCGTTCTCGCCGATGGTGACCACTTCCATGTCCATGCCGCGCAGGCGGATGCCCTTGTTGCGCTCCTTGCCGAAGATCAGCGGCTTGCCGTGTTCCATCACCAGCCGCGTGTCGTCCCGCGTGGCCTTGTCGGACAGCATGTCAAAGGCGCCGTCGTTGAACACGACGCAGTTCTGCAGGATCTCGACAAACGCCGTGCCCTCGTGCTTTGCGGCACGTTCCAGGATGGCGGCCATCATGGCCTGGTCGCCGTCGATGCACCGCGCCGCGAAGGTGGCCCCGGCGCCCAACGCCAGCGCCACGGGACTGAAGGGCTGATCGATGTTGCCGAGCGGCGAGGTCTTGGTCTTCTTGCCCAGCTCCGACGTCGGCGAGTACTGGCCCTTGGTCAGGCCGTAGATGCGGTTGTTGAGCAGGATGATCTTGACGCCGATATTGCGGCGCACGGCGTGGATGAAATGGTTGCCGCCGATCGCCAGCGCATCGCCGTCGCCCGTAACCACCCAGACCGACAGGTCCGGGCGGGTGATCTTGAGACCGGTGGCGATGGCCAGGGCACGGCCATGAATGGTGTGCAAGCCATAGGTCTGGACGTAGTATGGAAAACGGCTGGAACAGCCGATGCCGGATACGAACGCGAAGTCTTCGCGCGGAATACCCAGCTTGGGCATCAGCTTGGTGATCTGGGCGAGCACCACGTAGTCGCCGCAGCCCGGGCACCAGCGCACATCCAGGCCGGACTCGAAGTCCTTCTTGGTCAGAGCTTGAATCGGTGTTGCTACAGTCATATCGGTCATCATTGTTTCCTCAGCACAATTCCAGGATGCGGTCATATATTTCGGTGACCTTGAGGGGCTTGCCCTGTACCTTGTTCAATTGGAT
>JAPLQZ010000045.1 GCA_026399415.1 Rhodocyclales bacterium | reverse complement strand
TCTGCGCCATCCTGCGCGGTGTCCACCACAAGATCGACCGCTTCAAACTGTAGCCGGGCAATTTCGAGGTTGATCGGCTCGTCGTCAACCACCAGAATGCGCTGGCCGCAGTAGCGTTGGCGGATTTCCGCTTCGGCATCGACGGCTGTTGCCGGCGGTGCTGCGGCCGCCTCGCCGCTCTTCTTCAGCTTCACGGCAAACCAGAAGGTGCTGCCCGCGCCCGGCGTACTGTCAGCGCCGACTTCTCCGCCCATCAGTTCGGTCAGGCGCCGGGTGATCGCCAGTCCAAGTCCGGTGCCGCCGTACTTGCGCGTCATCGAGTTGTCGGCCTGCTCGAAGGCGCTGAAGAGCCGCGACATGGCTTCGGGCGCGATGCCGATGCCGGTATCCGTTACCTCGAAACGTACCGTTACCGATTCGGCGGTCTCCTCCTGCTTGACGGCACGCAGGGTCACGGTGCCCTTGTTGGTGAACTTGACGGCATTGGTGGCGTAGTTGAGCAAGGCCTGTTGCAGTCGCGTCGGGTCGCCCACCAGATTGTGCGGCAGGTGCCCTGTTTCGATCAGCAGGTGAACGCCCTTGGCCTTGACTCGCTCCGACAGGATGGAGCTGACATTGGCCAGCAGGCTGCTGACGACGACCGGGGCTTCTTCCAGGGTGAACTTGCCGGCCTCGATCTTGGAGATGTCGAGGACATCGTTGATGACCGACAGCAGGTGATGGGCGGAGGCGTCGATGGTGTCGAGGCGTTGTGCCTGCTGCGGCGACACGCCTTCGCGGCGCAGGATGTTGGCCATGCCGATGATGCCGTTCATCGGGGTGCGGATTTCGTGGCTCATGTTGGCGAGGAAGGCGCTCTTGGCAATGCTGGCGGCTTCGGCCTGGAACTTCGCCCGGGTGAGCGCCTGGTTGGCTGCATTGAGGTCGGCGGTACGCGCGAGGACCCGCTGTTCGAGATCGGCGTTGAGCTTTCTGATTTCGGCTTCGGCCTGCTTGCGCTCGGTGACGTCGTCAAAAATGACCAGAACCTTGCCCACCACCCAAACGCCGAAGATGGCTGTCGTCTTGACGCTGCCATTCTTGCAGGTGACGCGGTATTCCCGCCGTTCGATCTCGTGATTGTTCGCCAGCGCCTCCCCGACCAGACCCATCCACAAGGCTTGGACTTCGGCGCGATAGGCTTCATCGGGATAGGCCTGAACCCACCAGCGATCCATGACGGGTATGTCCTCTGGCAGATAACCGAACACCTCGACAGCCTTGCGATTGATGTATTCGATCGTGCCGTCCATGCCGACCAGCGCCATCGCCAGAGGACTCTCTTCGACCACCTTTCTGAACTGCCCCTGACTCTCCTGCAGCGCTATCTCTGCCTGCTTGCGCTCGGTGATGTCGCGTACTGTTCCGATCACGGACGTCCCCTTGCCGCCCTTGTTGCGCACTACTTCGCCGCGTGCGACCATGTTGCGCCTCTCGCCGTCACCGCGCTGCAGACCAAATTCGATGTCGCCCGTTCCCTCAACGCCCGACCTCTCCATTTCAGCCTTGATGGCATCCCGGTCTGACTCATCGACAAGCAACAAAAAATTCTCCATGTCGGCCACGAAGTTCTCGCGCGAAACCCCGAAAAGCAGATACAACTCATCGGACCACTGGAAACGTTTCGTCTCGAGATCGAGTTCCCAACTCCCCATTTCGGCAATGCGCTGTGCTTCGGTAAGGTGAGCCTGCTGCGTAGCGATGAATCGGGCCGTGATCTTCTCGTGTCGCAGATATGCCATCATCAGCAGCAGGGTCAGAACGGAGGCAAAGCCCGCGCCAACCAGCAGCACGCTGCGCTGCTGCGAGGTGACGCGCAGAACATCTGCCGGTGACACCGCGACGTAACTGATGAGCGGGGTGCCATCGATATGGCGGCAGGCGATGGTGCGCTGTATTCCATCCGGCGTGGCATTGCTGGAAAACACACCGTTGTCGTTGTCGACGAGTTGCGCCAGCAGTTGCGGCGGTATTCTTTTGCCCTGCACCGTCGAAAGATCCTGCGCTCGGGTCACCACAAAACCACCCCGGGTGACGACTGTCACCGTGGCGTCGCCCGACAAATGCAGGTTCGGACCAAAATCGGCCAGCGAGTCCTGACGGACGGAAATGGCTATGACGCCATTGAAATTGCCCTGTTTGTCATAAATAGGTCGCGCCAGCGGCACTGTGTAGCGTTGAGTTACACGCCCGAAAAGCGGTTCGGCGATATGGAAGCCGTCCCTGGCGCCATCGGCAAAATGGCGGAAATAGAGACCGGTGCGAAGATCGAGCCGGGGTTTGACGTTGGGCGCATCGGTATAGGTGAGATAGCCCTCGCGGTCGAGAACGACGACGAGCAGATCGCGATCAGAGAGCGAACCGCTGCGCAGCCTTTGAACGTGTTCGTGAAAATGTGCCGGATCGTCCGTGTACAACCTGCGCAGGTCGAGCAGCGTGCGGTCATAGGCGGTAAGTCGGCTGGCCATGATGGCTTCGGAGATTTGCGCCAGATTGGACAACTCGCTGCGGAAAGCTTCAAGACGAACTCGCTCCTGACGCCCGGCTTCCCAGTTCGCGAGCAAAAACATCGCCGCGGACAGCAGCAGCCACATGAAGAAAAACCATGCATCGCGCCAGCGCTCAGTCACCGATTTTCTCCTATGAAAACATCGTGGGTCTTGCAAGAAGACCGAAGGCAACCTGTCGCGGCAATGCTACTACGTGTTGTCGGGTAACCACAACGACCCGAAGCCTGCGTAGCAAGGTCGCGAACATGTACTTGATTCTCCTGGTTCGCTGGTAGTTCGGATAGCGATCTGTCTTCTTTATCCTGGCCGGTTCAAATCAATCCTGAACTCGGCGCCTGACTACAGCACCAGGGTCAGTCCGCCGTCGATGACGAAGATTTGCCCTGTGGCGTAACGATTGCGCAGCAGGGCCAGGGTTGCCTCGACGCAGTCGGCGGTAGTGGCCGAGCGTTTGAGTGGCGCCCTGCCCCTGACGGCGTCGTGCTGTGCCTGCCAATCCCTGGTCCACGGTGTCTCCACCAGGCCGGGCGCGACCGCATTGACGCGCACCGGTCCGCATGATTTGGCCAGCAACAGCGTCATGTGGTTGAGCGCCGCCTTGCTCATCGAATAGGCAATCGAACTACCCACCGGGCGCACGCCGGCAATCGAGGTGATGTTGATCACGTTGCCGTCATCGCTCTGCTTGAGGTAGGGCATCGCGGCCTTGGTGAGCATCCATGTGCCGGTGACGTTGACCTCGAAGGTCCGCGCAAAAATGTCATCGGTCAGCGCCTCCAGATC
>JAPLQZ010000133.1 GCA_026399415.1 Rhodocyclales bacterium | reverse complement strand
TCTCTTGCCCGTCGATGCCGATGTCCTGTTCAGCGGTCCGCTGGACGAGATGTGGCTCAAGCTGTGGCGTCGCGCGACCCAGGTTATGGTGCGGGCTCCGTCCGCGGCACCTGCCAACGAGAGTCGCGACGCGAGGATGTTGCTGAAGCAACAGGCGGCGGCCGGCTTAGGCGAAACAGACTACTTTCCGGGGCGGGCAGCGCGCATACTCGCGGCCTCCAGTCTCCATCAACAGGAATCCCCATGACTCTTTGTCCGATTGCCATTGCCGTTGGTTGCAAGAAATGTCCGGTCTTCAAGATCTGCCCGGCCAAGGGGCTGATCGGCGACGTGCCGCCGGCGTCCAAGCCGGCTCCCGCGCCGGAAGCAAAACCCAAGAGCAGGACCAAGGCCGCGGCGAAGTCCCGCACCGCAGCGAGAAAGAAGAAGTAATGGCCCGATAGTCGCTGCGGTCTTTTCGCAGCGGCAAAGGCAACGCACCAAGAGAGAGCAGCGCAATTTTGCTGTTCCTCCATTTTGGTGCGCGCCGGTTTCCCCCTTCAGTGCTTCGCCCGGGGCACGGCGTCAAGGCTTTTCCCAGTAGTACCAGTCGACTGCGGCCGTTTTGCCGGCCTTGTCGATGGCATGGCACGACCTTCGCTATGGAAGGACTGCACCGTTTCAATCCAGACGGTCGGTCCGCTCAAATCCATCGAAAGGGGTACACCATGCTACGTCGCAACTTCATCAAGGCCACGGCCGTTTCCATCGCCCTGGCTGCTGCCGGATTCGTCACCCAGCCCGCCGTCGCCGCCGACACCATCAAGGTCGGTATCCTGCATTCCCTGTCGGGCACCATGGCCATCTCCGAAACCGCGCTGAAGGAAACGGCGCTGATGACCATCGCCGAAATCAACGCCAAGGGCGGCGTGATGGGCAAGCAGCTCGAAGCCGTGGTGGTCGATCCGGCCTCCAATTGGCCGCTGTTCGCCGAAAAGGCGCGTCAGCTGCTGACGCAGGACAAGGTCGCGGTGGTTTTCGGCTGCTGGACGTCCGTGTCGCGCAAGTCGGTGAACCCGGTGTTCAAGGAACTCAACGGCCTGCTGTTCTATCCCGTCCAGTACGAGGGAGAGGAACTCGAAAAGAACGTCTTCTACACCGGCGCCGCACCCAACCAGCAGGCGATCCCCGCCGTCGAATACCTGATGAGCAAGGACGGCGGTTCGGCCAAGCGCTGGGTGCTGCTCGGCACCGACTACGTCTATCCGCGCACCACCAACAAGATCCTGCGCGCCTTCCTCAAGAGCAAGGGCGTCGCCGAGGCCGACATCATGGAGGAATACACCCCCTTCGGCCATTCCGATTACCAGACCATCATCGCCAAGATCAAGAAGTTCGCCGGCGAGGGCAAGAAGACGGCCGTGGTGTCGACCATCAACGGCGACTCCAACGTGCCCTTCTACAAGGAACTCGGCAACGCCGGCCTCAAGGCCACGGACGTGCCGGTGGTGGCGTTCTCGGTGGGCGAGGAAGAACTGCGCGGCGTCGATACCAAGCCGCTGGTCGGCCATCTGGCCGCCTGGAACTATTTCCAGTCGATCAAGAATCCGCAGAATGACGCCTTCATAAAGCTGTATCGCGACTGGGCGAAGAAGCAGAAGCTGCCCAAGGTCGAGTCCGTGGTCACCAACGACCCGATGGAAGCCACCTACGCCGGTATCCATATGTGGGCGCAGGCCGTCGAGAAAGCCAAGTCCACCGATGTCGACAAGGTGATCGCGGCGGTCGGCGGCCAGAAGTTCAAGGCACCGTCCGGTTTCGAAATCCAGATGGACCCGAAGAACCATCACCTGCACAAGCCGGTGTTCATCGGCGAAGTCAAGGCCGACGGCCAGTTCAACGTGGTGTGGAAGACCAAGGGTCCGGTCAAGGCTGTCCCATGGTCGCCCTTCATCGCGGGCAACGACAAGAAGAAGGACGAGCCCGAGGGCAAGTAAGAGCAGTAAGCTTCTTCGCTGTCCAACCAGCTGAACCGACACGGCGACTTCCGTCGCCGTGTCGCAAGCACCGACTTTCCAAAAAAATGCGCCGTCTCGCTTTCGCCTTGCTGTGCTGCCTGAGTCTCGCCGCCCACGCGGCGCTCGACCCGGCCGCCGTCAAGCAGCTCGGCGCCGAGGAATCGGAGGACAAGATTGCCGCGATCCAGAAGCTCGCGCTGACCGCCGAACCCGAAGCGCTCGCAATTTTGCAGCAGCTCGCCGACGGCACGCTGAAGGACGCCCAGGGCGAGGACATCACGATCAACAACCGGGTGCGGCGCGAACTCGATGGCGCGCTGGCCGTGCTGAAACTGATCGATCCCGACGCGACGGTGCGCATCAAGGCGGTCAAGGAAATCGCCACCAATGTCGATGCCGGCATGGCTCCCATGCTGGCCAAGGCGCGCGACCGCGAAAGCGATCCGAAGATCCGCGCCCTGCTGGTCGAGATCCACGCCCTGGCGACACTCAAGGATGCCGATCCGAAAATCCGCCTGGCCGCTGCCGCCGCGCTGGCCGGTAGCGCCGACCCGAACACCAAGGCCGTGCTCAAGGCCCAATCGGAACTGGCCAACGAGGCCGAAGTCGAGGTGCGCCGCGCCGCCTTCCGCTCCTACCTCGAAGTGAAAGACCGTCTGACCCTGGCCGAAACCATAGGCCGCATATTCTCTGGCCTCAGCCTCGGCAGTATCCTGCTGCTCGCCGCGCTGGGCCTGGCCATCACTTACGGCGTCATGGGCGTGATCAACATGGCCCACGGCGAGCTGCTGATGATCGGCGCCTATGCCACCTATGCGATCCAGGGAATCTTCCGCGCGCATTTCCCGGCGCAGCTCGACTGGTATCTGCTGGCCGCGGTGCCGGTGGCCTTCTTCGCCGCCGCTGCGGTCGGCGTGCTGCTCGAGCGCACGGTGATCCGCTGGCTCTATGGCCGCGCGCTGGAAACCCTGCTCGCCACCTGGGGCCTGTCGCTGATGCTGATCCAGGCGGCGCGCGTGATCTTCGGCGCGCAGAACGTCGAGGTCGCCAACCCGAGCTGGATGTCGGGCGGTCTGGAGATTCTGCCTTCCATCGTGCTGCCGCTCAATCGCATCGTCATCGTCGGTTTCTCGCTGTTCGTGCTGGCCCTGGTCTGGGTGCTGATGAACAAGACGCGGCTCGGCATGTTCGTCCGCGCCGTGACGCAGAACCGCGCCATGGCGGGCTGCGTCGGCGTGCCGACGGGGCGCATCGACACCGTGGCTTTCGCCCTCGGCGCCGGCATCGCGGGCCTGGGCGGCGTCGCCCTGTCGCAGATCGCCAACGTCGGCCCCGACATGGGCCAGGGCTACATCGTCGATTCCTTCATGGTCGTCGTGCTCGGCGGCGTCGGCCAGCTGGCCGGCGCGGTCTGGGCGGCGCTGGGCCTCGGTATCGTCACCAAGTTCATCGAAAGCTGGGCCGGCGCCGTGATCGCCAAGATCGTCGTGCTGGT
>JAPLQZ010000007.1 GCA_026399415.1 Rhodocyclales bacterium | reverse complement strand
TCGAAGTCCTTCTTGGTCAGAGCTTGAATCGGTGTTGCTACAGTCATATCGGTCATCATTGTTTCCTCAGCACAATTCCAGGATGCGGTCATATATTTCGGTGACCTTGAGGGGCTTGCCCTGTACCTTGTTCAATTGGATCACGTCGGTCAGGTAGCGTTCACGCAGCAGCCTCGAGAGTTGTCCCAAATTGGTTTCGGGAACCAACACCTTCTTGTAACGGCCGATTATGTCGCCGAGATCGGCAGGCAAGGGATTGAGGTGGCGCAGATGAACGAAGGCCACTGATTTGCCCGCGGCATTGGCCTTTTGCCAGGCCTGGGCGATCGAGCCGTAGGTGCTGCCCCAGCCGATCACCAGCACGTCGCCCTGTGCCGGACCCTCGACCTTCAAGGGCGGGAAATCCTTGGCGATGCCGGCGACCTTGGCGGCACGCGTTTCGCACATGATCTGGTGATTGAGCGGCTCGGAAGAAATATTGCCGGTCAGGGCATCCTTCTCCAGACCCCCGAGGCGATGCTCCATGCCGGGCGTACCGGGGCGAACCCAGGCGCGCGCCAGGTTTTCATCGCGGGCGTAGGGCTGAAATCCTTTGGGGTCAGTGCGATACTTGACATCCATCTTCGGCAAGTTGGCTACATCGGGAATCAGCCAGGGCTCGGCGGCCTGGCCAATGCCGCCCTCGGTCAGCAGGATGACGGGCGTCATGTACTTGACGGCGATGCGGAAGGCCTCCAGCGCAGCGTCAAAGCAGTCCGACGGCGAGTTGGCGGCGATCACTGGAATCGGGCATTCGCCGTTGCGGCCATACACGGCTTGCAGCAGATCGGATTGCTCGGTCTTGGTCGGGATGCCGGTGCAGGGACCGGCGCGCTGGACATCGACGATCACCATCGGAATTTCGAGAATGGCCGCCAGGCCCATCGCCTCCGTCTTGAGCGCCAGGCCCGGTCCGGAGGTTGTCGTCAAGGCCAGTGCGCCACCATAGGAAGCGCCGATGGTCGAACAAATGCCGGCGATCTCGTCCTCCGCCTGAAACGACGTCACGTTGTAGTGCTTGAGGTTGGAGAGCTCCTGGAGAATTTCGGTCGCCGGCGTGATCGGGTAGGAACCAATGAACAGCGGCACCCCGGAAATCTCGGAAGCGGCGACGAAACCGAGTGCAGACGCCGTGTTACCGGTGATGCTGCGGTACTTGCCCGGTATCGGCGTAGATTCGCGCATCTGGTAGGAGACGGCGAACATCTCTGTGGCTTCGGCATAGGCATAGCCTGCGCGCAGTGCGGTGATGTTGGCTGCGGCGACTTTCGGCTTCTTGACGAACTTCTTCTCGATGTCGGTGATTTCCTTGTCCACCGGGCGGCTGTACAGGCACATCATCAGGCCCAGCGAGAAGTAGTTCTTGCACATACCTACTTCTTTCTTGCCCAGACCCGAGTCTGCCAACGCATTCGCAGTCAGCGTGGAGATGTCGATCGAGTAGAGGCGATACCCTTGCAGGCTGCCGTCTTCCAGCGGGTTGCTCTGGTACTTGGCCTTTTCCAGGTTGCCCGGAGTAAAGGCGCTGTTATTGACGATGAGGATCCCACCATGCTTGACGTCCGGCAGGTTGGTCTTCAACGCGGCGGGATTCATGACGACCAGCACGTCCGGCGAATCGCCGGAAGTAAAAACCCGGCCGGAGGAATACTGGATCTGATAGCCGGAAACGCCATACAGCGTGCCGGTCGGGGCGCGGATCTCCGACGGATAATCGGGGTGAGTGGTGAAACCGTGGCCGGCTTTGGCGACCGCTTTGGAAAACTCGGTGCCGGTAAGCTGCATGCCATCGCCGGAATCCCCGACGAATCGGATTACTACACTGTCCAGTTCCTCGACAGGGCGGGAACCAGCCTTGGAGGTGTTCGGCTTTTCAGCATTTTCAGTGGTGGTTTTCATCGCGGTCATCGTTCAGATTGATAGGGAGCACAGAACTTTCTATTTTACCGCTTTTTGTCGTTGGCGCAAAGCCCTGAAACAACTGAAAATTGTCTTGCAGGGCCCCCGCAGAAGGCTTTCCGGTGCATGTCGGCTGCCGCCGCATGCGGCATCTCAGCGCGGGGCAAGCACCGTAAGCATCGCCTCGACATCGACAATCTTGTCGCGTGGCGCGCCTCGTCTCGCGCCACGTGCCACCTCGACGTCATCGAGCTGCTTCCAGTCGTTGAACGACACAGTTTGCAGGCTGCGCTGGCGAAGCAGGGAGACGATGGCTTCGCGGCCCGGCAGTTCCCGCGCCTCGAGGCCGGCGCCATCGGCGATCATGAGTTCGACAACACGGGCGGACGCGCCCTTGTGTGATCCGATGAGTCCATGGGGGCCGGTGCGCGCCCAGCCGACCACGTATTCGTTGGCAATCACGCTGCGAGTGACGGGCTCCACCACGCGTCCATCCCGGTTGGCAATGATCCGCGCCTTTTCGTCGTAGGGGACACCGGGAATCCGTTGCGCGGCATAACCGATTGCCGGCAACACCATTCCGACATCGAGGATTTCGATCTCGCCTGTGCCACGCGCGCTGACCGTGCCGTCCGGGTTTACTTCAAGGCGGTTTTTCTCGAGGGCGATACCAGCCACATTGCCTTCCGCGTCGGCGATCACCTCGGTCGGGGAGACCAGAAAGCGTATGTGCAACTTCTTTTCCCTTGCGCCAGGCTGCCGCTTGGTGAAGGACTGGAGAATCTTCAGATTTCTCTCTTGCTGAGTGGTGCCCTCGGTCTCCGGAATCACGCAGCCCGCGAGCGCGCCCGGATCGATAACCACATCGACATCATCCATCTCGACGAATTCCCTGAGTTCCGGGGGAGTAAAAGTGGCGTGTTCCGGGCCGCGCCGCCCGAGAACAAAAACCTCGCGCACCTTGCTCTGACGCAGAACTTCCAGCGCGTGCCCGGCAATGTCGGTCTTTTCCAGTTTGACGGGCGTGTACAGCAGCATCCGGGCGGCATCCATGGCGACATTGCCGTGGCCGACAATCGCGACGCGGGATACCGACAAATCGATCTTTGCATTCTTGTAGTCGGGGTGTCCGTTGTACCAGCCGATGAACACCGTCGCCGGAGTACAGCGCGCCATGCCTTCCCCAGGGATACCGAGACGACGATCGTCCTCGTTGCCGGTGGCATAGACAATCTGGTGGTAGTGCCGGCGAAGATCCTCGACCGTCACGTCACGTCCAAGCCCCACATTGCCCATAAACCTGAATGTGGGTCTCGCGGCAGTCCTTGCATAAACGCGGGTAACGGTTTTCATGCTCTGGTGGTCGGGCGCAACGCCGCCTCGCACCAGACCGTAAGGCGTAGGAAGACGCTCGAACATGTCGACATGAACTTCCGTATCGGTACGTTTGAGCAGCGCCTCCGCAGCGTAGAAGCCGGCCGGCCCGGACCCGATGATTGCAACACGCATGAACTATCCCGAGGTTGATGAACGCGCCGGCAAGATTGGCCCCTGCTGTTGCTGCGGCTTTTGTTCAGCTGCCGCGCCGGGTTTCCTGCAGAGTCTTGAGTTCCGGCAGCTTTAGCCGCTGGCGGTCCGGCTCGACCGCCGTCAGCGCCTCGACCTCCTGCAGCGTGCCGTGGCAGCGCTTTACAAGATCCAGATAGACGCCGGTACCTTCCACTTTCCACGCCATCTCAAGTTCGGTCAGCTCGCGCATCACCTTGGCCGGCACTCCACCGGCCAACATGCGCGGCGGAATTTCCATGCCGGCCTTGACAAAGCTCTGCGCCGCAACAATGGCCGATTCGCCGACCACGGCGTTGTCCATCACCACCGCGTTCATGCCGACCATGCCGTTCCTGCGCACGATGCAGCCATGCAGGATGGCGCCATGGCCGATGTGGCCATGCTCCTCGACGATGGTGTCGCTGCCGGGAAAGCCGTGCATCACGCAGCAATCCTGCACATTGGCGCCGGCGCCGATGAACAGGCGGCCGAAGTCGCCGCGCAGGCTGGCGCAGGGGCCGATATAAGCGCCGGGGCCAACCACGACGTCGCCAATCAGCACCGCCGACGGATGCACATAGGCGGTCGGGTCAACCACCGGCACGATGCCATCGATTGCGTAAACTTTCATTTCGCTCCTCTCCATTTCCGGTTCCACCTGTTGCCTGGCATCACAACATCGTGACCCATTCCTGGGCCCAGTTCAGCGCGTCTTCATCGGGTAGCGGCTGGGTACAGGCATCGATCTCAAGCCGCTCGCCTATCTTGCGCGCGCCGCATCCGGCGAACAGGGCATCCAGATCCTTGCCGGCCTTGCAGAAAGTCGCCTTGTAGGTCTGGTCGCCAAGTGCTATCACTCCATAGCGCAGGTGGGAGAGATCAGGCGCATCTTCACGCAGACGCTCGGCCAAAGGAATGATGTTGTCGGGCAACTCGCCGTCACCGTGCGTCGAGGTACATACCAGCACGACATCCCGTCCGTCGAGACCAACACTGCCGGCATCAGCCTCCGCCGCCACCTCGACCTCATGGCCGAGCGCGGGCAGATTGTCGGACAGATGGTCGGCGCACATCTGGGCATTACCCGACTCGGTACCGACGATAATCAGTATCTTGGCCATGTTGCAAATTCCTCTGACTTCCCCGTCGCCAGGGAATGGCAACGTGATACATTTTTATTGTATCGCACCCGTATGTTTTGTGTCATAATTAATTCAATACGGATTCAATAATTCAGAGTGCTGGTATCGTGACGCTGCGCAGCGCTGCAAAATCATGAAATAGCAAGGGCGCGACCTTTGCCTACCCATCGTGGAGCGAGACATGCAGAAACTGGACAAGGCTTTTCTCGAACGCATCGGAGCGGGTCACAAGGTTGCCGGCCCCCGAAGGGGAGTTCCCGGCATGCAAGGCAACCCGCCCGAAGGTGACGTCCTGCGCTGCGCCGGCGAGCCGGTGCCAACCAGTTACCGTAGCGAGTTGATGCGTCTGGTGGTGGTCTTTGCCGACTCTGAACTGGCCGGTGCTGCCGGCTTTTGCCCCTTCATCAACCGGGGGCCGGGAGTGCGCGAGCGCATCATTGCGGCGAAGATCGTCACCGAAAAATATGTGCACGCCGAGATGGCGCTCAAGTTGCTGGAATCCTTCGGCGTTAACTCCATGCTCTATGTGCGCTCCCATGCCTGGGATTCGCGTCTCGACCGGCAGATCGATCTTGGCACACGACGCATCGGCGGCGACAAGCGACTCAATGTTTTTCACTATCCGCTGGAAGGCTGGGAAGATGCCATCGTCTTCAACATGCTGATGGGCACAGCCACTGCGATCCAGCTGGCCGAAATGGCGCAGAGTTCCTATTTGCCCCTTGCCGATGCGATCACGCAGATCCTGCCACGCGAAAAGAAACACGCACAACTGGGTACAAGCGGCGTCGGACAGGCCATCGAGCGCAACGGCAGCAAGGCCGCCGTGCAAGCCGCCGTCGACTACTGGCATCCGCGCGTTGCCGCCACCTTTGGCCGCGTCGACTCGGATCACGCTGCGATCTACATCCAGTACGGACTGCGCCATCGCAGCAGCGCACAAATGCTGGGCGACTGGAAGGCGCAGTCCGCCGCCGCGCTCAAGCGCCTCGGCCTGTCCATTCCCGACTGATCGATCACCGGAACTCCGCCAATGAACTACCTGCACATCATCTTCTCGCTTGAAGCCGGCATTGCCCGCATCACCCTGAATCGTCCCGACCGGCTCAACAGCTTCAACGCCGAGATGCTTCTGGAACTGCGCGATGCGCTGACCCGCGTACGCGATGGCGGCGCCCGCGTACTGCTGCTGACCGGAGCCGGGCGCGGCTTCTGTGCCGGGCAGGATCTGGCCGACCGCAACGTCTCGGCGGGCAGCGATCCGGTCGATCTCGGCTATACCATCGAAACCTTTTACAAGCCG
>JAPLQZ010000011.1 GCA_026399415.1 Rhodocyclales bacterium | reverse complement strand
TACGCATGACAGAAGACCTGTTGCTCATCATGCCGCAAAAACCGCACTTCGAAAACTCTTCGAAGCGGCATTCCGTGTGGCGGCGCACCGGCTATTTTTTCGGAGCATTCCAGAGCGCCGCCGTCACGCCCAGCTTGGTGACGAAAGCCTTGACGTGGTAGATGCCGATGGTGAGGCGCTTGCCGCCCCCGGGGAGCGCGCTCATGACAATATCGGTAATCTGGTCTTCCGACAGGTTGGTGGTGCCGGCGGCATGCCAGAGCCGGACATGATTGCAGTCATCGCGGTCGATCAGCACCGCCTTGTCGTTCCTGGCGGCGGGCAGACTGATCGTCACGCCGTCGCTGGTTTCATAGGCGCGGGCCGGGCCGACACTGGTCGTCATTTCTTCGCCGCCCCCGGGTTTGGCGGTCACTTCGAGGGCCATGACTTCGTCGTCGGTAATCAGGCTTTCTCCTTCGGTATGCCAGACCCGGTAGCCGCCGCCCGGCTGCATCTGGATCAGCAACACGTTGTCGACTGCGCCAGCGGATGTCGCGACCATCCAGACCGCGACCAGCAGCGCCAGCCTCATGGGTTTCTCCACTTGATCGAACAGCCGATACCCGGCGTCTGCTGCGCCGGCCCCGTTCCGCTCAGGGCCACCTGCCGCATCGCTTCGAACAACTCGCGGCGGACACCTTCGGGTGCCGTGTCCTTGCGCGATTCGTCGAGCCGGCCGCGATACTGCAGTTCCAGATCGGCGTTGTAGCCGAAGAAATCCGGCGTGCATACGGCGCCATGGGCTTTGGCCACTTCCTGCGACCGATCCAGCACATAGGGAAAGGGGAAGGCCAGTTCGCGCGCGATGCGCTCCATGTTCTGCCAGGAGTCCTCCGGATAATCGGTCGGGTCGTTGCTCATGATGGCGATGCTGCCGACGCCCAGCGTGGCGAGTTCCGTCGTGTCGCGCACGATGCGGTGGATTACCGCCTTGACATAGGGACAGTGGTTGCAGATGAACATCACCAGCAAACCCTTCGCGCCGCGCGCGCTGGCCAGGTTGTGACGCCGGCCGTCGACGCCCGGCAAGTCGAAATCAATCGCCGGGCGGCCGAAGTCGCAGACTGGCGGGGAAAGACTGACCATGCGCGGTCTCCGGAATTTAGGGATAATCCAAACATGATACCAAGGGTCTGTTCTCATTCAGTCGGCGGATCGCGTTGCACCCCAATCCGGATGGATGCAAGGCGGAGGGTGCAGGCAATGGTTGTTCCATTGCCAAGCCCGACAACGCCGCAGACGCCGGATTGGGATGCAACCCGAAGGGAAGGGGGCGAATCGGGCGCATTGCGGCGTTACTTCCTCCTTGCTGGGGATTGGCCCAACGGCGTCGGTCGCGCCTTGCACTGCGCCCGATTCGCCCCCTTCGCGACCGTCGCCTGAATGAGAACAGACCCTAGATTCTTCTGTCCCTTCCCGCTGCACCCCGGCGCCACCGTCGAGTTGCCCACCGAGGCCGCCCACCACGCGCTGAAGGTCTTGAGAGTCGGCGCTGGCGACACGGCGATTCTGTTTGACGGCCGCGGCGGCCAGTGGCGGGCCACACTCCACCCGGCGGGCAAGAACTTGCGCGCGACGCTCAACGAATTTGACGACGCCGACTGCGAACCGCCACTGGCGCTGACCCTGGCACAGGCGCTGCCGGCCGGCGACAAGATGGATCTGGTGGTGCAAAAGGCGGTCGAACTGGGCGTCCGCCACATTCAGCCGGTAACCGCGAAACGCAGCCTGGTGCGGCTTTCGGGCGAACGCGCGAGCCGCCGCGTCGAGCATTGGCGTAACATCGCCATCGCCGCCTGCGAGCAATCCGGGCGCAATCGCGTCCCGGCGGTATCGCAGATTCTGGAGAATGGGCTACGCTTCGTCTGTGCGCCGGGGGCCACCGCGTCCCTGCGCGACATGAAGGCGCCTGCGCTGCCGGTCAGCTTGCTGGTCGGCCCCGAAGGCGGCTTCGAGGAAGGCGAGTTGTTGGCGGCGCGGGCCGCCGGCTTCCATCCCATCGGGCTGGGGCCGCGCGTGTTGCGCACTGAAACCGCCGGGCTTGGTGCCCTGGCGGCAATGATGGCACTTTGGGGAGACTGGTAATGTTCGAATCCGCGGAACTCGGTCACAAAATCGACAAGCAAGCTTACAAGAAGGAACTGCCGGCCCTGCGCGCGGCATTGCAGGATGCCCAGTACGATCTCAAGGAAAACGGCAAGATCCCGGTCATCGTGCTGGTCAGCGGTCAGGACGGCGCCGGCAAGGGCGAGACCATCAATATTCTCTACGAGTGGATGGACCCGCGCTTCATCTCGACCCTGGCGTTTTCCGCGCCCACCGACGAGGAACTGGCGCGGCCTTTCATGTGGCGTTACTGGCGCGCGCTACCGCCCAAGGGTCGCATCGGCGTATTCGCCGGTTCGTGGTATTCGAGCCCGATCCACGACCGCCTCGACGGCGGCATGAGCAAGGCGGACATGGATGCGCGCATCGACCAGATCAACCGCTTCGAGGCGATGCTGGTCAACGAAGGCGCACTGGTGCTGAAGTTCTGGTTCCACCTGACCAAGGACGGTCAGAAGCGCCGCTTGAAGCTGCTGGAAAAGGATCCGAAGACGGCCTGGCGCGTCACCAAGTGGAACTGGGAACGTCTGAAGACCTACGACAAGCTGCAGGACGTCGTCGGCCACGTATTGCGCATGCCCAACACGCCCTGGGCGCCCTGGACCATCATCGAAGGCGAGGATGATCGCTATCGCTCGCTGACCACGGGCAAGATCCTGCTCGAAGCCATCCGTCAGCGTCTGGCCGATGCGGACAAGCACACCACGCCGGTAGCGCCGCCGATGCGGGTGAATATCGACGGGCGCAACGTACTGTCCGAACTCAAGCTAACGCACCAGTTGAGCGAGAATGAATACGAACACCAGTTGGCGCAATGGCAGGGCAAGCTGTCCGAACTGGTGCGCGACCCGCGCTTCAAGGGGCGTTCCGTGGTATGCGCCTTCGAGGGCGCCGATGCGGCCGGCAAGGGCGGCGCCATCCGCCGCATCGCCGCGTCGATGGATGCGCGCGACTACCAGATCGTGCCGGTGGCCGCGCCGACCGAGGAAGAGCGCGCCCAGCCTTACCTGTGGCGTTTCTGGCGTCACATTCCGCGTCGCGGCCGCTTTGCCATTTTCGATCGCACCTGGTACGGCCGCGTGCTGGTCGAACGCGTCGAGGGCTTCTGCACCGAAAACGACTAGTTGCGCGCCTATTCCGAGATCAACGATTTCGAGCACGATCTCGGCGAAGCC
>JAPLQZ010000156.1 GCA_026399415.1 Rhodocyclales bacterium | reverse complement strand
GTTTGTCCGCACACTCAACTAAGTCCCGACGAAGTTTGTCAGGGGCCTCGCTGCTGTGCGCGACGCCAAAGAGACTGCGTAATCGTTTTTCATTGATCCAAACATTCATTCAGGAGCTGTAATCATGGCTGTAAGCAAAGCTGAAATACTCGATGCCATCGCTGGCATGACCGTTCTCGATCTGTCCGAGCTGATCAAGGAAATGGAAGTAAAGTTTGGCGTTTCCGCCGCTGCGGCTGCTGTTGCCGTTGCCGCCCCGGCCGCGGCCGCTGCTGCCGTCGAAGAGCAGACCGAATTCACCGTGATGTTGCTGGCTGCGGGCGAAAAGAAGGTCGAAGCCATCAAGGTCGTTCGCGCTGCCACGGGCCTCGGCCTCAAGGAAGCCAAGGATCTGGTTGATGGCGCTCCGAAGGCTGTCAAGGAAGGCATTTCCAAGGCTGACGCTGCAGCCCTCAAGAAGCAACTTGAGGATGTCGGCGCCAAGGTCGAGGTCAAGTAATTGCGATTCAATAGCGGGTTGGCGGCGTCGCCGCCAACCCGCTATTGGTCCTTGTAGAAACACAAGTACGTTGTACCAGTTGAGATCTACCCCGCTGCATTTAATCCGGGGGTTACACGAGAGTGCTGAATTGCTTTGCCTCAGCCCTGTCCTTTGACCTTCGACGTCTGAATCCTGAACGGAGCCACCATGGCGTATTCCTACACAGAAAAAAAGCGCATTCGCAAAAGCTTTGCCAAGCGGGCCAACGTCCTCGACGTTCCCTTTCTTCTGGCGACGCAGATCGAGTCCTACACGCGCTTCCTGCAGGCCGAGGTGCCACCGGCACACCGGCGCAACGAGGGCTTGCAAGCGGCGTTCACGTCGATATTCCCGATTGTTGCGCATTCGGGAAATGCCCGCCTCCACTTCGTCGAGTTCATGCTCGGCGAGCCGACCTTCGATGTCAAGGAATGTCAGCAGCGTGGCCTGACCTTTGCCAGTCCGCTGCGTGCCAAGGTTCGCCTCGAACTCCTTGACCGCGACACCAAGGCGGTGAAGGAAGTCAAGGAAGACCAACCACTGTACATGGGTGAAATCCCTTTGATGACCACGACCGGTTCCTTTGTCATCAATGGTACGGAGCGGGTCATCGTCTCCCAGTTGCATCGTTCGCCGGGTGTTTTCTTTGAACACGACAAGGGCAAGACCCACAGCTCAGGCAAACTGCTGTTCTCGGCGCGCATCATTCCTTATCGCGGCTCCTGGCTGGACTTCGAATTTGATCCGAAGGACATTCTTTATTTCCGTATCGATCGTCGTCGCAAGATGCCGGTGACGATTCTGCTGAAGTCGATCGGCCTGACGCACGAGCAGATTCTCGCTACCTTCTTCGAGTCCGACAGTTTTCACTTTGCCAAGAAGGGCATTCTGTTCGAGGTGGTGCCCGAACGCCTTCGCGGCGAAGTGGCGAAGTTCGACATCCTCGACAAGGCCGGCAAGGTCATCGTCGCAAAAGACAAGCGGATCACGGTCAAGCATATCCGCGAAATGGCCGAGGCTGGCATCAAGAAAATCATCGTGCCTGATGAGTTTTTGATCGGTCGCATCATAGCCCGCAACATAGTGAATGCCGAAACCGGCGAAGTGCTGGCCAACGCCAACGATGAGATTACCGAGGAACTGCTGGCCAAGTTGGCGGCTAGCGGCATCGAGCAGGTTCAGACGCTTTACGTCAACGATCTCGACCGCGGCGCCTACATCTCATCGACGCTGCGTATTGATGAGAGCGCCGACCAGTGGGCCTCGCGCGTGGCAATCTACCGGATGATGCGTCCCGGCGAGCCGCCGACGGAAGACGCTGTGGAGAATCTGTTTCACGGCTTGTTCTATTCGGAAGAGCGCTACGATCTTTCCGCTGTTGGCCGCATGAAATTCAATCGCCGCGTCGGGCGCGAGGAAATTGAAGGTGCCGGTACCTTGTCGAATGAGGACATCGTTGACGTCGTCCGCATCCTGGTCGAGCTGCGCAACGGGCGCGGTGAAGTAGATGACATTGATCACCTGGGCAATCGTCGCGTGCGCTCGGTGGGCGAACTCGCCGAGAACCAGTTCCGTGCCGGTCTGGTGCGTGTCGAACGCGCCGTCAAGGAGCGTCTGAACCAGGCTGAAAGCGACAATCTGATGCCGCACGATTTGATCAACGCCAAGCCCATCTCGGCAGCGATCAAGGAATTCTTCGGCTCCAGCCAGCTTTCGCAGTTCATGGACCAGACCAACCCGTTGTCGGAAATCACACACAAGCGTCGCGTTTCGGCCCTCGGCCCGGGCGGACTGACCCGGGAGCGTGCCGGTTTCGAGGTGCGCGACGTGCACCCGACCCATTACGGCCGCGTCTGCCCGATCGAGACACCGGAAGGCCCGAACATTGGTCTTATCAACTCGCTGGCACTGTATGCGCGCACCAACGAGTACGGTTTCATGGAAACACCTTATCGCAAGGTGGAGAACAGCCGCGTCACCGACGAGATCGAGTATCTCTCTGCGATCGAGGAAGGCAAGTACGTCATTGCCCAGGCCAATGCCCAGCTGGACAAGAAGGGCAAGCTCAGCGACGCTCTGGTGTCCTGCCGCTTCAAGGGCGAATTTGAATTGAAGGAGCCGCCCGATGTTCAGTACATGGATGTGGCGCCGAGTCAGATTGTCTCGGTCGCGGCTTCGCTGATTCCCTTCCTTGAGCACGACGATGCCAATCGCGCCTTGATGGGCGCCAACATGCAGCGTCAGGCGGTTCCCTGCCTGCGTCCGGAAAAGGCCTTCGTCGGTACCGGTATCGAACGTACTGTCGCAGTCGACTCGGGCACGGCGGTGCAAGCCTTGCGTGGGGGCGTGGTGGACTACATCGACGCCAATCGCATCGTGGTGCGAGTCAACGACGCGGAGACGGTATCGGGCGAAGTCGGCGTCGACATCTACAACCTGATCAAGTACACCCGTTCCAACCAGAACACCAACATCAACCAGCGGCCCATCGTCAGGGTCGGCGACCTGATTGCCAAGGGTGATGTGGTGGCCGACGGCGCCTCTACCGATCTGGGTGAGCTGGCGCTGGGCCAGAATATGCTGGTGGCGTTCATGCCCTGGAACGGCTACAATTTTGAGGATTCGATTCTGATCTCGGAGCGCGTCGTAGCGAATGATCGTTTCACCTCGATCCATATCGAGGAACTGACGGTCGTGGCACGTGATACCAAGCTGGGTGCGGAGGAAATTTCGCGCGATATCGCTACTTTGGGCGAATCGCAGCTCGGTCGTCTTGACGAGTCGGGGATCGTCTACATTGGTGCTGAAGTTGAAGCGGGAGACGTGCTGGTCGGCAAGGTAACGCCGAAGGGCGAAACCCAACTCACGCCAGAAGAGAAGCTGCTGCGCGCAATCTTCGGTGAGAAAGCCTCCGATGTGAAGGACACTTCGCTGCGCGTGCCATCTGGCATGATCGGCACGGTGATCGATGTTCAGGTGTTTACCCGAGAGGGCATCGAGCGCGACAAGCGTGCCCAGTCGATCATCGACGACATGTTGAAAGGCTACAAGCAGGATCTGGCCGACCAGATGCGCATCGTCGAGCGCGACACCTTCGCTCGCATCGAGAAGCTGTTGACCAACAAGGTCGCCAGCAAGGGACCAAAGAAGCTGGTCAAGGGCACCAAGATCACCAAGGCCTATCTCGAATCAGTCGAGCACTATCACTGGTTTGACATATCCCTCGCCGACGAAGGGGCTCAGCAGCAACTCGAAAATCTGCGCGACAGTGTGGAACAGACCCGCAAGGATTTCGACGTCGCTTTCGAGGCGAAGAGGAAGAAGCTGACCCAGGGCGACGAACTGCCGCCGGGTGTGCAGAAGATGGTCAAAGTGTATCTCGCCGTCAAGCGCCGCCTGCAACCCGGCGACAAGATGGCCGGTCGGCACGGCAACAAGGGCGTGGTCTCCAAAATTGTTCCGGTCGAGGACATGCCACATATGGCAGACGGCACGCCGATGGATATCGTGCTCAACCCCTTGGGCGTGCCCTCGCGGATGAACATTGGCCAGATTCTGGAAACCCACCTCGGCTGGGCGGCCAAGGGCCTTGGCCAGAAGATCGGTGAAATGTTGCGCAGGCAGGCCGCCGCAGTGGAGATTCGCAAGCTGTTGAACAAGATCTACAACGCTTCAGGCCGCAGCGAAGACATTGACAGTCTGAGCGAAAAGGAAGTAGTCGAACTTGCCGGAAATCTGCAAGGGGGTGTGCCCTTCGCCACACCGGTGTTCGACGGTGCCAATGAGTCCGAAATCAAGGCCATGCTGGAACTGGCCGGCCTGCCCAGCAACGGGCAGGTAGACCTGTATGACGGCCGCACCGGGGACTCATTCGAGAGACAGGTAACCGTGGGCTACATGCACGTGCTGAAGCTGCATCACCTGGTGGACGACAAGATGCATGCCCGTTCCACTGGCCCCTACAGCCTGGTTACCCAGCAGCCCTTGGGCGGCAAGGCGCAGTTCGGTGGGCAGCGTTTCGGTGAGATGGAAGTTTGGGCGCTGGAAGCCTACGGTGCCGCGTATGTGTTGCAGGAAATGCTTACGGTCAAGTCGGACGACGTCAACGGCCGCACCAAGGTGTACGAAAACATCGTCAAGGGCGAGCACAAGATCGATGCCGGCATGCCGGAATCCTTCAACGTGCTGGTCAAGGAAATTCGCTCGCTGGCGATCGATATCGATCTCGAGCGTTACTGACCCGATAGCTGCCCATTGGAGACAAGAATATGAAGAGCCTGTTTGCAGACCTGTTCAAGCAGAACCTGGCGGCCGAAGAAGAATTCGACGCCATTACCATCGGCCTTGCATCGCCCGACAAGATTCGCTCGTGGTCCTACGGCGAGGTCAAGAAGCCCGAGACCATCAACTATCGCACCTTCAAGCCGGAACGCGATGGCCTGTTCTGCGCCAAGATATTTGGTCCGGTCAAGGATTACGAATGCCTCTGCGGCAAGTACAAGCGCCTGAAGCACCGCGGCGTGATCTGCGAAAAGTGCGGCGTTGAAGTCACCCAGTCAAAAGTGCGTCGCGAACGCATGGGCCACATCGAACTGGCTTCGCCGACCGCGCACATCTGGTTCCTCAAGAGCCTGCCCAGCCGCCTCGGCATGGTGCTCGACATGACGCTGCGCGACATCGAGCGCGTGCTCTACTTCGAAGCCTTTGTCGTGGTTGATCCCGGCATGACACCGCTCAATCGTGCGCAATTGCTGACAGAAGATGATTACCTCGCCAAGGTCGAGGAATACGGCGACGATTTCACCGCCGTGATGGGTGCCGAGGGCGTGCGCGAATTGCTGCGCACCCTTGATCTCAATCGTCAGGTCGAGACGCTGCGCCAGGAACTCGAGACCACCGGATCCGAAGCGAAGAGCAAGAAGATTTCCAAGCGCCTGAAGGTCCTCGAGGGCTTCCAGCAGTCGGGAATCAAACCGGAGTGGATGATTCTCGAGGTGCTGCCGGTGCTGCCGCCGGATCTGCGTCCGCTGGTTCCGCTGGATGGCGGACGTTTTGCCACGTCCGACCTCAACGATCTGTATCGCCGCGTCATCAACCGCAACAACCGTCTCAAGCGCCTGCTTGAACTCAAGGCGCCGGACATCATCGTTCGCAACGAAAAGCGCATGCTGCAGGAGGCCGTCGATTCGCTGCTGGACAACGGCCGTCGGGGCAAGGCAATGACCGGCGCCAACAAGCGTCCGCTGAAGTCGCTGGCCGACATGATCAAGGGCAAGGGCGGGCGTTTCCGCCAGAATCTGCTGGGCAAGCGTGTCGATTATTCGGGTCGCTCGGTGATCGTTGTCGGTCCGCAACTCAAGCTGCACCAGTGCGGCCTGCCGAAGAAAATGGCGCTTGAACTGTTCAAGCCCTTCATCTTCGAGCGTCTAGAAAAAATGGGTATTGCCAGCACCATCAAGGCCGCAAAGAAGGAAGTCGAAGCAGAAACTCCGGTGGTATGGGACATTCTTGAAGAAGTCATTCGTGAGCATCCGGTGATGCTGAATCGAGCCCCGACGCTGCACCGTCTTGGCATTCAGGCCTTCGAACCGACCTTGATCGAAGGCAAGGCGATCCAGCTGCATCCGCTGGTTTGCGTGGCATTCAACGCCGACTTCGACGGTGACCAGATGGCGGTGCACATCCCGCTTTCGCTTGAGGCGCAGATGGAAGCCCGTACTTTGATGCTGGCTTCGAACAATGTCCTCTCGCCGGCCAACGGACAGCCGATTATCGTGCCCTCGCAGGACGTCGTGCTGGGCCTCTACTACGCTACCCGCGAGAACGTTTCTGCCCGAGGCAACGGCATGATGTTTGCGGATATCGCCGAGATAACCCGTGCCATCGACTCGCGCCAGATTGACCTCCATGCGCGCATTACGGTACGTATTCGCGAGTATGAACTGGACGCTGACAAGCAATGGCAGCCAAAGATCACCCGCTATTCAACCACTGCGGGACGCGCCCTTCTGTCGGAGATTCTGCCGCGCGGGCTGCCGTTCAAGGTGCTCGACAAACCCCTCAAGAAGAAGGAAATCTCCAAGCTGATCGACGAGAGCTTCCGTCGTTGCGGACTCAAGGAGACAGTGGTTTTTGCCGACAAGTTGATGCAGGCTGGTTTCCGCCTGGCAACCCGCGCTGGTATTTCGATCTGCGTCGATGACATGCTGGTGCCGACGCAGAAGCACAGCCTGATCGCGGCGGCGGAAACCGAAGTCAAGGAAATCGAAAAACAGTACACCTCGGGTCTGGTGACGGTTGGCGAGCGCTATAACAAGGTGGTGGATATCTGGGGTCGTGCCGGTGATCAGGTGGCCAAGGCCATGATGGATCAACTTGCCCATCAGACGGTTACCAGCGCCGATGGCAAGCAGGTAAGCCAGGAGTCTTTCAATTCCATTTACATGATGGCCGACTCCGGTGCGCGAGGTTCTGCCGCACAGATCAGGCAACTGGCCGGTATGCGCGGTCTGATGGCCAAGCCGGACGGCTCGATCATCGAAACACCGATCACCTCCAACTTTCGCGAGGGACTCAACGTTCTGCAGTACTTCATTTCGACCCACGGCGCGCGCAAGGGCTTGGCCGATACGGCATTGAAGACCGCCAACTCGGGTTATCTGACCCGCCGTCTGGTGGACGTCACCCAGGATCTGGTGGTGATTGTGGACGATTGCGGCACGCAGAACGGTTTCGCCATGAAGGCCCTGGTCGAGGGCGGGGAAGTGATCGAACCGTTGCGTGAGCGCATTCTGGGTCGCGTCACCACCACCGATGTAATTCATCCGGATACGCAGGAGGTGCTGTTTGCCGCAGGGTATCTGCTCGATGAGGACGCCGTCGATGCCATCGAAGTTCTCGACATCGACGAAGTTCGCGTGCGCAGCCCGCTATCTTGCGAAACTCGCTACGGTTTGTGCGCCAAGTGTTACGGCCGCGATCTGGGGCGTGGTTCATTGGTCAACGCCGGCGAGGCTGTCGGCGTCATCGCCGCCCAGTCAATCGGCGAGCCAGGTACCCAGCTGACGATGCGTACCTTCCACGTTGGTGGTGCGGCATCGCGTTCCGCAGCGCAAAGCAGTATCGAGGCCAAGAGTTCGGGCGTGATCCGCTTTACCGCAACCATGCGCTACGTCACCAATCCGAAGAACGAGAAGATTGTCATTTCCCGCTCCGGGGAAGTGATGATTACCGACGACAACGGTCGCGAGCGCGAGCGCCACAAGGTTCCCTACGGCGCAACTTTGCGGGCCGACGACGGCAAGTCGGTCAAGGCCGGCGCTCAATTGGCCATGTGGGATCCGCACACCCGTCCGATCGTTACGGAGTATGCGGGTACGGTCAAGTTCGAGAACGTCGAAAAGAACGCCACGGTCGCCGAACAGATGGACGAGGTTACCGGTCTCTCCACTCTGGTCGTTATCGATCCCAAGCGCGGTGCCAAGGCATCCAAGGGAGTACGTCCGCAGGTCAAGTTGATCGACGAGTCAGGCCAGGAAGTCAAGATTCATGGTACCGATCACATCGTGACGATTACCTTCCAGGTTGGCTCGCTGATCACCGTAAAGGACGGTCAACCCGTGGCGGTTGGCGACATTCTCGCCCGGATCCCGCAGGAGTCGTCCAAGACACGTGACATTACCGGTGGTTTGCCGCGCGTTGCCGAACTCTTCGAAGCGCGCATACCGAAGGATGCCGGCGTGTTGGCGGAAGTCACCGGCACCGTGTCTTTCGGCAAGGATACCAAGGGCAAGCAGCGTCTGGTGATCACCGAGCCCGACGGTACGGCGCATGAGTATCTGATCACCAAGGACAAGCACGTCATGGCCCACGATGGACAGGTGGTCAACAAGGGTGAGGTGATTGTTGACGGCCCGGCAGATCCCCATGACATTCTGCGCCTGAAGGGTGTGGAAGAACTCGCCCGTTACATCATTGATGAAGTTCAGGACGTGTATCGCCTGCAAGGCGTGAAGATCAACGACAAGCATATCGAGGTGATCGTGCGCCAGATGCTGCGCCGGGTGGTGATTGCGCACCCGGGCGATTCGACCTTTATCAAGGAAGAGCAAGTCGAACGCGCTGCGGTGCTGGACGAGAATGACAGGCTGATTGCAGCCGGCAAGACGCCGGCGATCTACGACTTCATGTTGCACGGCATCACCAAAGCCAGCTTGTCAACTGACTCCTTCATTTCAGCGGCGTCTTTCCAGGAAACCACGCGTGTTCTCACAGAGGCTGCAATCATGGGCAAGCGTGACGAGTTGCGCGGCCTCAAGGAGAACGTCATTGTCGGTCGCCTGATTCCGGCGGGTACGGGTATGGCGTATCACCGCACGCGGCGCAAGCAGTCGCGCAGTGGGGCCGAGGCGCAGAACCTGTTCGATCTGCCGGCGACCGCAGAAGATGCTCCCGTGGCAGCGGAAGACGCGCAAGCAGGTTGACGCTCGCAGGCGACCATTCTATAATCCGGCCTCTTTGCCCTTGGCAGGGGCCGACTTTTTGCAATTTTGCAGTGCATTTTGCACAGCATTCAGGACATATACATGCCTACCATTAACCAACTCGTGCGCAAGGGCCGTCAGGCGCCGCAGTCGAAAAGCAAAGTGCCCGCACTTGGCAACAGCCCGGCGCGGCGCGGTGTCTGCACTCGTGTTTACACGACCACGCCGAAGAAACCGAACTCTGCGTTGCGAAAAGTCGCCAAGGTGCGGCTGACCAATGGCTTCGAGGTTATTTCCTACATTGGCGGCGAAGGCCACAATCTGCAGGAGCACTCGGTGGTTCTCATTCGTGGCGGTCGCGTCAAGGATCTGCCGGGTGTGCGTTACCACATTGTGCGCGGTAGCCTGGATACCCAGGGCGTCAAGGACCGCAAGCAGAGCCGTTCCAAATACGGCGCTAAGCGGCCTAAGGCCGCCTGATCCGGGTCTTAAGGAGATACCATGCCCCGTCGTCGTGAAGTTCCCAAACGTGACATCCTGCCTGATCCGAAATTTGGCAGCGTCGATCTTTCCAAGTTTGTCAATGTGCTGATGGCTAGTGGCAAGAAATCCGTTGCCGAGCGCATCATCTACGGCGCGTTTGCGCAGATCCAGACGAAGAGCGGCAAGGATCCGCTGGAGGTTTTCACCCTGGCGGTGAACAACGTCAAGCCCTTGGTCGAAGTCAAGAGTCGTCGAGTCGGTGGCGCCAATTACCAGGTGCCGGTTGAGGTGCGTCCTTCCCGGCGCATGGCGCTGTCCATGCGCTGGCTTCGCGAAGCGGCGAGGAAACGCAGCGAGAAGTCGATGGGTCAGCGTCTTGCCGCCGAGTTGCTTGAGGCATCCGAAGGGCGCGGGGCAGCGATGAAGAAACGCGAAGAAGTTCACCGCATGGCTGAAGCCAACAAGGCGTTCTCGCATTTCCGTTTCTAGGCAGTATCGCGTCTCGTCGGGTGTCCGCCGAGACTTTCGTTTTTGTCCGCCGCCCTGTCGCTTCGTCAAACGAGGTGTCATGGCGGTTTGGTTTAGATAAGGCAGGTAAATCAAGTGGCCCGCAAGACTCCTATCGAGCGCTATCGCAACATCGGCATTTCGGCGCATATTGACGCCGGAAAAACGACCGCTACCGAGCGGATTCTGTTTTATACGGGAGTCAATCACAAGATTGGCGAAGTTCATGACGGCGCGGCCACCATGGACTGGATGGAGCAGGAGCAGGAGCGCGGCATCACCATTACCTCGGCAGCAACGACCTGCTTTTGGAAGGGGATGGGCCAGAATTTCCCGGAGCACCGGATTAATATTATTGACACTCCGGGGCACGTCGACTTTACTATCGAGGTCGAGCGCTCCATGCGGGTGCTTGACGGTGCCTGCATGGTCTATTGCGCCGTCGGTGGCGTCCAGCCGCAGTCCGAAACCGTATGGCGGCAGGCTAACCGCTATGGCGTGCCGCGCTTGGCTTTTGTGAACAAGATGGACCGTCAGGGCGCCGACTTTTTCAAAGTACATGACCAGATGCGCCAACGCCTCAAGGCCAATCCAATTCCGCTGCAGATACCGATTGGAGCCGAGGAGAAGTTTGAAGGCGTGGTCGATCTGGTCAAGATGAAGTCCATTATTTGGGACGAAGCGGGTCAAGGCGTCAAGTTTACCTACGGCGAGATTCCGGAGGAGCTCAAAACCAAGGCCGACGAGTGGCGTGAGAAGATGCTTGAGGCCGCCGCTGAGGCGTCCGAGGAATTGATGAACAAGTACATCGACAGCGGCGACCTGACCGAGGACGAGATCAAGGCCGGATTGCGTATCCGCACCCTGAACGCCGAAATTGTGCCTATGCTGTGCGGCTCTGCGTTCAAGAACAAGGGCGTGCAGGCGATGCTGGATGCCGTTATCGAGTACCTGCCGGCACCGACGGATATTCTGCCGGTCGAGGGCATTCTCGAAAACGAGCAGATGGGTGAGCGCAAACCGAATGACACGGACCCGTTTGCGGCCCTGGCCTTCAAGATAATGACGGACCCCTACGTCGGCCAGTTGACCTTTTTTCGGGTCTATTCCGGCACGGTCAAGACCGGCGACACCATTTTCAATCCGATCAAGGGCCGCAAGGAGCGCCTGGGCCGGATCCTGCAGATGCACGCAAATCAGCGCGAGGAAATCAAGGAAGTATTTGCTGGCGATATTGCTGCGGCGGTTGGCCTGAAAGAGGCCACTACGGGCGAGACCCTGTGCGATCCCGCGCACGTCATCACGCTTGAGCGCATGGTATTCCCCGAACCGGTGATTCACGTTGCCGTCGAACCCAAGACCAAGGTCGACCAGGAGAAGATGGGTCTCGCGCTCAATCGCCTGGCGCAAGAAGACCCGTCTTTCCGTGTGCGGACGGACGAAGAATCCAGTCAGACCATTATTTCCGGCATGGGCGAACTCCACCTGGAAATTCTTGTTGATCGCATGCGCCGCGAATTCGGCGTTGAAGCCAACGTCGGTGCGCCGCAAGTAGCCTATCGTGAAGCCGTGCGCAAGTCAGTGGAGCAGGAAGGCAAGTTTGTTAAGCAGTCGGGCGGTCGTGGCCAGTACGGGCATGTCTGGATCAAACTGGAGCCGAATGAGGCGGGCAAGGGCTTTGAGTTCATCGACATGATCAAGGGCGGTTCTGTCCCGCGCGAATTCATTCCCGCGGTGGAAAAAGGTCTCAGAGACACTTTGCCGAATGGCGTGTTGGCCGGGTTCCCTGTGGTCGATGTGAAGGTAACGCTGTTTGACGGCTCCTACCATGATGTGGATTCCAACGAAAACGCCTTCAAGATGGCGGCGTCCATGGCGTTCAAGGACGCCATGCGCAAGGCCAGTCCGGTACTGCTGGAACCGATGATGGCGGTCGAGGTGGAGACACCGGAGGACTACATGGGCAACGTCATGGGCGACCTGTCCGGGCGCCGCGGTATCGTCCACGGCATGGAAGACCAGATCGGCGGCATCAAATTGATCAAGGCCGAAGTACCGCTGGCCGAGATGTTTGGCTACTCAACGACACTGCGTTCGTTGTCTCAGGGCCGGGCCACCTACAGCATGGAATTCAAGCACTACACCGAGGCGCCGAAGAATGTCGCCGAAGCAGTCATCAACAAGAAGTGATCCAACCATCGTTCTTTAAGGAAAGCAGACATGGCGAAAGCGAAATTTGAGCGGACGAAGCCGCACGTAAACGTAGGGACGATTGGTCACGTTGACCATGGCAAGACGACCCTGACGGCGGCGATGACATCGGTGCTGGCGGCGAAGTTTGGTGGCGAGGCGAAGGCCTACGACCAGATTGATGCGGCGCCGGAAGAAAAGGCACGCGGCATCACCATCAACACGGCGCACGTGGAATACGAGACATCGAAGCGACACTATGCGCACGTTGATTGTCCGGGGCATGCCGACTATATCAAGAACATGATTACCGGTGCGGCGCAGATGGACGGCGCGATCCTGGTCTGTTCCGCCGCTGACGGCCCGATGCCGCAGACGCGAGAGCACATCCTGCTGGCGCGCCAGGTCGGCGTGCCGTACATGGTCGTGTACATGAACAAATGCGACATGGTCGATGATGCCGAACTGCTCGAACTGGTCGAAATGGAACTGCGCGAACTGCTCAGCAAGTACGACTTCCCCGGCGACGACATCCCCATCATCAAGGGTTCTGCCCTGAAAGCCCTCGAAGGCGACAAAGGCGAACTGGGCGAAGTGTCCATCATGGCTCTCGCCGATGCGCTGGACAGCTACATCCCGACGCCCGAGCGGGCCATCGACAAACCCTTCCTGATGCCCATCGAAGACGTCTTCTCCATCTCCGGTCGCGGCACCGTGGTAACGGGGCGTATCGAGCGCGGCGTCGTCAAGGTCGGCGAAGAAATTGAAATCATTGGCATTCGACCCACCGTCAAGACCATCTGCACCGGCGTTGAAATGTTCAGGAAACTGCTGGACCAGGGTCAGGCCGGAGACAACGTCGGCGTCCTGCTGCGCGGCACCAAGCGGGAGGAAGTCGAGCGTGGCCAGGTGCTGGCCAAGCCGGGCAGCATCACCCCGCACACGCACTTTCACTCCGAGGTGTACGTTCTGTCGAAGGACGAAGGCGGACGTCACACGCCGTTCTTCAACGGCTACCGTCCGCAATTCTATTTCCGCACCACCGACGTCACGGGCAGCATCGAGTTGCCGGCCGGGACGGAAATGGTCATGCCGGGCGACAACATTGCGATGACGGTGAAGCTGATTGCACCGATCGCGATGGAAGAAGGTCTGCGTTTCGCCATCCGTGAAGGCGGTCGTACCGTCGGCGCCGGTGTCGTTGCCAAGGTCATCGAATAACATTTGTTGCACTACAGCGGAAAGGGCGATAAAATCTCGCCCTTTCGCGATTTGCGAACCCGCTCTTTAAGGATTTGTAATGCAAAGCCAAAAGATACGCATCCGCCTCAAGGCCTTCGACTACCGTTTGATTGATCAGTCGGCGCTTGAAATTGTAGAGACGGCAAAGCGCACGGGTGCTGTTGTGCGTGGCCCGGTGCCGTTGCCAACGCGTATTGAGCGCTTCGACGTATTGCGGTCGCCACACGTCAACAAGACTTCGCGGGACCAGTTCGAAATTCGCACCCACCTGCGGCTGATGGACATCATCGATCCGACCGACAAGACGGTTGATGCGCTGATGAAGCTGGATCTTCCCGCGGGAGTGGATGTCGAGATCAAGTTGCAGTAAATCGTAACAGGGGCGCCTACTTATGGCGCCTGTCGCGGTGACGGTTGCCGCAGAATTGTGAAAGTGGGCCCAGCCAATCGTAGCTGGGGTTTAGGAGAATAAAATGAGTCTAGGCCTTGTTGGACGCAAGGTCGGCATGACGCGCGTCTTTGCCGAGGATGGTTCTTCCATTCCGGTGACTGTGCTCGATGTGTCGAATAACCGCGTCACACAAATAAAGACGCCTGAGGTGGATGGTTATGCCGCCGTTCAGGTGACCTTTGGCAAGCGTCGCGCAAGCCGGGTAAGCAAGCCCGCAGCGGGACATCTCGCCAAGGCCGGTGTCGAAGCCGGTGAAGTTCTCAGGGAATTTCGCGTAGCGCCAGATCAACTCGCCGGTTTCAAACCGGGGGATGTGGTCGCCGCAAGCATTTTCAGCGTGGGTCAAAAAGTTGATGTGAGCGGCACCTCGATCGGCAAAGGCTTTGCCGGTGCGATCACCCGCCACCATTTTTCGTCGAACCGCGCTTCCCACGGCAATTCCTTGTCGCACAATTCTGCCGGTTCCATCGGCATGGCGCAGGATCCTGGGCGAGTGTTCCCAGGCAAGAAAATGGCCGGACATCTCGGTGACGTGGCGCGCACGACACAGAATCTCGAAGTCGTTCGCATCGATGAGGCGCGCCAACTCCTGCTCGTTAGGGGGGCGGTGCCTGGCGCCAAGGGGGGTGATGTGATTGTCGCCCCGGCCGTAAAGGCACCCAGAGAGCGGGGATGACATGGAACTTAAACTAATTGACGACCAGGGTCAGTCCGCTTCAACCGTCACAGCTTCCGACGCACTGTTTGGTCGCGACTTCAACGAGGCGCTGGTGCATCAGGTAGTGGTCGCCTATCAGGCCAATGCACGCGCCGGCAATCGCAAGCAGAAGGATCGCGAAGAGGTGCATCACAGCACCAAGAAGCCGTTCCGCCAGAAAGGCACCGGCCGTGCGCGCGCCGGTATGACTTCCTCGCCTTTGTGGCGGGGCGGCGGTCGAATCTTTCCGAATACGCCTGAAGAAAACTTCACCCAGAAGGTCAATCGCAAGATGTATCGCGCCGGTTTGGCCGCGATTCTTTCCCAGTTGGCCCGCGAGGACAGGCTGGTGGTGATTGACGACTTCACCATGGAAGCGCCGAAAACGCGTCTTTTTGCGCAAAAACTGAAGGCCATGGGTTTGGGCTCGGTCCTGCTGGTGACAGACAGTCTGGACGAGAATCTGGCGCTGGCTTCGCGCAACTTGCCAAATGTGCTGGTGCTGGAGGCGCAGCAGGCTGATCCGGTATCTCTGGTGCGCTTCCCCAAAGTGATTTTCACCAAGGGGGCAGTAGCCAAGATCGAGGAGATGCTGGCATGAGCAAGAACTTCAATCCAGAACGTTTGCTGCAAGTGCTGGTGGCCCCGCAGATATCCGAAAAGGCCACCTACATTGCCGACAAAAACGAGCAGGTGGTGTTCATCGTGACACCCGATGCGACCAAACCTGAGGTCAAGGCGGCCGTCGAAATGCTGTTCAAAGTCGAGGTCAAGTCGGTGCAGATCGCCAACCTGAAGGGCAAGGTCAAGCGCGCTGGCCGCAATATTGGTCGTCGCAGCGACATCAGGAAGGCATTTGTCTGCCTCAAGCCTGGCCAGGAAATTAATTTTGCCGAAGGGGGGGCTGCTTAAATGGCTCTCGTAAAAGTCAAGCCGACCTCGCCTGGTCGTCGTGGTGTCGTCAAGGTGGTCAACCCGAATCTGCACAAGGGTCGCCCGCACGACAAACTGGTCGAAAAGAAGACCAGAACCGCAGGCCGCAATGCGCATGGCCATATCACCACTCGTCATATGGGTGGTGGCCACAAGAAGCATTACCGCGTGATCGATTTCCGCCGCGACAAGGACGGGATTCCGGGCAAGGTCGAGAACCTCCAGTATGATCCGAATCGTTCCGCCAATATTGCTCTGGTGCTGTATGCCGACGGCGAGCGCCGTTACATCATTGCTACCAAGGGTATGGTGGCTGGTCAGGTCGTCATCAGCGGTCCCGAGGCCCCGATCAAGGCGGGCAACGCGCTGCCGATCCGCAGTATTCCTGTCGGTACGACCATTCATTGCGTCGAAATGATGCCCGGCAAAGGCGCGCAGATTGCGCGTTCTGCCGGCACCTCGGTGCAACTGCTGGCGCGTGAAGGCTCCTATGCACAGATCCGGCTGCGGTCCGGCGAAATCCGCCGCATTCACGTTGAGTGTCGTGCGACGATTGGCGAGGTAGGCAACGAAGAACACAGTCTGCGCAAGATCGGCAAGGCCGGTGCAATGCGTTGGCGCGGTATTCGGCCGACTGTCCGCGGCGTGGCGATGAATCCGGTTGATCACCCGCATGGTGGTGGCGAAGGGCGTACCGGCGAAGGCCGCGTTCCTGTCAGTCCGTGGGGTCAGCCGACCAAGGGTTATCGCACCCGTAACAACAAGCGCACGGACGTCATGATTGTCCAACGCAGGCCGAAAGGTAAGAGGTAAGACATGGCACGTTCTATCAAGAAGGGCCCGTTCATTGATGCTCACCTGCTGAAGCGGGTTGATGCGGCGCGCGCCACCAACGACAAGCGTCCGATCAAGACCTGGTCGCGCCGTTCAACCATTCTTCCGGACTTCGTGGGACTGACCATTGCAGTGCATAACGGCAAGCAGCATATTCCGGTCTATGTGTCGGAAAACATGGTTGGTCACAAACTTGGCGAGTTCGCGCTGACGCGAACCTTCAAGGGCCACACGGGCGGCAAGAAGGCCGTCGCGAAGAAGTAAGGAGCGACGATGGAAACTAACGCAAACTTGCGCGGTGTTCGACTTTCCGCCCAAAAAGGGCGCCTTGTTGCTGACTTGGTGCGCGGCAAGCCGGTAGATCAAGCGCTCAGCATATTGGCATTTTCGCCCAAGAAGGGTGCCGGAATCATCAAGAAAGTGCTTGAGTCGGCTATCGCCAATGCAGAGCACAACGATGGCGCAGATATCGATGCGCTGAAGATCACGCGTATCTATGTCGAAAAGGGCACAGTGCTCAAGCGCTTCACGGCGCGAGCCAAGGGACGCGGCAACCGCATCCTCAAGCCTACTTGTCACATTTTCGTGACTGTTGGCGATTAAGGAGGGCACATGGGACAAAAGATTCATCCGATCGGTTTTCGTCTTTCGGTCACACGCAACTGGACTTCCCGCTGGTACGCCAGTAGCAAGACTTTTCCTCAGATGCTCAAGGAAGACCTTGAGGTTCGTGAATACCTGAAAAAGAAACTGGCACACGCGTCTGTCGGTCGTGTCGTGATTGAGCGCCCCGCCAAGAATGCACGAGTTACGGTTTATAGCGCTCGCCCGGGCGTCGTCATTGGCAAGAAGGGTGAAGACATCGAGCATCTGAAGGCTGAACTTCAGCGCAAGATGGGCGTGCCGGTGCATGTCAATATCGAAGAGATACGTAAACCGGAAATCGATGCGCAACTGATTGCCGACTCGATTGCCCAGCAACTCGAAAAGCGCATCATGTTCCGCCGCGCCATGAAGCGGGCGATGCAGAATGCCATGCGACTCGGTGCCCAGGGCATCAAGATCATGAGTTCCGGACGCCTGAACGGTGCCGAAATTGCCCGCAGGGAGTGGTATCGCGAAGGTCGCGTGCCTCTGCATACGCTGCGTGCCGACATCGACTACGGTACTGCCGAGGCGAAGACCACGTATGGCATCATCGGTATCAAGGTATGGGTGTTCAAGGGCGAGATTCTTTCACGCAGTGAAGCTCTGCTGGCGACTCCCGAGCCTGCTGTTGATGATCAGCGCAAGCCGCGCCGCAGCCCTCCCGGGAAGCCCCGGACCGAAGGCGAAGGCGAAGCCAAGCCCGTCGCCCGTCGCGCCCCGGCCAAGAAGGCTGCAGAAGTTAAGCCGGAAGCCAAGCCGGAAGCCGTTGCTGCAGCACCAAAGACCCCCGTCAAGCGTATTCGCAAGGCCCCGGCCAAGACCGAGGGTGTCGATAGCGCAGCGAAAGAAGGCAAGGAGTAAAACATGCTGCAACCTGCCCGCAGAAAATATCGCAAGGAACAAAAGGGTCGCAATACGGGGCTCGCGACACGAGGCGCCAAAGTGAGTTTTGGCGAATACGGCCTCAAGGCCATCGGTCGCGGTCGTCTTACGGCCCGCCAGATTGAAGCCGCGCGCCGCGCCATGACTCGTCATATCAAACGTGGCGGGCGTATCTGGATCCGCATTTTTCCGGACAAGCCGATTTCGAAGAAGCCACTGGAGGTTCGGATGGGTAACGGCAAAGGTTCCCCTGAGTACTGGGTCGCCGAGATCCAGCCCGGCAAGGTCCTTTACGAGATGGATGGAGTCGACGAGACGCTTGCGCGTGAAGCATTCCGTCTTGCAGCGGCCAAGCTGCCGCTCGAAACCACCTTCGTTACCCGCCATTTGGGATAAGTCATGAAAACAAGTGAGCTTAGAGCTAAGAACGACGAGGATCTGCAAAAGGAGTTGCTGGACTTGCGCAAGGCGCAATTCGGGCTTCGCATGCAGGTGGCTACACAACAGTTGACCAATACCAGCCAGGTCGGCAAGGTGCGCAAAGATATAGCGCGCGTTAAAACCATTCAGCGTGAGAAGGCGGCGGCGAAATGACGGAAGCGACCACTCAAACCGTGCGGCGCACCCTCCAAGGGCGCGTTGTTTCGGACAAGATGCAGAAAACCGTGACGGTACTGGTTGAACGCAAGGTCAAGCACCCGGTGATCGGCAAGATCATGACGCGTTCAAAAAAGTATCACGCGCACGTCGATGGCACGGAGCCGGTAGCCGGCGATCTGGTGCAGATTGAGGAATGCGCTCCAATTTCCAAGACCAAGGCATGGCGTGTCGCCAAGGTTGTGGAAAAGGCCCGCGCGGTCTGATTGCACCTTTGTCGTGGCGCACCTTGCAATACGGCAATAAGTAGTTGACAACGTAAGGGCTGGATGTAAAATCTCGCCTCTTTGCTCCGCCGGGGTTTTATCTTCCTGGCATCCCAGCCCCTAGCGGGCTCCAAGACTGATCGCGGGACTTGAGTCAATCGCGGATTAAGTTGGAGATGAAAAAATGATTCAAATGCAGTCTCTGCTGGATGTCGCCGACAATACTGGCGCGCGTTCGGTCATGTGTATCAAGGTGCTTGGTGGTTCCAAGCGTCGCTATGCCGGCATTGGTGACGTCATCAAGGTCACCATCAAGGATGCCGCACCGCGTGGCCGTGTCAAAAAAGGTGAGGTTTATAGCGCAGTGGTGGTGCGTACCGCCAAGGGCGTGCGTCGTTCAGACGGATCGCTCATCAAGTTCGATGGCAACGCAGCGGTATTGCTGAACAACAAGCTGGAACCGATCGGCACACGAATCTTCGGCCCGGTGACGCGTGAGTTGCGCACCGAGCGATTCATGAAGATCGTCTCGCTGGCTCCCGAGGTTCTTTGAACCGGCAATCAAGGACTCGATCATGAACAAGATTCGCAAGGGTGACGACGTGGTTGTTACCACAGGTAAAGACAAGGGCAAACGCGGTGTTGTGCTGAACTGGCTCGACGCAGACCGCCTGCTTGTTGAAGGCATCAATCGCGTCAAGAAGCACACCAAGCCTAACCCGCTTAAGGGTAATCAGGGCGGCATTGTCGAGAAGGAAATGCCGATTAATGTTTCCAATGTGGCGCTGTTCAATCCTGCCACCCAGAAAGCGGATCGCGTCGGCTTCAAGCAACTCGACGATGGCCGCAAGGTTCGGGTGTTCAAGTCGAACGGCGAAGTTGTTGACGCGTAAGGATCAGTCATGGCGCGCTTGCAGGAATTCTATAAACAGACGGTGGTCCCCGAACTTCTGACGAAGTTCGGTTACAAGTCCATCATGGAAGTTCCGCGCATTACCAAGATCACCTTGAATATGGGTGTGGGTGAGGCGGTCGGTGACAAGAAGGTGCTGGATCACGCGGTTGGTGACATGACCAAGATCGCGGGCCAGAAACCGGTCGTAACCAAGGCGCGCAAGGCAATCGCGGTCTTCAAGATTCGTGAGGGCTACCCGATCGGATGCATGCTGACGCTGCGCGGAAATCGTATGTACGAATTTCTTGACCGCCTGGTAACCATAGCTATGCCGCGTATCCGCGACTTTCGTGGAATTTCCGGCAAAGGCTTTGATGGGCGTGGCAATTACAACGTCGGGGTCAAGGAACAGATCATTTTCCCCGAGGTTGAGTACGACAAGATCGATGCGTTGCGTGGCATGAATATCAGTATCACCACCACCGCGAAGAACGACGAAGAAGCGAAGGCGCTTCTCGCCGCATTCAAGTTCCCCTTCAAGAACTGAGGGACGTATGGCGAAACTAGCTCTTATTAACCGCGAAGAAAAGCGCGCAAAGATGGTAGCGAAGTACGCTGCCAAGCGTGCCGAACTTTTTGCCGTGATCAACAACGTCAAGCTGTCGGATGAGGAGCGCATGGATGCGCGGCTGAAACTCCAGCAGTTGCCCCGCAACGCGAGTCCGTCCCGTCAGCGCAATCGATGCGCATTGACCGGGCGTCCCCGCGGTGTCTTTCGCAAGTTCGGTCTGTGCCGTAACAAGCTGCGCGAGGTTGCGATGCGCGGCGAAGTGCCTGGCATGACCAAGGCAAGCTGGTAAGGAGATCCATATGAGCATGACCGATCCAGTTGCCGACATGTTGACCCGCATCCGCAACGCGCAGATGGCGGAGAAGCTTTCCGTTTCCATGCCTTCCTCCAAACTCAAGGTGGCAATTGCCATGGTGCTGAAGGATGAGGGTTACATTGATGATTTCGCTATTCGCGAGAATGGCGCAAAACCTGAACTCGATATTGCGCTCAAGTACTACGCCGGGCATCCGGTAATTGAACGTATCGAACGCGTTTCCAAGCCAGGGCTGCGAGTTTACAAGGGCAAGGACGATTTGCCCCGCGTCATGAACGGGCTGGGTGTTGCCATTGTCTCCACGCCGAAGGGCGTGATGACCGACCGCCGGGCGCGGGCAGGCAACATGGGCGGCGAAGTTCTCTGTATCGTCGCCTAAGGAGCCGCTGTCATGTCACGTATTGCAAAGTATCCGGTTGATGTGCCCAAAGGCGTTGAAGTCACGCTTTCCGATGCCGAGGTCGCTGTCAAGGGGCCGCTGGGGACGCTGAAGCAGTTCTTGTTGCCGGCAGTGAAAATCGAGAGAGACGGTGAAAAGTTGCTCTGTCGTGCCATAGAGGGTGCTCCCAACGCGGGCGCCATGTCGGGCACGATGCGCGCGCTGCTGAATAACATGATGATTGGCGTAACCAAGGGCTTTGAGAAGAAGCTGACCCTGGTCGGCGTTGGATATCGTGCGCAGGCTCAGGGAACCAAGCTGAACCTAACGCTCGGCTTTTCGCACCCAGTCGCGCACGATATGCCGAACGGCATCAAAGTTGAAACGCCGACCCAAACTGAGATCCTGATCAAGGGGATCGACAAGCAGGTGGTTGGTCAGGTGGCCGCTGAAGTGCGTGCCTACCGGTCTCCGGAGCCCTACAAGGGCAAGGGCGTCCGGTATGCAATCATGGAAAAGAAACAGGCTCGTCTGCGCAGGGCGCGCAAAACCCGCGCCAAAATTGCGGAGCTCAAAGTGGTGCGCCTCGCGGTGCATCGCAGCAACTTGCATATCTCTGCCCAGATTTTCTCCGGCTGCGGCACCCGTGTGCTCGCTGCCGCTTCGACCATGGAGCCGGAAGTGCGGAGCCAGGTTCCGAATGGCGGTAACGTCAATGCCGCCAAGACGGTTGGCAAACTCATCGCCGAGCGGGCCAAAGCGGCCGGCATCGAGCAGGTTGCTTTCGACCGCTCCGGTTTCCACTACCACGGCCGCGTCAAGGCGCTGGCTGAAGCCGCCCGTGAGGGCGGACTCAAGTTCTAAGCGAGACGGACATGGCTAAACCTCAAGGCAGGAAACAGCAGCAGGCCCAGGAAGAGCGCGACGACGGCATGCGCGAAAAGATGGTGTCCATCAATCGCGTCACCAAGGTGGTGAAGGGCGGCCGGATTCTCGGTTTCGCGGCGCTTACCGTGGTGGGTGATGGCGATGGCGGCATCGGCATGGGCAAGGGCAAGTCCCGTGAAGTTCCCGTTGCCGTTCAGAAGGCGATGGAGGAAGCGCGTCGCAAGATGTCAAAAATCAATATCAAGGATGGCACCCTGCACCATTCGGTTACCGGTAAGCACGGTGCAACCACAGTGTTGATGTCCCCTGCGTCTCCTGGTACCGGTGTCATCGCCGGCGGCCCGATGCGCGCTGTGTTCGAAGTGATGGGGATTACCGACGTGGTGGCCAAGACCATCGGCTCGACCAATCCTTACAACGTGGTGCGCGCAACGCTGCATGGTTTGCTGGCCATGAGTACCCCGGCCGAGATTGCCGCCAAGCGCGGCAAGGCCATCGCTGAAATTCTGGAGTGAGCCATGACTGACAAGACGATCAAGGTCACGCTGGTAAAGAGCGTCATCGGCACCAAGCAGGATCATCGCGCGACGGTGCGCGGACTTGGCCTGAGGAGGCTCAACAGTTCGGCTGTGCTTGAGGATACGCCCGCAGTGCGCGGCATGATCCGCAAAGTGGCCTATCTGGTCAAGTGCGAAGGCTAAGGGGATATCGATGAGTATGGAACTTAACAACCTGAAGCCGGGTGCCGGCTCCAAGCACGCTTCCAAGCGTGTCGGACGAGGAATTGGCAGCGGTCTTGGCAAGACGGCCGGGCGCGGACACAAAGGCCAGAAGTCGCGCGCCGGTGGTTTCCACAAGGTAGGCTTCGAGGGCGGCCAGATGCCGTTGCAGCGTCGGTTGCCAAAGCGCGGATTCGTTTCATTGACGGCGAGCCGCAATGTTGAAGTGCGCCTGTCGGAGTTGGACAAACTGCCGGTCGAAGAAGTTGATCTGCTGGTGCTGAAGCAGGCCGGCGTGATTGCTGCGGATGCCCTGTCGGCCAAAGTTATTCTGTCCGGCAAGCTCAATCGCAAGATCGCACTTAAAGGCGTTGGCGCGACCAAAGGAGCCCGTGCCGCAATCGAAGCCGCCGGCGGTTCTGTCGCAGACATCGCCGCAGCCTGATAGCTAACGAGGACGAAACACGTGGCAAGCCCCCAGGCAGCATCTCTCGGCAAGACTGGCAAGTTTGGCGACCTTTGGCGCCGGCTCTGGTTCCTGCTGGGCGCGCTGGTGGTATATCGAATCGGTGCGCACATCCCCGTGCCCGGAATTGACCCTGTCAAGTTGGCGGAGTTGTTCCAGGGTCAGCAGGGCGGAATTCTTGGCGTCTTCAACCTTTTTTCGGGCGGTGCGTTGTCGCGCTTCACGCTATTCGCGCTCGGCATCATGCCCTACATTTCTTCGTCGATCATCATGCAACTCATGACGATCTCTGTGCCGTCGATGGAGGCTTTGAAGAAGGAGGGTGAGGCCGGGCGCCGCAAGATTACTCAATACACACGTTACGGCACTGTCGCCCTGGCGTTATTCCAGGGGCTCGGTATCGCAATTGCACTTGAATCGCAGGCCGGACTGGTGCTCGACCCGGGCGGCCTGTTCCGCTTCGTTACGGTGCTGACCTTGCTGACCGGGACAATGTTTCTGATGTGGCTTGGTGAGCAGATTACCGAGCGAGGTTTGGGCAACGGCATTTCGATCATTATTTTCGCTGGCATCGTGGCTGGTTTGCCGAATGCACTGGGCGGCCTCTTCGAACTCGTTCGTACCGGTGCGATGCACCCGATTTCGGCGTTGTTCATTTGCGTTCTGGTGGTTCTGGTCACAGGCTTCGTGGTGTTCGTCGAAAAAGGCCAGCGCAAGATCCTGGTGAACTATGCCAAGCGCCAGGTTGGCAACAAGGTCTACGGCGGCCAAAGCTCCCATCTGCCATTGAAACTCAATATGTCGGGCGTTATTCCTCCCATCTTTGCATCCTCGATCATCCTGTTCCCGGCTACTGCTGCCGGCTGGTTTGGATCGGGTGACGGCATGCGTTGGCTCAAGGACATTGCGGCCACGCTGTCCCCCGGGCAACCGATCTACGTGATGCTCTACGCCACTGCAATCGTATTTTTCTGCTTCTTCTACACCGCGCTGGTGTTCAATTCCAAGGAGACGGCCGACAACCTGAAGAAGAGCGGTGCGTTTGTTCCCGGCATTCGCCCCGGCGACCAGACAGCTCGCTACATTGACAAGATTCTGACCCGCCTGACTCTGGCCGGCGCCATCTATATCACGGTGGTTTGTCTGCTACCGGAGTTTCTTATCTTGAAGTGGAATGTGCCGTTCTATTTCGGGGGCACCAGCCTGTTGATCATCGTTGTCGTGACAATGGACTTCATGTCGCAGGTGCAGGCCTATGTAATGTCGCATCAGTATGAAAGTCTCCTGAAGAAGGCCAATTTCAAGGGAGCCGGTTTCCCGGCCCGCTGATTCATGTCGAAGGAAGACGTTATTGAAATGCAGGGAGAGGTCGTCGAAAATCTTCCGAATGCCACGTTCCGCATCAAGCTTGAGAACGGGCACGTGGTTCTTGGCCATATCTCCGGAAAAATGCGCATGCACTACATCCGCATCCTTCCCGGCGACAAGGTCACCGTGCAACTTACGCCCTACGACTTTTCAAAAGGTCGCATCGTGTTCCGCGCCAAGTAGTTTGGCAATATTTCCGGAGAACTCCAATGAAAGTTCTGGCTTCGGTCAAACGTATCTGTCGTAATTGCAAAGTCATCCGCCGCAAGGGCGTGGTAAGGGTCATCTGTACCGATCCGCGACACAAGCAGCGTCAAGGTTGATCGAGCGATTCAGATCAGATACAATCTATGGTTTCGCATTTTTCAGCTAGCCCACCACACCGCATTCACTAACGGCGACGAACAGGTAAGCACATGGCCCGTATTGCAGGCGTCAATATCCCGAATCACCAGCACACCGAGATCGCTCTGACGGCGATCTATGGTATTGGCCGTACCCGCGCACAGAAGATCTGCGATGCGGTCGGCGTCAAGCGTTCAGCCAAGATCAAGGAACTCACGGACAGCGAAATGGATCGCTTGCGTGAGGAGGTAGCCAAGTTCACCGTCGAGGGTGATTTGCGTCGTGAAACGACGATGAACATCAAGCGCCTCATGGATCTCGGCTGCTATCGTGGTGTGCGTCATCGTCGCGGCCTGCCGGTGCGCGGTCAGCGCACCCGTACCAATGCGCGAACCCGCAAGGGGCCGCGCAAGGCGATTTCGATGGGCAAGAAGTAAACCAGGAACCAATAATACATGGCTAAGACCGCAACCAAAGTTCGCAAGAAGGTCAAGAAGAACGTCGCCGAAGGCATCGCGCACGTTCACGCTTCCTTCAACAACACCATCATCACCATCACCGACCGCCAGGGCAATGCCTTGGCGTGGGCGACTTCCGGTGGCGCCGGCTTCAAGGGTTCCCGCAAGTCGACCCCATTTGCCGCGCAGATCGCCGCCGAGGCTGCCGGCAAGGCTGCTCAGGAGTGTGGTGTAAAGAATCTCGAAGTTCGCATCAAGGGCCCCGGCCCCGGACGTGAATCAGCGGTGCGTGCGCTCAATGCGCTCGGCATGAAGATTACCAGTATCACCGACATTACCCCGATTCCCCACAACGGATGCCGGCCGCCCACGCGCCGCCGCATCTAAGGCAATAAGGATACGACACCATGGCCCGCAACCTAGATGCCAAGTGCCGCCAGTGCCGCCGCGAGGGCGAAAAGCTGTTCCTCAAAGGCGAGAAGTGCTTCACTGACAAATGTTCCGTCGAGCGCCGTGCCTACGCGCCCGGCCAGCACGGCCAAAAGTCCGGACAGCGCCTGTCCGGTTACGGTACGCAACTGCGCGAAAAGCAAAAGATCCGTCGCATATACGGCGTTCTTGAGCGGCAGTTCCGCAAAGTGTTCGGCGATGCCGAGCGCAAAAAGGGACAGACCGGCGAGAATCTGCTGAAGCTGCTCGAAGGTCGCCTCGACACCGTGGCCTACCGGATGGGGTTTGGCGTATCGCGCGCGGAAGCACGACAAGTGGTTCGCCACAATGGCGTGCTGATCAATGGCAAGCGAGTTGATATTCCGTCGTACAACGTACGTCCGGGTGATGTCATCCAGTTGCTCGACAGCACTCGCAGCCATTTGCGCACCAAGGCTGCTCTGGAGGCGGCTGAGTCACGCGGTTTTCCCGTGTGGCTTGAAGTGGATGTGAAGGCTGGCAAGGGTGTCTTCAAGTCATACCCTGCGCGCGAAGATTTGCCGCCCTCGATCAATGAGGGTCTGGTTGTCGAACTGTATTCGCGCTAACACCTGGTTTTGCGCCTGGCGTCCACCGGACGCCAGGCGTTTTAGTTTCGGCATAACGCCTGCTTCGCAGGCATTGGCCTGCACTGAAGCTTCGCTAAGCTTAGTTTTCCATTCGAAGGAATGCACATGCACACACTTCTGAAACCCCGCAGTATCGATGTCCAGCAGCTTTCGCCGCTGCATGCCCGCGTCGTCATGGAGCCGTTCGAACGCGGTTACGGCCACACGCTTGGCAACGCGTTGCGCCGCATTCTGCTGTCCTCGATGGAAGGCGTCGCTCCGACCGAGGTATCGATCGAAGGCGTGCTCCACGAATACTCGACGCTGGACGGCGTTCGCGAGGACGTAGTCGACGTTCTGTTGAATCTCAAGGGTGTGGTGCTGAAGATGCACAACCGCCGTGAGGCCACGCTCACTCTTTCCAGAAACGGCGAAGGCGTCGTCACTGCACGCGATATCGAAACCACTCATGACGTAGAAATCGTGAACCCGGATCACGTCATCGCGCACATTGCGCCCGGCGGCAAGCTCAACATGCAGATCCGCGTCGAGTCCGGCCGCGGCTATGTGCCGGCCAACCAGCGCGAAATCGCCCGCGAGAACCGCGCCATCGGCCAGATCATGCTCGATGCTTCGTTCAGTCCCGTGCGCCGCGTCAGCTATTCCGTCGAGTCGGCGCGCGTGGAACAGCGCACCGACCTTGACAAGCTTATTCTCGACATCGAGACCAACGGCGCCATCGACAATGCCGAAGAAGCGGTGCGCACTGCGGCCCGCATCCTCATGGAGCAACTGTCGGTATTCGCCGACCTCGAAGGGACGCCGATGTCTGCCGAAGCGCCCAAGCAAAATTCGGTTGATCCGGTTTTGGTGCGCCCGGTGGACGACCTTGAACTGACGGTTCGTTCCGCCAACTGCCTGAAGGCCGAGAACATCTATTACATCGGCGACCTGATTCAGCGTACCGAAACAGAACTGCTGAAGACCCCAAATCTCGGTCGCAAGTCGCTCAACGAAATCAAGGAAGTGCTGGCTTCGCGCGGCCTGACGCTGGGCATGAAGCTCGAAAGCTGGCCGCCCGCAGGGCTCGAGAAGTTGGCCTGATTGATCTAACACCGGGTTTCGGCCCGTTTGCAGCATTTGTTTCACTTGCAACACTGATTCACCAACTCTCGATAACCATTAACCGGCCATTTGCATCGCGCGATGGCCGCAAAAAAACGAGGAAATCAAAATGCGTCACGGTAACGGACTTCGCAAACTTAATCGCACCTCTTCGCACCGCCAGGCGATGCTGCGCAACATGGCAGTCTCCCTGTTGCGCCATGAGGCCATCAAGACCACCTTGCCCAAGGCCAAGGAGCTGCGCCGCGTAGTCGAGCCGCTGATCACCTTGGGCAAGAAGCCCAGCTTGGCCAATCGCCGTCTTGCCTTCGATCGCACGCGTGACCGCGAAATCGTCGGCAAGTTGTTCGACGAGCTCGGCCCACGCTATGCTGCCCGCAACGGTGGCTATCTGCGTATTCTCAAGATGGGCTTCCGTGTCGGCGACAATGCGCCAATGGCTTTTGTTGAGCTGCTGGACCGTCCGGCTGGCGAGATCGCCGAGGCGCCGGTCGTCGAGTAAGTTCCTGCGGTCACCAAGAAAAAGCCAGGCGATGCCTGGCTTTTTTGCGCTCTGAGAGTCCCGCGTGATCAGATAATCATCCCGGCACCCACGGTGCTGTTGGCCGTCTCATCGATGACGATGAAGGCTCCGGTGGAGCGGTTCGCGACGTAGGTATCGACGCACAGCGGTTGAGCGAGCCTAAAGCACACGCGAGCAATGTCGTTCATTTCCAGACGCTCGGCAGGTTTCTGCAGCAGCGAGTTTATGTCCAGCCGGTAGACGATGCTCTCGATCACCGCCCTGGTTTCGCGCGTGGTCTGACGGATCAGGTATTTTCGTTGCGGGTCGAGCGGTGTTTCGTCCAGCCAGCAGAGCATGGTCTCGATGCGCCGTGTCACCAGCGCCGACTCTTCGGCACGAACGATCATGTCGCCGCGGGAAACATCGATTTCGTCTTCGAGCAAGAGTGTGACTGACTGCTCGGGAATCGCCCGCGGCAGCGAGTGGCCGTGGACTTCGATGGCCTTGATCCGCGTGCGCTTCTCCGATGGCAACACCCACACTTCGTCTCCCACGCCGATCTCGCCGGATTCCACCCGGCCCATGAAGCCTCGATAATCGTGGAGTTTCGGATTTCCGGACTTCTGTGGCCGGCAGACAAACTGCACCGGAAAGCGGAAAGGCTCGTCGCGCTCGCTGTGTGCGCCGGGTGCATCCTCGAGTATGTCGAGCAGCGTCGGCCCCTGATACCAGTCCAGCCGGGCGCCGCGATCGACAATCATGTCACCGTCGAGCGCCGACAGCGGAATGAAGCTGACGTCACCGATACCAAGAGTTGCTGCAAATTCGCGGTACTCGCCGCGGATTCGCTCGTAGGTGGCCTGATCGAAGTCAACCAGATCCATCTTGTTGATCGCCACCACGATGTGTGGAATGCCGAGCAGATGCGCGAGATAGGAATGGCGCCGGGTCTGGGTCAGCACTCCCTTGCGCGCGTCGATCAGGATGATCGCCAGGTTCGCGGTCGACGCCGCCGTGAACATGTTGCGTGTGTACTGCTCGTGGCCTGGGGCGTCGGCGATGATGTACTTGCGTCGTCCGGTGGTGAAATAGCGATAGGCCACGTCGATCGTGATGCCTTGTTCGCGTTCGGCTTGCAGTCCGTCGGTCAGCAGCGAGAGATCGACCGTTTCGAGCCCGCGCCGCTCAGAGGTGCGTGTGATGGCGTGCAGAGTATCGGCCAGGATGGTCTTGGTATCGTAGAGCAGTCTGCCGATCAAAGTGCTCTTGCCATCGTCAACACTGCCACAGGTGAGGAAGCGCAGCAGGCCGTTGTCGATCGCCGGCAGACGCTCAGGCGCGCTCATCAAAAGTATCCTTCCTTCTTGCGTTGTTCCATGGAGGCTTCCGAGGTCTGGTCGTCGAGACGGGTCTCACCCCGTTCGGTAATCGTGGTTATCGCCGTTTCCTCAATGATGCGGGCGACCGTATCGGCATCCGACAAGACCGGCGCAGTGCAGGTAATGTCGCCCACGGTGCGAAAACGCACCGTCAGTTCCTCGACGACGTCGCCAGCGCGCGCCGGGGTCAGTTCAGTCACCGGCTGCAACAGCCCGTTCTTCCTGACCACCTGCCGTTTGTGCGCGAAGTAGATCGAAGGCAAGGCGAGCTTTTCACGCTCGATGTATTGCCAGACATCGAGTTCGGTCCAGTTCGAAATGGGGAAGGCGCGGATGTTCTCGCCCTTGTGCACGCGTGCGTTGAACAGGTCCCATAATTCCGGCCGCTGGTTTTTCGGGTCCCACTGGCCGAATTCGTCGCGAAAGGAAAAGATGCGTTCCTTGGCCCGGGCCTTTTCCTCGTCGCGCCGGGCGCCGCCGATACAGCAGTCGAAGCCGAATTCGGCAATGGCTTCGAGCAGCGTGACGGATTGATGTTTGTTGCGCGACTCGCCGGGCGATTTCAGCACCACGGTGCCCCGCCGCATCGAATCCTCGACCGAACGCACGATCAGCCGTTCATTCAGCTGGCAGGCGCGTGAGTCGCGGAAATCGATTACTTCGTCGTAGTTGTGACCGGTATCGATATTGAGCAGAGGAAAGGGAAATCGTCCTGGCCGAAAAGCCTTTTCAGCCAGGCGCAACAGGACCAGCGAGTCCTTACCGCCGGAAAACAACAGGGTGGGATTGGCGCATTGCCCGGCTACTTCGCGCAGGATGTGGATGGACTCCGCCTCCAGCCAATCCAGATGCGACAGCGTAGCGCGCTGATGCAAGGCCAGCGTACTCATGCCTCGGCCACCTGTCTTGAAGTACGTTGCAGGCGGCCATCCACCAGATGCAAGCCGCATTCTTTGGTTTCCGGGGTTTCCCACCACCAGCGGCCGGCGCGCACATCCTCGCCGGGCTGGATGGCACGGGTGCAGGGAGCGCAGCCGATGCTCGGATAGTTGCGATCATGCAGCCGGTTGTAGGGCACGTTGTTGGCTCTCAGATAAACCCAGACTTCGGCTTCGCTCCAGTCCGTCAGGGGGCTCGCCTTGACCAGGTTGTTCGTCGTGTCCTGGCTGATGACCTTCAGCCTGTCCCGCGTCGCCGACTGGCCTGCACGCAGGCCGGTGACCCAGGCTCCCTTGCCGGCCAGCGCGCGTTGCAGCGGCTCGACCTTGCGCGCGTGACAGCACGCCTTGCGCGCCTCCACCGAATCGTAAAAGCCGTGGCTGCCGTGGCGGCGGGCGTAGGCTTCGACCGCTTCGTGACGTGGAAAGAAAATGTCCAGTTTGCGTCCGTAGTGTTTTTCCGTTTGATGGATCAAATCGTAGGTTTCGACCGGAAGACGACCGGTATCCAGCGAAAATATCGCAATGTTGATTTCCTCGCGCCAGATCAGGTCGGTCAGCACCATGTCCTCGGCACCCAGACTGTTGGCGAAGACTACCGGTGCGTAGTCGCGCGCTATGTTGCGCAAGAGCGTAATGGCTCGCGCGGCCTTTGCCGCAACGATGTCCACCAACTCAGGATTGGCCAGGTCAGGCAGCGATTCTCGGATCATGATGCTCTCGTTAGGCCGCGCGGCGGCGGAACAGAGGAATAGGCAAATCGGCTCCCGCCTGATAGGCCTCGGGGAAGTCGTCGAATGCGGCAAGGGCCTCTTCAGCATTGCGTCCTTCGCCGATCAGGAAGCTGTCGAAGCCCACCCGATTGAGGAAGAAGATCTGGTCGCGGCCGATATCGCCAAAGGCGCGCAGTTCGCCGTCATAGCCATAGCGCTCGCGCAGCAGGCGGGCGGTCGAATAGCCGCGGCCGTCGGTGAATTTCGGGAAATGCACGGCAATAACCGTGAAGTCGTCGACGTCCTTGGCGATTTCGGCCGGATCGTCGTCAGGTGACAACCAGATTCCGAGCGGAGTGCCATGCTCGTATTCACGATGGATCAGGCAGTCCTTCTTCGCCTTCCAGACCGAGATCGGCACCAACAGCGGGCCGACCGGCAGGCACACGTCAAGTTCGGGCTGGCCGTCGATCAGGGTGACGACTTTCCATACGTCCTCCTGCAGAAGACGTTCCTTGATGAGTCGATGGGTTTGCAAGTTACGCATTTGCAGTTTTCCTTTGCGAGGTGGTGTTGGAATAGACCGAAGCACGGAAGGGTTCCAGTCCGATACGGCGTACGGTGTCACTGAAGCTCTCATCGACATGGCGGCAAACAAGATAGGTTTCGATCAGCTGCTCGATGACATCCGGCACGTCTGCCGCGGCGAAGGAAGGACCAAGGGTTTCGCCAATGACCGCTGCGTTGCCTTGGGCGCCACCCATGGTGATCTGGTACCACTCCTCGCCGTGCTTGTCGACGCCGAGAATGCCGATCGCACCCAGATAATGGTGGCCGCAGGAGTTTACGCAACCGGAGATATTGAGCTCGATCTCGCCAACGTCATGCAGGTAGTCGAGATCGGCGAAGCGATCGAGGACAGCCTCGGCAATCGGCAGGGACTTGGCATTGGCCAGCGAGCAGAAATCACCGCCGGGGCAGCAGATCAGGTCGGCCAGCAGGCCCACCGTCGGGCTCGCCAGTCCGGTGGCCTTGGCGCGCTGCCAGATCGTGTATAGATCACGCTGCGGGACGTCGGCGAGAATCAGATTCTGTTCATGGGAAACGCGAATTTCACCGAAGCTGAAGCGCTCGGCGAGTTCTGCCGCTTCTTCCATTTGCGCCGAAGTGGCGTCGCCGGGAGATGCCCCAGGTTTTTTCAGCGACAGAGTGACAGCGGCATAGCCGGGAACCCGGTGCGGGTGCACGTTGCGTTCCACCCAGCGTGCGTAGGCTTTGTCTTCGCGCTGGAAGGCAATGTGGCAGAGATCCTCGCTGGCAAGATTCTCGTAGTTGGGCGCGGCAAACTGTGCGGCGACGCGATCTACTTCGGCCTCTGTGAGCGTCGAAGGACCATCCTTCAGATGTGCCCATTCCGCTTCCACCTGGCGCGCGAACTCTTCGCTGCCAATGGCTTTGACCAGAATCTTGATGCGCGCCTTGTAGATGTTGTCGCGGCGGCCGAAACGGTTGTACACCCGCAGCAGCGCTTCGCAATAGGTCAAGAGATGTTGCCAGGGCAGAAAATCGACCAGCTTTTGCGCCAGTAGTGGAGTGCGGCCAAGGCCTCCCCCGGCGTGCACCGCAAAGCCGAGCTCGCCACCGCCGTTCCTTACCAGTTGCAGGCCGAGGTCATGTACCAGGAGTGCCGTGCGATCCTCTCTGGAGCCGCTTATCGCCACCTTGAACTTGCGCGGCAGATAGGCAAATTCCGGATGGAAGGTCGACCACTGCCGCAGCAGTTCCGCCCACGGCCGGGGGTCGGCGATTTCGTCGGCCGCGACTCCGGCA
>JAPLQZ010000285.1 GCA_026399415.1 Rhodocyclales bacterium | reverse complement strand
CTGCGCCAGGATCACCGATACCCAAAGCGAAGCCTGCGTAGCCGCCGCAAAACCGCCGACCGAATTCCAGACTATCGGGCTTCATTGCTCGGATTGGCTCCCTGAGTCCAAATGCAATTGCCCTGTCAGCGCTTGGCGTTGGGAAAGAACAACTGTTCGCCACCGATCTTGTAGTCGGCAATCGCCTTCTGGCCGGCATCGGACACCACCCAGTCGATGAACTTCTGGCCGTCGGCTTGCTTGACGTGCGGGTGTCTGACCGGATTGACCAGAATGACGCCGTACTGGTTGAACAGCCGCGTGTCGCCCTCGACGATGATGCCCAGATCGCCGCGATTCTTGAACGACAGCCAGGTGCCGCGGTCGGCGAGGAGGTAGGCGTTCATCGAGGCGGCGGTGTTGAGCGCCGGGCCCATGCCAGAACCGGTATCGCGGTACCAGAGGCCTTTCTTCGCATCGAGATCAATGCCGGCGGCCTTCCAGTAGCGCAGCTCGGCGGCGTGCGTGCCGCTCTTGTCGCCGCGCGAGACGAAGGGCGCCTTGGCGGCCTCGATGCGGCGCAGCCCTTCGAGGATGTCCTTGCCCGCCGCCTTGGCCGGGTCAGCCTTGGGGCCGATGACGATGAAGTCGTTGTACATGACTTCCTGACGCTTGAGGCCGAAGCCTTCGGCAACGAATTTCTCTTCGGCCGGTTTGTCGTGCACGAAAACGACATCGGCATCGCCGCGGCGCGCCATGTCGAGCGCCTGGCCGGTGCCCATGGCGACGACGCGCACCTTGATGCCGCTGGTCTTTTCAAAGATCGGCAGCAGATGGCCGAAGAGGCCCGACTGCTCGGTCGAGGTGGTCGACGAAACGGTGATGAAGCGGTCCTCGCCCTGTACTGCCGTCGTGATCAGCAATGCTGCGGCGCCGACTGCGGCGATGAATCGATGTCCTGGTTTCATGGTGTTTCGTCCTCCAGAAAGCGTTTGGCCGCGTCAGTCCGCGGTGCATGGAAGAATTCGGCAACTGGGGCCTGTTCGGCGATGCGACCGCTATCGATGAAGACGATTTCCTGCGCCAGTCGCCGCGCCTGGCCGAGGTTGTGGGTGGTCATCAGGATGCGCGCCCCGGCGGCGGCGATGTCGCCGATGATGCGTTCCACCTCGCGGCTGCTTGCCGGATCGAGGCTCGCCGTCGGTTCGTCGAGAATCAGCAATTCGGGTTCAAGCGCCCAGGCCCGCGCCAGCGCCACGCGCTGCTGCTCGCCCCCCGAGAGCAGCCGTGCCGGACGTTTCGCCAGTGCTTCGAGGCCAACGCGTGCCAGCGCCTGCCGCGCGCGTCGGTCGCATTCGGTCGCCGTGTAGCACTTGAGCTTGAGGCCGTAGATCACGTTGGCCAGTGCCGTGGTGCGCAGCATCACCGGCCTCTGGAAAACCATGGCCTGGGTCAGCGCCTGCGGCCAGTGCAACTCGCCGACGCTGGGATGTAGCAGGCCATGAATCAGGCGCAGCAGCGTGCTTTTCCCGGCGCCGTTGGGGCCGAGGACGACGGTGCGTTGCGCGGCAAGGTGCAGCGACACGTCGTCGATAATCCGCGTTCCGCCCTCGGTCAGGCCGAGGCCTTCGACGGCAAGCCAGGCGCTCATGCAGCGGCCCTTTCAACATTTTCCGTCCCACGGCCGGCTTTGCACAGCCGGCCGGTTCGGTCGGCGCGGAGCAGTGCTCCGCGAAACCCCGCCCTCATCCCCAGTGCCTTTCCGCCCAGCCGCGCAGCGCATAGGCCGCCGCATTGATCGACAGCACCACCGCGATCAGGATGGCACCCAGCGCCAAGGCCAGCGGCAGGTCGCCCTTGCTGGTTTCCAGCGCGATGGTGGTGGTCATGACGCGCGTCACGCCGTCGATGTTGCCGCCGACGATCATCACCGCACCGACTTCGGCGATCGCCCGGCCGAAGCCGGCCAGCGCCGCCGTGGACAGCGAAAAGCGGCCGTCCCAGAGCAGGGTGGCGGCGGCGCGACTGCGGCTGGCGCCGAGCGAACGCAATTGCTCGCGGTACTCCTTCCATTCATCGGCAATCACCTGTCGAGTCAGCGCCGCCACGATCGGTGTCACCAGTACGGCTTGTGCAATCACCATGGCAGTCGGCGAGAACAGCAGGCCGAATTGACCCAGGGGCCCGGCGCGCGACAGCAGCAGATACACCAGCAGGCCGACCACTACCGGCGGCAAACCCATGAGGCCGTTGAACAGCACGATCAGCACGCGCCGTCCCGGAAAGCGGCCGACCGCCAGCAAGGCGCCGATCGGCATGCCCAACACGCAGGCGATCAGCGTCGCGGTCAGGCTGATACTCAGGCTGAGGAAGACGATGCCGGCGAGGTGCGCATCGGCTCCGGCGACAAGCTGCCAGGCGGTGACCAGGGGTTCGTTGAATTCGTGCATGAATGGTGTGGAGATGGAATTAGCTATGCAGCGTGCTACATATGGGCTTGGAAGGGTAAGCTATGCAAACAAAGGACCGAATATGTCAGCTGCTGCAACAAGACCGCGTCAACAGAATGCATCGCTACCCCGCCTGCGCTGGGCGTGGGATTTCGGGCCGTTGCTGGGCGATGTCGATACCAGCCGGTTGCTCGCCTTGCTCACTGCCCTGGCGGGGGCGGGCGCCTTGGGCAATGCGGCGCGGCAGGCCGGTATGTCCTATCGTTCGGCGTGGGGCTTGTTGCGCGACTGCGAGCAGGCGCTGGGTGCGGCGCTGGTGATCATGGAGCGCGGACGCGGTACCCGCCTGACGGAATTCGGCGCGTCCCTGGTGCAACTCGATGCGGCTGCGCGATTGGCGCTGGATGCCGTGCATGCGCCGTGGCAACGCCGTCTGGAGGACTTGATGGCGCCGATGGTGCGTGCGGTTCCGGAACGCTTGCGGCTGGCAGCGAGCCATGATCTGGCGCTGGCCGATTGGGTCGAACATGGCCGCCGCATCAGTTTCGATTTGTATTGGCGCGGCAGCGAGGAGGCACTGGCGAGCCTGGGGCGCGACGAGTGCGATATTGCCGGTTTTCATGTACCGGAAAGCTGGACCGCGGAACAACTCACGAGCTGGCTCGGGCGCTGGCTGAAGCCGTCGCTGCATGTCTGCCTGCCGCTGATGCGCCGCTGCCAGGGCCTGATCGTGGCGCGCGGTAATCCGTACCGGCTGCAAACGCTGGCCGACGCGTCCAAACGAGGCCTGCGCATGGTGAACCGGCAGCGTGGATCAGGCACGCGCAGCCTGATCGACCAGTTGCTGGCGGCCAACGGCTTGCGGCCGGAGAGCATCGACGGCTATGCCCACGAGGAATTCACCCACGAGGCCATCGCCGCCACCATCGCCGGCGGACAGGCCGATGTCGGCTTCGGCATCGAGGCGGCGGCGGCGCGCTACGACCTCGGTTTTGTGCCGCTGGTGTGGGAACGCTACGGCTTTGTCATGCGGTCGGCCACCGCCGGCAGTCCGGAGGGAAAGGCGTTCCTTGCGCGCCTGCAAGGCAACACCTTTCGCCAGCGCCTGATTGCACTGCCGGGTTACGAACCGCTGTCGGTGCGTGCACCGGGGGCGTGGGCTGAATTCCTGGCTTGAGCGATAGACCGGTTTTCGCCAAGAAGCGGCAACAACTTTGCTGCCGTAGCCGGAATAGACCCCTGTCGTCTCCTCAGGGAGAGAACCAGCAGAAGATATGAACTTGACCTTGCCTATCCGAAACCATGGGCTATAGATGTACCAATCGATAAGAAATCCGCATTCGGGATGCAAGCCAGCAACGGGTGTTGAAAGAGTTCATCCGAGTTGGCTTGAGGTGTGCCGAACGGCCATCAGTGCGCCTTCAGTATCGCGGGGCGTCGAGGATCGACAGCTTTGTGGCAAATCCTTCCGCTCCGGTTGGTTTTCAACTTGTGCCTTGAATAGCGGGGGATCTTATGAAAACTGCCTTCAGTGTCATTAACCTTGTAGTCGGGATGCTGGGTCTCGTGTTTGGGTTGGCCGCCATCCTTAATGAAAGTCACAACCTGGCTGGAACGCTGGTCGGTGGTATCTCGGTGGCGTTGGCAGTCATCTGTCTTTGGTTGGCAGAGCAATCGTCAGACGGGAAATTCGTCACTCCCTGGGGTGCGCTCCAGGCGTGCCAGGATTTATGGCATCCGGGTAGCCCGATGACCCATTCGAGGACGTAGTCCAGCCTTCGGGGCGGTTTGCCAAGTGCCTGCCAGTTTTTCCGGCAAGGTCGTGAGTTAGTACTCGACGGCGAATTCCGTCGCCTGCCAGATTGCCCGCTTGGCATCGAGTTCGACCGCCACATCGGCGCCGCCGACCAGCGTGTGCTCGATGCCGGCGGCGGTAAGTCCGGCGACCAGTTCGCGGCGTGGCTCCTGACCGGCGCAGATGACGATGGTATCGACGTCGAGCAGCTGCGGCTTGCCGTCGATCGCAATGTGCAGGCCGGCGTCATCGATCTTCAGGTACTCGCAACCGCCCTGCAGATGCACGCCGCGCTTTTGCAGCAGCAGGCGGCGCGCCCAGCCGGTGGTCTTGGCCAGGCCGTCGCCGACCTTGGTGGCTTTGCGCTGCAGCAGCCAGACTTCGCGCGGCGTGGCCGGCATTTGCGGTTCAGTCAGGCCGCCGCGCTTGTCCTGGTAGTCGGGATCGATGCCCCATTCCTTGCGGTAGGTATCGATCGAATCGCCGTGGGCTTCGGCGTTGGTCAGCAGTTCGGCGACATCGAAGCCGATACCGCCGGCGCCGATGACCGCGACTTTCTTGCCGGCCTGCTTGCGGCCTTCGATGAGGTCGATGTAGCTGGTGACCTTGGCGTGTTCGATGCCCGGAATGGCCGGCGTGCGTGGCACGATACCGGTGGCGACGACGACGTGGTCGTAACCCTGAAAGTCGGCGCTGGCGGCACGGCGATTCAGCTGCACGTCGACCTTCAATTCCTTCAGCCGCGTGCCGAAGTAGCGCAGCGTCTCGGCGAATTCTTCCTTGCCCGGAATGCGCCGCGCCAGATTGAACTGACCGCCGATTTCGGCGGCGGAATCGAACAGGCTGACGCGGTGGCCGCGCTCGGCCAGTTGCGTGGCGGCGGCGAGTCCGGCGGGACCGGCGCCGACTACGGCGACGCGTTTGGGCGTTGCTGTCGGCTCGACGGTCACATCGAGTTCGTGGCAGGCGAAGGGATTGACCAGGCAGGAACACAGCTGCCGCGAGAAGATGTGGTCGAGGCAGGCCTGGTTGCAGGCGATGCAGGTATTGATCGCATCGGCGCGGCCGGCGGCAGCCTTGTTCACGAATTCGGCATCGGCGAGGAAGGGACGTGCCATCGACACCATGTCGGCATCGCCGCGGGCGATGACATCCTCGGCGACCTGCGGATCATTGATGCGATTGGTGGTGATCAGCGGAATCTTGACCTGCCCCATCATGCGCCGCGTGACCCAGGTGTAGGCGGCACGCGGCACGCTGGTCATGATGGTCGGGATGCGCGCTTCGTGCCAGCCGACGCCGGTGTTGATGATCGTGGCGCCGGCCTTTTCGACTTCCTTGGCCATCGCCACGACCTCGTCCCAGGTGCTGCCGCCTTCGACCAGGTCGAGCATCGAGAGGCGGAAGATGATGATGAAATGGGTGCCGACGCGCGCCCGCACGGCACGGATGACTTCGAGGCCGAAGCGCATGCGGTTTTCCAGGCTGCCGCCCCAGCGGTCATCGCGGTGGTTGGTCTGCGGCGCGAGGAATTCGTTGATCAGGTAGCCCTCCGAGCCCATGATCTCGACGCCGTCGTAGTTGGCGAACTGGCACATCGCCGCGCACTGCGCATAGTCGGCGATGGTTTGCAGAATTTCTTCTTCGGTCAGCGCATGCGGTGTCGACGGATTGATCGGCGCCTTGAGTGCCGACGGGGCCACGGGGCGCTTGGTGTAGGCGTAGCGGCCGGTGTGCAGGATCTGCACGCAGATCTTGCCGCCGTTGGCATGTACCGCGTCGGTGATGACGCGGTGCTTGGCGGCTTCGACCTCGTTGTCGAGGATTGATGCTCCCTGCATGACGATGCTGTCCTGGTTGGGGGCGAAGCCGCCGGTGACGATGAGGCCGACACCGCCCCTGGCCCGTGCGGCGTAGAAGGCCGCCATGCGGTCATGGCTGTTGCCGATGTCTTCGAGGCCGGTATGCATCGAGCCCATCAGGACGCGGTTCTTGAGTACGGTGAAGCCCAGGTCCAGCGGGGCCAGCAGGTGCGGGTAGGCGTTGCTCATGGTGTTGTCCTCTTTCGTTTGGCTTGTTTGATGTTGCGCAGCAGGCCCAGCGCCTCCTCGCACCACTCCAGCCAGCCCTGTTCAAAGCGCAAGCCGCTTTTCAGGACCATGTACTGCAAGGCGCGCTGGGGGTCCAGTGCGCCGGGGCCTTGCCCGCCGGGACTAGCGCTTCGCGCGCCGGCGAAATCGCGTGCCTCGATCACCCGGTAGGCGGTCAGGCGGTTGGCATGGGCCGCGCGATGGTGTTCGAGTTCCGCGATGAGGCCTTGCGAGTCACCAAAGGCGGCACCGCGCAGCTTGACCATCAGGGCGTCGCGGGTGCCTTCCGGCTCGACAGGCTCCGCAATCCAGCGCGACAGCTCGACGCGACCCTTCGCGGTGACCGAAAACACCTTGCGGTCGGGGGCGGTCTCGCCGGCTTGCACTTTGGCGCTTATCCAGCCCTCGGCCTCCATGCGTGAAAGCACGCGGTAGATCTGCTGGTGGGTGGCGTGCCAGAAGTAGCCGATCGATCGGTCGAACCGACGCGCCAGCTCGTAACCGGAACTGGGTTTTTCGAGCAGGGAAACCAGCAGAGCATGGTCAAGGGCCATGCGGCAAAGAATACTATGCAACGAGTTGCAATGCAACCCGTTGCATAGGGCGTGGTAGTTGCAAGCAAAAAAGCCGACCCCTTGTGGGAGCCGGCTTCCTATGGGGTCTCAGCGAGCTTACTTGGCGGCTTTGGCGTCTGCTTCGCACTTCTTCATGAAGGCTGCCTTGGCGGCGCCGGCGAGCGGCTTGCCTTCCTTGCTGACGGCCTTGTCGGCACAACCCGACGGCTTGGCGGCGGGTTTGGCAGCGTCGGCAGGCTTGCCGGCTCCCTCGCACTTCTTCATCGAGGCGGCTTTGGCCGCGCCGTGCAGGGGCTTGCCATCCTTGCTTACGGCCTTGGCTTCGCAGTCGCTCGCAGCGGCGGCAGGCTTAGCGGCTTCGGCTGCCTTCGCCGGTTCAGCGGCCTTGGCCGGGGCGGGTGCCGCTTTCGCCGGAGCAGCGGCGGCAGGTGCGGCCGGGGCAGCAGCGGCCTTTTCCGCTGCGGCGAGTGCTACGTTGGCAGCGAACAGGGCGGACAGGGCAACGGTAATGAGTTTGCGCATCGTGAATCTCCTAAGTGTGTGGTGTGGCGGAAAAAATGGAATTCTGAGTCGCGCCTGCATAACGCCCTGCGGCCGCGTTAGTTGACCGGGTCGCCGCCATTGTCGGCACGGAGCGCCGCTTCCTGACGGTCGACGAACTCCTGCATGCTGTCGATGCCGCGCAGCTTCAGCACCGTGGCGCGCACGGCGGCTTCCAGCAGCACCGCAAGGTTGCGGCCGGGGCTTCCGGTACGCCGGGAGTCGGCTTTTGCAGATGGACGATGAGTTTGAGGCGCATTTTGCGCCGGCAGGCGGTTTCGCCGAATACGGCGCGGATGTTGAGCAGACCGAGGCCGCGTACTTCGAGGAAGTCCTTGAGCAGCTCCGGGCAGCGCCCTTCCAGTGTGTCGGAGCCAATGCGCGATACGTCGACCACGTCATCGGCGACCAGCCCGTGTCCGCGCGAAATCAGTTCGAGGCCGAGCTCGCTCTTGCCCACGCCGGAGTCTCCGGTAATCAGCACGCCCATGCCCAGCACATCCATGAAGACGCCGTGCAGCGTTGCGGTTTCGGCGAGTTGTCGCGAAACGAAAGCGCGCAGGGTGTCGATGACAAACGCCGAGGACAGCGGCGTTTGCAGCAGAGGCGTACCCGAGGCTTCACACCCTTTGCGGACATTTTCGTCGATGGCGCAGCCGTCGGCGACGATGATGGCGGGCGGGCGGGCGTTGTAGATCTCCTCCATGTGATGCGCCACTTTTTCCGCCTCGTGTCGGGCCGACCAGACGACTTCCGGTGTGCCAATGACCTGCACGCGCTCGGGATGCATCAAATTGAGGTGGCCGATCAGGTCGGCAGCGGACACTACATGTTCGCTGGTGCAGATCGCCCGCGTCATGGCGCCGCTGACCCACGAGAGCTGAAGCCGCTCGCGGTTGCGTTCAAACAGTTGGGAAACGACTAGTTCGCGTGCCAATTGGCGAAGAGGCCATGTAGTGCTGCTGCATCCGGCGCGGT
>JAPLQZ010000244.1 GCA_026399415.1 Rhodocyclales bacterium | reverse complement strand
TCCGCAATCCACGCTGCTGCTCGGCCAGGCGCGCGGAGCGGCAATCGCCGCGCTGGTGACGGCCGACCTGCCGGTGGCCGAATACACCGCACTGCAAGTCAAGCAGGCCGTAGTCGGCCACGGCAAGGCGGCGAAGGAGCAGGTGCAGGCCATGGTCACCCGCCTGCTCAAGTTGCCCGGCGCGCCGGGCGCGGACGCCGCCGATGCACTGGCCTGCGCGATCGCCCACGCCCACGGCGGACCGGGCATGGGCGCGCTGGCGACTCTGGGCAAGCGCATGCGTAACGGCAGGCTCGTGTAATGGCGTCGATTCTGTATGCCTGGGAATTCGGCGCGGGGCTAGGTCACATGGGCGTGTTCTTGCCGCTGGCGCGGCAGTTGCGTGACCAAGGCCAAGACGTGCATTGGATGGTGACACAACCGACGGTGGCCGGCGATTTCCTGGCCAGAGAAGGCTTCACCTGGCTTGCCGCGCCAACCGTACCTGAAACCACCCGGCAGGGGCCGCCGCTGACTTATGCCGATATCCTGCTGCGCTTCGGCTACACCGATCCGCGCGCCCTGTTCGGTCTGGTCGGTGGCTGGCGCGAAGCAATGCGACTCACCGGCGCCCGGCTGGTACTGGCCGACCACGCACCGACAGCGCTGCTCGCCGCGCGCACCCTGGACATCCCGGTCATGCTTTTCTCCAATGGCTTTACCGCCCCGCCACGGCGCAGCCCCTTGCCGAACATGCGACCGTGGGCACCGGTACCTGAACAAGCCATCAACGAACTGGACCGCACTGCATTGTTTGCAGTCAATACGGTGCTGGCCCGCTACCACTCCGCGCCGCTTCAGCATCTGGCCGATCTGTTCGATGTGGCCGAGGAAGCCTTGGTGACCTTCCCTGAACTTGACCACTATGCTGACCGCGGACCCGCTCGTTACTGGGGCAGTGTGCCCAGCGCTGGTGCAGGCCAGTCGGTCGAGTGGCCTGCCGCCAGCGGCAAACGCCTGTTCGCCTACCTGCGCACGGAATGCATTCATCACGAAGCGCTGCTTGCTGCGCTCCATGCACTTGGCCAGCCGACCGCCATCTATTTTCCCGGCATGAACCCGGCATTGCAGACGCGTTTTGCCGCACCGCATCTGCGCTTTCTTGATCAACCCGCCGACATGGAGCAAATGACGCAGGAAGCCGACATCGGCATCACCTATTCCAGTCTAGCCACCACCACGGCATTCCTTCTCGCCGGCAAACCCTTGCTGATGCTGCCATGGCATCTTGAACAGTTCATGCTCGCGCGCCGTGTCGAGGAAATGGGCGCGGGACGACTGGTGAATCCCGAGCAACCGCCGGGCGACCTGCGCACGGTGCTCGCCGATTTGATCGACAATCCCTCCTGGCGCGCCAACGCCCAGGCCTTCGCCGCCAAGTACGCCGCATTTGACCAACCGGCGGTAATCGGCAATCTTGTCCGCCGCATCACTGAAATGCTCGATGGCCACGAGCCCGCTCC
>JAPLQZ010000239.1 GCA_026399415.1 Rhodocyclales bacterium | reverse complement strand
GGCTTCCGGTACGCCGGGAGTCGGCTTTTGCAGATGGACGATGAGTTTGAGGCGCATTTTGCGCCGGCAGGCGGTTTCGCCGAATACGGCGCGGATGTTGAGCAGACCGAGGCCGCGTACTTCGAGGAAGTCCTTGAGCAGTTCCGGGCAGCGCCCTTCCAGCGTGTCGGAGCCAATGCGCGACACATCGACCACGTCATCGGCGACCAGTCCGTGCCCGCGCGAAATCAGTTCGAGGCCGAGCTCGCTCTTGCCGACGCCGGAGTCTCCGGTAATCAGCACGCCCATGCCCAACACATCCATGAAGACGCCGTGCAGCGTTGCGGTTTCGGCCAGTTGCCGCGAAACGAAAGCGCGCAGGGTGTCGATCACAAACGCCGACGACAGCGGCGTTTGCAGCAGCGGCGTACCCGAAGCCTCGCACCCCTTGCGGACGTGGTGCAGATCGCCCGCGTCATGGCGCCGCTGACCCACGAGAGCTGAAGCCGCTCGCGGTTGCGTTCAAACAGTTGGGAAACGACTAGTTCGCGTGCCAATTGGCGAAGAGGCCATGTAGTGCTGCTGCATCCGGCGCGGTGGCGAGCTGTTCGCGAAAGCCCTTGTCGGAGAACATCTGCGCCAGCTCGGAGAGCAATTGCAGATGATGCTCGTTGGCGGCTTCAGGCACCAGCAGCACGAAAACCAGTCCGACCAGCTTGCCGTCGGGTGCATCGAACTGCACGGGTGACTCGAGACGGACAAACGCGCCGACCGGTGTCTTGAGACCCTTGATGCGCCCGTGGGGAATCGCGATGCCCTGGCCGAGGCCGGTGGACCCCAGCTTTTCGCGCGCGAACAAAGCATCGTAGACCGTGCTGCGACCGACGCTTTGATGATTTTCGAAAAGAATGCCGGCCTGCTCGAATACGCGCTTCTTGCTGCTGGCGTCGAGATTGGCCACCACGTTGTCGAGTGGCAGCAGGCTGGCGATCTGATTCATGGTGGAAGCGATTCTGCAAATGAGCGGCAAATAAGCGTAGGTTGCGGCGGCGCGCAGTATAACGCTATCCGGGGGACACCTGCCCGCGAAGCGGCGTCCCGGGTGTGCAAAGCACCGTCTTCGGCGCAAGCGCAAGGAGATATACCACGCTGCTGCCGCTGCCTCCCGGCCCGAACTTGTGTGGGCCTATTCGACCTGCGGCCGCTTGTCGTGGTTGTGGTTGGAGACCTTTTCCTTGTGTTTGACCACCTGCCGATCGAGTTTGTCGGCCACCAGGTCGATGGCGGCGTAGAGATCGGCATCGATGGCGTCGGCGAAGATGTCCTTGCCCTTGACGTGCAGCGTCACTTCAGCCTTCTGCTGGAGTTTTTCAACCGACAGGATGACGTGCGAACTGGTCACCTGATCGAAGTGCCGCAGCACTCGATCGAGTTTGTCCGTGACATAGTCACGAATGGCCGGGGTAACTTCGATGTGGTGTCCGGTGATGTTGAGGTTCATGATGTCTCCTTGTCAGAAGTGTTTTCTCAGAGAACTTTCCTGAGGTTGACCGGCGGTATGCCGAGCAGTTCGCGGTACTTCGCTACCGTGCGACGTGCCACGACGATGCCCTGCTCGCCGAGAATTTCCGCAAGACGGGCGTCCGAGAGCGGCTTTTTGCCGATCTCGGCGCCGACCAATTGCTTGATCAGCGCCCGAATCGCGGTTGAAGAAGCCGCGCCGCCGGTATCGGTGGCGACGTGGCTGCCAAAAAAATATTTGAGTTCGTAGATGCCGCGTGGACTCGCCAGGTATTTCTGTGTCGTCACGCGCGAAATCGTCGATTCGTGAAGCTTGACCGTTTCCGCGATCTCGCGCAGGGTCAATGGCCGCATCGCCACCTCGCCGTGGTCGAAAAATGCCCGCTGGCGGTCGACGATGGCCTGCGACACGCGCAGGATGGTGTCGAAGCGCTGCTGTACGTTCTTGATCAGCCACTTGGCTTCCTGCAACTGGCTGGCAAGCCCGGCCGACGAGCCGTTGCCGCCACGGTGACGGTTCAGGATGTCGGCGTAGAGCCGGTTGATGCGCAGGCGCGGCATGGCTTCCCGGTTAAGGCTGACGACCCATTGCCCGTGCAGCTTTTTCACTGCCACGTCCGGTATCACATAGCGTGTCTCGATCGGCGCGTACTGCGCGCCGGGGCGGGGATTCAGCGAGTGGATCAGGGTCTGCGCCGCACGCAGTTCGTCGTCGCCGCAGCCGAGGGATTTCTTGATGCGCGCAAAATCGTGGGCTGCCAGATGGTTGAGGTG
>JAPLQZ010000274.1 GCA_026399415.1 Rhodocyclales bacterium | reverse complement strand
TCGCTATTCGCGGGACATTACGGCCCGCACCTTGGCTTGGTCGCAACCCGCCACATGTGCGGCCATGACCAGCGGCGCTACCGCAGCCACCCTCGCCAGCCACGTAAGCGCCTGCAGCATCAAGTACGAGCCGCCGGGTAGTGGCAGCGGCGGCGGACGCTTTGGCATCGTTTCGATTTCGCTTACCCTCACCGAGTCGGGCGAATCCGTGAATCTCTACCATCAGGTGCACGTGGATAACACACCATGAAATCCGATCGCGGCTTCAGCCTGCCCACCGCCATCTTTCTGCTGGTGATACTCGCCTTGCTGGGCGCCTTCATGGTCTCGCTGTCGACCACGCAGAACATTACCTCGGCGCAAGACGTGCAAGGTTCGAGGGCCTACCGTGCGGCGCGCGCCGGGATCGAATGGGCAGCGTTCAACCTGAAGGCGCCTGCAACTACATGCCCCGCCGCATCCACCGTGCTGACGATTGACAGTTTTAGCGTCACGGTCGCCTGCAGCGTGACGACTCACGACGAAGGCGGCACGGCACGGTATATTTTTCTCGTCACATCCACCGCAACCGAAGGCGGCGCCATTGGCAGTCTCGGGCGAGTCGAGCGGGTGGTCGGCACTTTTATCGAGTTCTAGCGTTCGCCTGCCGAAGCAGGAGAAAGCAGGAAAAAGGAGCAGGAAAACAGGAAAAAGGGGCCAGGCTCGAATTTCCGTTCATGCCACGTCACTGGCGCGGTCGCGCAATCGACGAAACTCGGTCGCCGCAGGTCCGACCAGCGAAGCGTAAATTTTGGCCAATTCATCTGGAAGGTATTCGTGCGCGATACGGTTGCGCACATCGCGCAGCGTCAGCCAGACGCCCGTTTCGGAGATGAAACCGAGTTTTTCCATACGCAGCAGCAGGTCACGGAAACTCTCCGAGGGAGCGGCTTCACGTACTTGTTCCCATGTGCGGAAGAAGCGCAGCGCGGATTCAAACGCGCGAAGATATCTGTCGGATAGCGCGTCCAGCGGTTCGCTTTGCTTCGGTGTGAGACGCTTGCCCGGATCAAATCCAGGGTAATCCGCCACCGAAGCCAGGAATATTTCAAGGGCCGCATCGAGTCGATTACGCGCCGCAAGAAGCAGAGGCTCCATTTCAGGCCAGCCTTACCCGCTTGATATGCTGCAAGAATGCCTGCTGTTCATCGTTCAACCGGGCTGGGTTGAACACGATGACGTCAATGCGTTCCTCACAGCGGGCAAAGAATCGCGTGGCGACAGCTTGCGAGGTTTCGAAGCCCGGCTGATCGGTCAGCAGCAACACATCGACGTCACCGCCGCGTCGCCGCGGATCGACCCGCGAGCCGAACAGCCACGCTTCGCCCGGGACGCCTTGCAGCGCGGCTTCCAGCGCAGTTGCTTCTTCAACATCCAGGCGAATGGCGCCGGTTTGCCGTAGGGAATCGAGCCTGTTCATGATCGGATTATTCTAGCCCGTTCTCACGCGCGTACGGTGGGCGCGCGAAAAACCACAAGAACCGGGGCAAACCAACAGAAAGTCGGCGCTGGCGGCACGGCGATGCCGGCCTCGAGCAGAACAGCCTTCAACTGCGCGGTGAAACTTTCCATCAGGCCGTTTGCCGATGCGCCACATCAAAACGCCTGGAGAACAACTCAAACGGCACGTCGCCCGCATCGGGATAACCGTTGGCCTCCAGCAATTCGGGTATCAAGGTACGCAACTTGGCGAGCAAAGCCTCCGCGGTATCGGCTTCGGCAACCAGTCCGGGAACATCATCGCTGGTGGCAACCCAGACCTCGGCCTCCTCGTCCCACTCCGCACGAATAAACAACGCTTTTCCCATGACGCCCTCCACTAAACCGGCAGTATGCGCAGTGTAACGAACAGGCCGATCGAGCAGACGAAAAAATCAGGCGAACGAATATAAATAGCGCGATGGGGAAAAGGGCCTCCCATTTCTCCAAGAACACTCACGGTTTGTTGTTCCCTCAAGAGTCGGCGCTGACGGCACGGCGATTCGGGCGCGTCACTCTCCTGCCGGAGGAAGCTGCGGCGCAAAACTTTCTTCCGGCCGTGCCGGCGGCAACTTCAAAATGCCGAGTACGTCGACCAGTTCATTGAAGGTCCGCCCGGCGGCGTAGGTCTTCTGGCGCATCACCGTTTCAACACGACGCAACTGCTCGTCGGTCAGCGCCGGCAGCTTGTCCCAAAAGATCTGGCCTAGCCGGCCGTCGGCGTCGATCACCAGCATCGCCGTAACACCCACCGCAGCGGGGTCCGAGGTCGACAACCGGCCCGGGGTCGGCTGCACCGCCATGCGCGCCGGGCTTGCCACCAGCATCGGCTGACGTGCCGCGGGCGGCACCACGGCCCCCGGCACAAGCGCTTTGGGCGGCACCGAGAAAGTCGCGGGAGCCGGATCTTTCTGCACCAGCAGGGCCACGTCCGGCTGATGCTCGGCGGTCGCGGGGCTGCTCTGCGCCAGCGGCGCCGCGCCGCGCAGAACCACCGTCAGGACGGCGTGATCCGCCGCCTTCCAGACCTGCGGCGGCAGCTTCCAGGCCAGCAGCAGTGCGGCGTGAAGCAGGACGGAAAGGCCCAGCGTGAGATGGAACCGCTTCTCGTCGTCATGCTTCCATTCGCTATGGCTCCAGTGGCTCGGCGCCAGCATCAATAGGCCTCGAACTCCCTCCACAGGCCGCGCTTGCCGCCGAACGCAGCGTTGCCGCCGCTCGTGGTGCTCGTCGAAACCGGCACGGCCAGCGTTTCCTGCTGGTAGTTCGACTTCGTCGCGATCGCCTTGTAGTCGCCACTTGCCAGCTTGACCACAGTCAGGCCGACCACCAGCGAGTCGGCGATCTTCAGGCTGACGATGCCGCTGGCACCGGACACCGAAAGGCCGGTCGAGTAGCTCAGCGACGATACCCAGGATGTTCCGCCCACCGTGCAACTGGAGGAGAGGGGCACGTTTCCGGCAAATACCAGGGTTCCGCGTACCAGCTTGGTATCGACGTTGATCCGTTCGCCGGCATCCGGCAGGTCGACGTACCAACCACCGTAGGTAGCCCAATCCATGGCGATCACGCCGCTCTCGGTGGCGCAGGTGTTGGTCGCGGCGCTCACCGTGGCGGTGGAACCGCTACAGATCATGCGCCCCTGGCGCGTGGCGCCGTTCACCACCTGGGTGATGGCACTGCCGTCGTCCTTGGTGCCGATCAGCTTGCGCTCGATGAACATCTTGACGGCCCCGTTGGTCGGCAGCATGTCGGTCTGGGGATTCCACGTCGCCTGACTCCCGCCGCCAAGATTGCCGACCCCCAGCGTATCCTTGATCGCGTAGAGGGTTTGCTTGTCGGTGGTCGCGGCCAGGTCGGTCAACTCCAGATACTTACCTGTGCCGATAAAAACGATATGCGTGCCGTCAGTCATCTTCGTCACTTCCGGCTTGGTGGTGATCGGCTGGCTCACCCCGCCCGAAGACAGATGCGCCAGCTTGAACACCGCGGTCCCCGTATGCCCGGCCGCCGAGGTGTTCAGGTCGAAACGCCAGAGATCGCCGTTCATGTCGCCGCCGTACACGAACTCGGCGGTATTGTTGAGGGCCGGATCGGTCGCCCAGATGCCAATCTTGCCCAGGTTGCTGGGCGTACCGACGCCGCCGGAGGAGTTGCTCATCGGGAAGCCGGTATGGAGTACCCCGGTCTTCGGGTTCACCGCAAACAGGTATCCCAGGCCATCCGCGTTGTTGTAACCCGAGCTGAAGAACACCGCCCATTCGCCGGTGGACAGCTTGGCCACGGTCGCGTTGGCGTAGGTGTAACCCAGCCTCGACTCGGAGAACTCCCACAGGTAGGTCGGATTCAGCGGATCGGTCACGTCGAGGGCGAAGTAGGAGGTTCCACCCGCCCCCTGTCCGGCGACCAGGACGGTATGCCAATCGGAATCGCTGCCACCGAAGTTAACGTCGCTTATCGTGATCTGCCCGTCAAGGAAGTAGCGGTGATGGTTGGCGTTGGCCGGATCCGTCGACCCGTAGTTCACGTCGGCCAGGAGCTTCATGCTCGCCATCACCTGGGTCGGGATGTAGGCCCACATTTCCTCGCCCGGGTTCACTGTCACGCCGCCGACCGTCACCGCTGCCGTATCGGCGTTGATGGCATGCAACATGCCATCCTGACCGGAAACGAAGACTACCGGGCGCCGGCTCGCAGCCGTCCCGCTCGACTTGAAGGCGTCATAGCCGGGATCCACATAGGAACTCGTCGGCGCCTTCATGAAGATCGGCTGGGTGTTGACGATGTCGCCCATGACGTGGGCGCGGCGGCGCCAGATCTGGGCGTGGCTGGTGTCGCCATCCTGCTCCAGGCGCCGCTCGCCGCGCAGGAAGTTGACCAGGTTTGCGGCCGTAATGTCCGCCGCATTGCTGACCGATAACACGCCCCACTGGCTGAGGCTGGACGGGCTGAAATAGCCCGGCTCCAACCCCGAGAGATTATCCCAGGCGAAGGCGCGCAGCGGATCGCCGGTAGCGAGGGATGTCGGCGCAACGTAGATGCGCCGGGTGGACCAGGTCATGCCGTCGAGCTTGGTCTGCGCCGACCACTGGCAGCCGGTCCCGGACAAACCGCATTTGCTCCCGGTGTCGGCCGAAACATCGCCGGTCAGGACGTCGATGCTGCGCGACTGCAGATCGCCGACCCAGTCCTGGGTGGCATAGCTCGCCACATACGCATAGTTGTCGCCGGCCACCGGTTCCAGGTTGGAGGTGGCCGCCGCCGCCGCCGAACCGACGCGGGCGCCGATCTTGTTCAGGGCTTCGCGCAGGCCCGCCACCACGGCAGGCAGGTTGCGGGCGCTGAAATATTTGCCGTGCCCATTGACCGTGGCATGCCACAGATCGTCCACTCCCGTCGGGTCCAGGTTGGCCACGGCAGGCCAGTTGGCGGTGCCGTTCTTGATGTTGTAGTAGTCGCCCGTACCGGCGGTCGCATAGTCCGACCGGTATTCCAGCTGGCCGTCGATGCCCAGGCCCATGGCATAGAAATTCATGTGCTGGGCCTGGTTGGCGTCGTCGGTGGAGACGAACACGTTGTTGGTGGACACATCGGTGCCGGCCGGGTTGGTGGCATTGTTGAAGCGGCCGGAACCGTAACTGGCGGCCGAGATCGCCACGCCATTTACCGTTCCGCCGGAAACATAGGCGCCCGGACTGGATGCCGCGGAAAAGCCGAAGTGGGTGGTATCCGTGACGAACACCACATAGCTGCCGTTGTAAGCCGCCGGAAGCACGCCCGTAATTGCATAGGTCTGGCCGGCGCTCAGGCCGTGGGGCGCCGCCGTGGTCACCGTCACTTCGTTGGCGGAAGACCGCAGATCGGTGGAGTAGTAGTACCAGGCAATGTCGGCCAGCGTGCGGCAGGAACTGTTGGTGGCGCCGCGCGCGCTGCCGGTGGCGGGACAGGCGGTGGCCGCCTGCGCACCGTCATAGAAGGGCCGCGGCGCGGTCGTCGCGCTGTTGTCCACGTTGCCGATATCGGCCCCCATGACACTGGTGGCCGAGGGCTCGTTCTCGTTCCAGTAGCCGTCCGTCACCAGCATCATGAAGTTCTGCTCGCAGGAATACTGCAGCGGATCGGTGCTGCCCGTCAGCTTGCCGGAGAAATAGCGACCGATCTTGGCCGTCTCGGCGCGCAGCGGCGTGGCGCAACTCGGCGTCGCGCCCGTCAGTTGCGTCCACCACAGGCTGCGCTGGTTGGCCGTCTCGCCGCCGCTATCGACAAACTGTGCCACGCCGCGCTTGACCGACGTGCCGGTGGCCTGACAGATGTTGTCGAAGCCGACCCGGTACTTGTCGTCGAGCTGGCTGAAGGCGACGGTGGTCGCCGATTTCATCAACTGCATCCGCGTCCGGTAATAGGTGTACCAGTTGGCGAAGTTCTGGATTTCCTGGTTGTAGGTACAGGTCGACGCTGTGCAGTCGGTGCGGCCCGATGCACGGGTATAGCTGTCGTTGGTGGATACGATATCGACCCGTGTAAACAAGCCGACATCCTTCCAGTGGTTTGCCGAGGTGTCCGTGGCGGTGCCGTTGGCCATGGTCAGCACATTGGGCGGGTTACCCGTGGCATTGGTCGGAATTGTCTGCGGCGAAACATCGGTGCCGTTGCTCATGGCCG
>JAPLQZ010000171.1 GCA_026399415.1 Rhodocyclales bacterium | reverse complement strand
GTTCGAGCGCGATGCAGGCTTCGAGGCGCATGGCTTCAAAAAGCGCGAACCAGGCCAACCCGCGCCCGCGGTCGGCCCACAACGCCAGCTCGGCTTCAGGATCGACGTTGAAGGTACCAAAGCGGGTCTGCGCCCACAGCATCGCCGCCATGGCTTTGAAGAGACGACGATTACCGGCGGCATCGGTCGCGACATCGAGTCGTTCCGGCAGCCAGAGCGTTTCGCTATCGGTCCATGCCGTCTTGCCGCCGGCCAACCTGAGCGGCCGGCCATCGAGCGCATGCAGGAAGCGCGACAGGCGGCCCTCGACGGCGGTGAAGGCAACGCTGGCCGGGGAGCGCTGCCCGCTGCTCTGGCGTGCCGCGGCGAACTCGTTGAGGGCCTTGCGGGTGGCGGCCAGACCGCTGCGATCATAGGCATCGAGCCCGGCGCGCACCCACTCGTCGAGATCCGCGCCCAAACTTTCTCCGAGACTCGCGGCTTGCGTTGCGGCGAGCGAAACGATCAGCCAGCCGAGATCATCCGAGGTCTGTGCGGCAACACCCGCCCAATGCAGCACGCGTTCCTGCAACTGACGCGGCAGGGCTTCGAGCCGCGCCGCCGGCTCTTCCGCCGAACGCTGGCGCAGGGACAGCAGCAGCAGTTCGTCGAGCCGCGCTTCGAGTTCGTGAGCGAAAAGCTTGCGTTCGCTCATGCCGGATCAAAACACGGCGCGGATTAGATCGTCCAAGGCATCGCGCGTGTCGGTCTCGTCGGCCAGCGGGCGCGCGATGGCGGCGGTGCAGGCGATTGCCGGCGCCATGCCGGCGGCCATCAGTTGCGCAGCATGCACCAGCAGGCGGGTACCGGCGCCTTCGTCGAGTCCGGCACCTTTCAGCTTGCGTGTCAGGCTGCCCAGCTTCACCAGCTTCTTCGCCGTATCGGCATCGACGCCACCTTCATGGGCGACGATGCGCGCTTCGATTTCAGCTTCCGGATAGTCGAAATCCAGCGCCACGAAACGCTGCCGCGTGCTCGGCTTCATCTCCTTCAGCACGCTCTGGTAGCCGGGGTTGTAGGAAATCACCAGCATGAAATCCGGCGGCGCCTCGATGTATTCGCCGCGCTTTTCGACCGGCAGCGCGCGACGCGAATCGGTGAGCGGATGGATCACTACCGTGGTGTCCTTGCGCGCTTCGACGATCTCGTCGAGATAACAGATGGCGCCTGCACGCACGGCCGCCGCCAGCGGCCCGTCCATCCAGACGGTTTCATCACCGACGATGAGATAGCGCCCGACCAGATCGGCAGTGGTCAGGTCATCGTGGCAGGCCACCGTCACCAGCGGCCGCTTCAACCGCCAGGCCATGTGCTCGACGAAACGCGTCTTGCCGCAACCGGTGGGGCCTTTCAGCATCACCGGCAGGCAGCTCTTGGCGGCGGCTTCGAATACGGCGAGTTCATCGCCGGTGGCATGGTAGTAGGGCTCGCTGGCGAGGCGCACGAGCGGCGTGGCGGGGGTATGAACATCGGCGCGGACACTGGTCCGGCCGGCTGGCTTGGCAGGTTTCATGAGGCTATTTTTTCTTGGCTTCCTTGGCCTCTTTGGCTTCATCCGCCATGCGCTTCTTCAACTCGCGCAGCCGCGAATCCACCTGTGACTGTTCGTAGAAATTGCCGTCGCCGGCTTTTTGCGCCAAGGTCAGCTGTTCAACGGCTGCCGGCACCTGGCCCAACAGGGCATAGGCTTCAGCCTGCGCGCGATGCTGTTGCAGGCGTTTGCCGAGCATGGCATAGGTCTTCGCCTGCAAGGCATGCATCTTTGCATCCGACGGGTAGCTCAACAGTTCGTCTTCGGTGACCTTGACCGCGTCCGCCGGCAAGCGCGCTTCCAGCAGCGATTCGACCAGGCCGTAGGCGATGGCGCGTTCCTGCGGATAACGCGGCTGCGCGGCGCGCAAAAGCCTGACCGCGCCCGCTGCGTCGCCCTGCTTCAAGCGCAACTGCGCGGCGAAGGTTTCGATCATCGGCGATACCGCCTTCAGCCGACGCAACTCGCTCAATTCGCGCTCCGCCGCGGGCAGATTGCCGTCGCGCGCACGGGCCTGCGCCAGACCGTAGCGCATGGCTGCCTCGCTGCCGGCAAAGCTGCGGTCCTTGAGCCGGGTTTCGAACTCGACCACCGCATCGCGCGACGTACCGTCCTGCGCGCGCAGCTTCGCCCGCACCAACTGGAACTCGAGGGAATCCGGCACCTGCTTGTAGGGCCGCCCCTGTATCCGGTTGCCCATGTCGGCCAAACGTTCGGTGGTCAACGGGTGGGTCCGCAGATAGCCCGGGGCATTGTTTTCATAAAGACGTCCGGACTTCTGCAGGCGCTCGAAGAAACTGCTCATGCCGCGAATATCGAAGCCGGATCGTTCCAGCACGCCGAGACCCGTGCGATCGGCCTCGCGCTCGAAATCACGCGAGTAATTCAGCTGGTTCTGGATCGCCACGCCCTGCCCGGCCATGGCCGCGCCCACCGCAAGATCGGGACTGCTGCGGGCAGCAAGAATCGCCACCGCCAGCGCCAGAAGGCTGGTCACCTGCCCTTGCCCCGACTTGTTGATCAGGCGCGCCAGGTGGTGCTGGGTGACGTGGGAAATTTCGTGCGCCAGCACCGAGGCCAGTTCCGATTCGGATGCCGCCGCGAGAATCAGTCCGGTATGCACACCGATATAGCCGCCGGGCATGGCGAAGGCATTCAACGTGGGATCGCGCAGCGCGAAAAACTCGAATTCCTGGCGTGCCTCCTCGCTCTGCGAGGACAGCCGGTTGCCCACCCGATTGAGGTAACTGTTGACCTCGGGATCATCCAGCCAAGCAGGGTCGCGGCGAATCTCCAGCATCACCGATTCGCCGATGCGGCGTTCCATCGCCGGCGAAAACTCGGCTTGCGCCGCTTCACCCAGATCGGGCAGGCCTTCCGCCACCGCAAGAGGGGGCGCCGAAAGGACGCCGAACCCGAGGATCATGGCGCTGGCAAGCGGATGCAGTTTCATACCGCTATGATAGCGGCTTCACAAAAACGAGTTGTGACAACATATTTCATGAAGCCACCCCTTAAGGCACCCGCCACGCCACTGACTCATTTCGACGCCACCGGAAAGGCGCACATGGTCGACGTCGGCGCCAAAGCCGAAACCAGCCGCGTTGCCCGGGCCCAGGGCCACATCCGCATGGCACCCGCCACCTTCGCCCTGATCGAAAGCGGCTCGGCAAAGAAGGGCGACGTGCTGGGCATCGCGCGCATCGCGGCGATCCAGGGAGCCAAACGCTGCTCCGACCTGATCCCGCTGTGCCATCCGATTGCGCTCACCCGCGTCGCCGCCGAATTCACGCTTGACGCCAGGCGCCATCGCGTGACGATCGAGGTGACGGCGGAAACCGTCGGCCGCACCGGCGTCGAAATGGAAGCGCTCACCGGCGTTTCCATTGGCCTCCTAACCATCTATGACATGTGCAAGGCAGCTGATCGCGGCATGATCATTGAAGACATTCGCCTACTGGCTGGAAAAGGCCGGCGGCAAATCGGGCCACTGGACTGCGGATACGGATTGCAAATGACCACAAATAACACGCAACGCGCCGTGGCATGGTGGCTGTTCGCCTGCTGCGCCCTGGTATTTGCCACGATGGTGGTCGGCGGCGTCACGCGCCTGACCCACTCCGGGCTTTCCATCGTCGAATGGAAGCCGTTGATCGGCGCCCTGCCGCCGCTTTCCCATGCCGACTGGCTCGAACTCTTCGCCAAGTATCAGCAGACGCCGGAGTTCATCAAGCGCAATCACGACATGACACTTGATGGTTTCCAGTTCATCTTCTGGTGGGAATGGGCGCACCGCCTGTCCGGCCGGCTGATCGGCGTGATCTTCTTCCTGCCCTATGTCTGGTTCCTGGTCCGCGGCCAACTGCGCGGCGCGCTGGCGGCCAAGGTGTTCGGCTT
>JAPLQZ010000165.1 GCA_026399415.1 Rhodocyclales bacterium | reverse complement strand
GTGGCGGTGCGCTGGCACCCGTTCTTTCTCAACCCGGATACGCCAGAGTCCGGCGAACCCTACCGGCCGTTTCTGGAAAAGAAGTTCGGCGGCCCGCAGAAGCTGGCCGAGATCTGGCAGCGGGCGAGCGAAGCGGGACGCACGGCCGGCATCGAGTTTGCCTTCGAGAAGATCGAACTGCGCGCCAATACGCTGAACGCGCACCGCCTGATCCATTACGCCCAAAGAGTCGGCGCTGACGGGACGGCGGTGAACAGATTGATCGAAGGACTGTTCGCCGCGCAGTTCCTTGAAGGGCGGCATATCGGCGATCGCGCCGTGCTGGCGACCGTGGCCGGCGAATGCGGCATGGACCGCGACGCGGTGCCGCGCTATCTGGATTCGGCTGAAGATGCCGATGAGGTACGCGCTGCCGCCAAGGAAATGCAGCGCATGGGCATCGGCGGCGTGCCCTTCTTCATTTTCAACAAACGCCTGGCCGCCTCCGGCGCGCAGCCGCCGGAGGCTTTGTTGGAGGCCATGCGCGAAGCAACGACGGTAGCTACTTGAGCAGGCCTTCTTCGTTCATCGCCTGCTGTACGCCGGGGCGTGTCGCGACACGCTTGATGTAAGCGGCCAGCGATGGGCGCCCCTCCTTGACATCGACGTTGACCAGACGGCCCCAGCCAAGGATGGTGAACAGGTAGCCGTCGGCTACCGAAAATTCGCCCATCAGGTAGTCACGACCCGCCAGCTTCTGTTCGACGACGTCGAGCCGGCGGCCGATCAGCCCGCGCACGACGGTCTTCCATTCTTCCGGAGCCGCGGGATTGAACAAGGGGCTGAAGGATTTGTGCAGTTCGGTGGAAATGAAGTTGAGCGCCTCTTGCAGGCGCACGCGCTCGAAACTGCCGGCAGGCGGTGCGAGCTTTTTGGCCGGCGCCAGGTCGGCGATGTACTGCACGATGGCCGGGCCTTCGGTCAGCACCTCGCCGTTGTCGAGTGCCAGGGCCGGCGCGTAGCCAGCGGGGTTGACCGCAAGGAAATCGGCGCCGGTTTCGGTCTTCTTGGTTTTCAGGTCGACCTTTTCCAGGCTGTAGGCAAGACCGCCCTCGGCCAGCGCGATATGGGGTGAGAGCGAACAGGCACCGGGGCTGTAATAGAGCTTCATGGATTTGTCCTTTTTCTGTTGGTTGGGGTGCTGCGGGGAAAAACTATGACGACGTGCGCCGGCCCTGCCCGGCGGCCTTTTGCTCGACGGCAAAAACAGCGGCCTCGACACGCGAAGTGAGGTTGAGCTTGGCCAGGATGTGTTTGACGTGGAGCTTGACGGTGTCGTGGCTGATGTCGAGCACCCTTGCAATGGCCTTGTTCGACAGGCCCTGCGACAACTGCTGAAGAATCTCGCGCTCGCGGGCCGTCAGCAGTTTCAGGGTATCGGCCTTGGTGGTTGCCGCATTGCCGCCTTGCAGCAGGTTGACCAGCTTGAGCGTCATCGCCGGGGCCACCACGGTTTCGCCGCGTACCGCGCGTTGCACCGCGTCGACCACGTCTTCCGGTTCCATGTCCTTCAGCAGGTAGCCCTTGGCGCCGGCCTGCAGGGCGGCAGCGAGGTCTTCCTCGGCATCGCTGACGGTAAGGATCAGCACCGGGCCGTTCCAGCCGTCTGCCCGCAACTGGCGCAACAGGCTGAGACCGCCGCTGGGCGGCATGTTAAGGTCGGTGATGATGACATCGGGTCGCACGTCGGCAAAAATGCGGCAGGCATCGTCGGCATTGCCGGCAATACCGGCCACCGTGATGGCGCCGCGCTGCTCCAGCAGTTCGGCAAGGCCCTTGCGGAACAGCGTGTGGTCGTCGACCAGCATGACGCGAATCGCTTCGGCATTCATCCCGAGACGCCCCCTCCGGGCGGAAAGCTGAGTCTGACGCGAAAGCCGCCCTGCGGCAGATTGACCACTTCGAGGCGGCCGCCGATTTTCTGCGCCCGCTCGCGCATGATCGACACGCCGAAGTGATCCCGCAGCCCAGGATGTTCCTCGAAGCCGCCGACCCGATTGGCAATGGCGAAGAAACCCTGCCCTCCCTTGCCGTTGTCTTCGACCGTGGCATGGTAATAGTCGCCGGCGGCCTCCAGCGTCAGGCGCGCCTCGGTGGCGCCGGAATGGCGGGCGACGTTGGCCAGCGCTTCCTGCAGGATATGAAACACCTGGCTCTCCTGTTCCGGCGCAAGGCGCAGATCGGTGAGCCGGTTGTCGTAGTGCAGCGCGATACCGGTGCGTTCCTGAAAACCGCAGGCTAGGCCGTGCAGGGCATGTTGCAGGCCCATCGGATCCATACGGCTGCGAAACTGCACCAGCAACTCGCGCAGGTGGCCGTAGGCATCGTCCAGCGCCTGACCGACATCGCCGGCATACTTGGCGGTGCGCTCCAGCGACTGTTCCTCAAGCGCGTCGTTGAGCATCGCCATGCGCATTTTCATGTAGGCCAGCGTCTGCGCCAGCGAATCATGAATTTCCGCCGCCATCATCTGGCGTTCGCTGGTCAGCACGATGCGCAGGTTTTCGCGCTTGAGCCGCGCGTTCTCCAGCGCCATGCCGAGATGCTCGCCGATCGAGCGGAACAGCAGCGCGACTTCTTCGGGCAACTCGAAGGCTTCGGGCAGGAACAGGTTGTAGGTGCCAAGCAGGCGCCCGGCAGTCTGCAGCGGCACCACCACCATGGCCTGGCAGCCGGTCTTGAAAAAATCGCCACCGGTGCGCTCATCGCACCCCTTCAGGTCAATCTCGAACAAGGGGCGATTCTGCCCGATGGCAATCCCGCACTGGCCGCAATCGCGCGAGACCAGTCGCTCCCTGTCGACCACCGACGGCGGCAGGCCACGCGACGCAACCATGCGCAAATACAGGCCGTCGCTGGTCAGCACCCGCACCACGCCGGCGTCTGCCTTGGCCAGACGAATCATGGTGCCGAGAAAACGGCCGAGCAGTTCGTCGAGGTCGTCTTCGTCGGCGAGAGTGCTGGAAATCTCCGCCAGGACATGCAGCGCTTCCAGCGTGTGACTACCCGATGGATCAAGATCCAGATCTTCGTGGGGGGGTTCGGTGTCCGTCCTGTCCATGTCATTCATTCCGGAACGGACCAGGCGCCGGAATCGATTTTGTCGGCCCACATCAGGGCGGCGATGCTCTTGCCATCGGTGATCTCGCCATCGCGCACCGCCAGAATGGCCTCGGCCACATTCATTTCAATGACATCGATAAACTCGCCGTGATCGCGTTGATGGCCGACGTAAATCAGGCCGTGCGCCCAGAAGATTTCAATGCATTCGTCGGAATAGCCTATGCACGGGTGCATCGTCGCCAGATGCCGCCAGAACTTTGCCTGATGGCCGGTCTCTTCGCGCAGTTCGCGCTTGGCGGTGTCCAGCGGATGCTCACC
>JAPLQZ010000054.1 GCA_026399415.1 Rhodocyclales bacterium | reverse complement strand
TCGGATTCATAATCCGGGGGTCGGTGGTTCAAGTCCACTCATCACCACCAGTCATACGAAAGCCGCCGACCCTTCTGGGTCAGCGGCTTTTTCAATCCCAATTGCTGATTTAGTATGTGCGCGCTTAATGCGCTTCTGGCGGCCAAGGTTGCCGGCCCGGCGGCAGGCGGTGCTCCATGAAATCGCGCAACTTCCGCCATGCCTGCCAGCCCACGAAGGCGCGGCGCGCCCAGCGCCATGCTCGTTTCGGTCGGGCGACGACCAGCGCGACGGTGGCCGCAACGACAAATTGCGGATGGCGCCGCACCCATCTGGCGCCCTCGACCGCATAGTCCGCCCCGGTAAAGGCAGGCGCCAATCCGGCCGCGTAACGACCAAAGTCGAAGCGCAGGCCTTCGCTGGCGATCTGGAGCCGCTGCTTTTTTAGCGCGAGCTCAAGCGCCGTGGAGTTCACTGCGGCCTTGTTGTGTCGCTGGTCGCCAAGGCTTCACGATCCTGGCGCAGTTCTGCCAGGCTGGCGGAAAACAGTTTCGAACCCGAGCGCGCCAGGCTCATCGCCAGCATCAGGCTGGCGATGCCGGCGCCGAGGAAAAGCGCTGAGAACACGCCCAGCGCCAGTAGCCGGTTGCTCTCCCACAGCAGTACGGTGAGAAATATGGCGAGGAAGATCAGACCGGCGGCGATGCAGAGAAAAGCTGCTCCGCCGTAGGCAAGCAGGGAAACCAGTCGCACCCGCTCCTCGGCCAGTTCAACGCCGAGGAGTTCCAGGCGGTTGTGAAGCAGGGTGACACCGGTGCCGAGCAAGCCCTTGGTCGACGCGAACAAGCCGCGCGGATCCGGCACCTTGGCCGCTCCGTCGCCCATTGCTGCGTTTAGCGACGGCCGATCAGCAGGCCGACGATGAAGCCGAAGCCGGCCGCCACGCCCACCGAACGCCAAGGATTGTCATGCACGTAGTCGTCGGCAACGCGACCGACTTCCTTGGCCTTGTCCACCATGGCGGCTTCTGCTTCGGCCATCTTGATTTTTGCTGCGGCGAGACGATCCTGGGTCTTGGCACGGATCTCGGCGATCTTGTCGCCCGTCTGGCCGGCTGTGGCGCGCAACAGTTCTTCGGTGTCGGCAATCACCAGCTTTACGTCGGCAATCAGTTTGTCTTTGGTGACATCGCTCGTGTCGCTCATGGTTTTCTCCTGAATTGAAAGACTGAAACTGCAAGGCTACCGATTTTGTCGTCGCGCCGCAATGATCCATGTCATGCGGGAGCCAACTCGTAATCCACCATCACCGGCGCATGATCGGAGAAACGCTGCTCCTTATAGACGCCCACGCGCCGTGCCGTCGCCGCCAGGCCCGGCGTGGCAATCTGGTAGTCGATGCGCCAGCCGACGTTTTTGGCCCACGCCTGGCCCCGGTTTGACCACCAAGTGTAGGCCTCGCCGGTTGCCTCCGGCAAGAGCCGGCGATGCACATCCACCCAGCCCAGACCATCGAAGACGGAAGACAGCCAGGCGCGCTCTTCCGGCAGAAAGCCCGAGTTCTTCTGGTTGGCTTTCCAGTTCTTGAGGTCGATGGCCCGGTGCGCGATGTTCCAGTCGCCGCACAGCAGGACTTCCCGTCCGTCTCTGCGCGCATCGCTTGCCAGACGTTCAAGTTGCGGCCGGAACTGCTCGAGAAAGCGGAATTTGGCCTGCTGGCGCTCGTCGGAACTGGAACCGGAAGGCAGGTACAGCGAGACCACCGACAGCTTGCCGAAATCGGCCTGGAGGTAGCGTCCTTCGGCATCGAACTCGGCATTGCCGAAGCCCTCGATGATGCGGTCGGGCGCCTGTCTGGAATATATGCCGACCCCGCTGTAGCCCTTCTTCTCGGCGGCATGAAAGCATCCGGTGAAGCCCGCAGGTGCGCGCAGCGCAGGAGTCAGATCGACGAGTTGCGCCTTGAGTTCCTGGACGCAGACGATGTCGGCCTGCTGCGTCGCCAACCATTCGAAAAATCCCTTGCCGGCGGCGGAACGGATACCATTGAGATTCAGAGTGAGTATTCGGAGCATGTGCCTGAGCATGTAGAATGCGTTTGATGAATGCGAACGCCGCCTTTACTGTTACCAGCGCCGTCACCAGTGAGCTGAGCCGCGAGTTTATCGCCTTCGCCTGTGAACTGGGCGTACTGCGCTTCGGCGAATTCAAGACCAAGGCGGGTCGCCTGAGCCCCTATTTCTTCAACGCCGGTTTGTTCAACGACGGCGCTTCGCTGTCGCGTCTCAGCGATTTTTACGCACGGCGCATTCTGGCGGCCGGTGTTCAGTTCGACGTGCTGTTCGGGCCCGCCTACAAGGGTATTCCGCTCGCCGCCGGGGCGGTCATGGCGCTGGCCGGCCTTGGGCGCAACGCCCCTTACGCCTACAACCGCAAGGAAGCCAAGGACCATGGTGAAGGCGGTACCCTTGTCGGTGCGCCGCTCAAGGGGCGTGTATTGATCATCGATGACGTGATTTCCGCGGGCACGTCGGTCCGCGAATCGGTGAATCTGATCCGTGACGCGGGAGCGACGCCGGCAGCGGTGGTCATTGCGCTCGATCGTCAGGAATGTGGTCAGAGCAAGCTTTCGGCAGTGCAGGAAGTGGAACAGAATTACGGTATTCCGGTGATCAGCGTCGCCAGTTTGACTGACCTGATCGACTATCTTTCCGGTCATCCGGAACTTGAAAGCAAGCTCGCTGCCGTGCGTGTTTATCGCGCTCGCTACGGCATCGAACGATGTCCATGACACCTCTCCAGGGAGAACCCCCGTGCGCCTGATTTCCGCCCTGCTGTTCGTTTCTGCCGCTGTGCTTGCCCTCGGTGCAACTGCCCAGACACGCATCTATTGTTGTGATGACGCCAAGGGACGCAAGGTGTGCGGTGACTTTTTGCCCACCGAATGCCAGGGCCGGGCCTATGAAGAGCGGGACAACAAAGGCTTTGTCTCCAAAAAGATCGAAGCTCCGCTGACCGCGGAGCAGCAGGCGCGCCGCAATGCTGAAATCGCAAAGAAGGAAGAAGAGAAGAAAAAGGCCGGCGAGGAACGCCGTCGCACGCTGGCCCTGTTGTCAACCTATTCCAGCGAAAAGGATATCAATTCGGCGCGGGATCGTGCTTTGGCCGAGCTCGACAAGAACATGAAGCAGTCCCAGCAGCGGCTGGAGGAAGCCAACAAGAAGAAGCAGAAGCTTGCCGGCGACAAGGAGTTCTACAAGGGCAAGCCGCTACCGGAGCAGGTCAAGGCCGAGATCCGCGACAACGAAAAGGAGATCAAGGCGCACCAGTCGGCGGTGGAAACCAAGGTCAAGGAAATGGAAGAAGTCCGCACGCGCTTCGCCGACGAGAAGAAGCGCTATCTCGAGCTGACCGGCAAGAAGTCGATGGACGCCGCACCTGCTGCGCCTGCCGCTGCGCCGGCACCCGCAGCGGTACCCGTGGCAGCACCGGCAGCTGCACCGGCAGCGGAACCAGCCAAGCCCGCCCCGAAGAAGTAATCAGGCGCCGAGTTTTTTCTTCAGCAGGTCGGTGACCTGCTGCGGATTGGCCTTGCCCCGGGTCGCCTTCATGGCCTGCCCGACCAGAGCGTTGAACGCCTTTTCCTTGCCGGCGCGGAATTCCTCGACCGACTTATGATTGGCGGCCAATACTTCGTCGACCAGTGCTTCGATCGCTCCGGCATCGGTGATCTGCTTCCAGCCCTTTGCCTCGATCACCGCGTCGGCATCCTTGCCGTCGCCGACCCACAGAGCCTCGAAGACATCCCGGGCGATCTTGTTCGAGATCATGTTGTCGGCAATGCGTCGAACGATGCCGGCGAGTTGAGCGGCGGAGACCGGCGACGCCTCGATCGGCATGTCGGTTTTGTTGAGGTGTGCGGCCAATTCACCCGTGATCCAGTTAGCGCAGAGCTTTGCGCTATCCTTGCCCGCCGCTGCGACCGCATCCTCGAAAAATCCTGACGTTGCGCGCGTCGCCGTCAGCATCTCCGCGTCATAGGACGACAGGCCGTAGTCGGTTTCGAAGCGATGCTTCATGGCTTGCGGCAGTTCGGGCATCCGCGAGCGCACCTGCGCGATCCAGTCGGCCGTGATTTCCAGCGGCAACAGATCGGGATCGGGGAAATAGCGGTAATCGTGGGCGTCTTCCTTGCTGCGCATCGAGCGTGTTTCGCCGGTGTCGGGGTCGAACAGCACGGTGGCCTGGCGGATGGCGCGGCCTTCCTCGATCTCGTTGATCTGCCATTGCACCTCGAAGTCGATCGCCTGCTGCATGAAGCGGAAGGAGTTGAGGTTCTTGATCTCGCGCCGGGTGCCGAATTCCTTCTGTCCCAGTGGGCGCACCGAAACGTTGGCGTCGCAGCGGAAGGAGCCTTCCTGCATGTTGCCGTCGCAAATGCCGATCCATTGCACCAGTGCATGCAGCGCCTTGGCATAGGCGACCGCCTCGGCAGACGAGCGCATGTCCGGCTCGGTGACAATTTCGAGCAGCGGCGTGCCGGCGCGATTCAGGTCGATGCCGGTCCTGCCGTGAAAATCCTCATGCAGCGATTTGCCGGCATCCTCTTCCAGGTGCGCGCGTGTGAGCTGCACATACTTCTCGGTCGCCGTATCGCCAGCGCCGACTCTTATGGCGAGGCCACCTCCGGCGACCACCGGAGTTTCAAACTGGCTGATCTGATAACCCTTGGGCAGGTCAGGGTAGAAATAGTTCTTGCGGGCGAAGATCGAGCGGGGTGAAATCTTTGCCCCGACAGCCAGGCCGAACTTGATGGCACAGACCACGGCCTCGCGATTGAGCACCGGCAAGACGCCGGGCAGCGCGATGTCGACCGCGCTGGCCTGCACGTTCGGCTCGGCGCCGAAGGCGATGCTGCTGCCGGAGAATATTTTCGACTTGGTTCGCAGCTGGGCGTGGGTTTCCAGGCCGATGACGACTTCCCAATTCAT
>JAPLQZ010000179.1 GCA_026399415.1 Rhodocyclales bacterium | reverse complement strand
CTTGGCCTTGTCGGTGAAACCCCGCAACTTCTTGCCGTGGATCGCGGTGTGCTTGGCCAGAAAATGCTTGGCCAGCAGAGGGATGTCCTGCTTGCGCTCGCGCAGTGGCGGGATGACGATCTGGTAGGCGTTGAGCCGGTAGTAGAGGTCCGACCGGAAACGTCCTTCCTTGACCAGTTTCTGCAGGCTGACATTGCTGGCGGCCACCAGCCGCACATTCACCTTGCGCGTCTTCTGATCGCCGAGACGCTCGATCTCGCCGTCCTGCAGCGCGCGCAACAACTTGGCCTGCGCCGAGGCCGGCAGGTCGCCGATCTCGTCAAGAAACAGGGTGCCGCCATCGGCGCGCTCGAAGCGTCCCGGCCGCGATACGAGTGCGCCGGTATAGGCCCCCTTTTCGACGCCGAAGAGTTCGGATTCCACCAGTTCATGGGGGATCGCCGCGCAGTTAACGGCAACAAAGGGCTTGCTGCAGCGCGGTCCCATTTCGTGCAAGCTGCGCGCGAAGACCTCCTTGCCAACGCCGGTCTCACCCTGCAGCAACACGCTGATGTGGCTGCCGGCGGCCTGCTTGAGCAGTTCGTAGGCGGCGCGAAAGCCGGGGGAAGTGCCGGTGACGTCTTCCGGCAACTGATCGCGATCACCGATTGATGAACGCAGTTGTACCACCTGCGTTTGCAGGTCGATCAGTTGATCGGCGATCGATTCGCTGTTGAAGAAGCGCATCTGCTCGGCGGCATCCTCCCACTCCTCTGCCGGCTTGCCGACGATGCGGCAATTGTTGTCGCCCATCCCGGTACATTCGACCTCCTTGTAGAGGATGGTGCGGCCCATGAAAGCGGAGGTATAGCCGCAGGCATAGCCGATCTGGGTCCAGCACACCGGCTCGTTGTGAATGCCGTAATGGCGGCGATGCGATTGACCCTCCCAAGAATGCTCCCAGAGAAACTCGGCGTAGAACTTTCCGGTGTGGCGGTTCAGTTCCAGCTTGACCGGCGTCACCCGCACGATGCCCTCCAGCGTATGCAGTTGCGGCCCGGTCATGAAAGCTTCGAGGTCGCTCGAGTCCTCGGCGCGGGTACGGGCCAGTTCGGCATCGCGCACGCCGGACGCGTAACCCATGCGCGTCAGGATCCCCTGGGCGCGGTCCATGCCGAGAGTGTCAATCAGTTCCTTGCGCAGGGTCCCCTGCGCCTCGGCGTGCACCAGCAGCATGCGGTGCTCGTGCAGCCATATCTGCCCGGTTTCGGCGCAAAAATGCACGCGCGCGCGCAGATCCTCATTGGTAATACGTCCGACGCTGCGGAGCTTGGTCATTGCCGCACTCTCACTGTGTACTCCTCAATCGTTCATTGTAAGCGCAGATCGAAAAACCTGTGGTATTCGCACTTAAGCAATCAGGTTTCGGCCCATCGCCGCGAGGTTTTTGCAAGTGACCGAAAGAACAAATGGCCACAGCACCAGCCGGACTTTTTACCAAATGAACAACGGTCGATTTCGGTGCCTTGCCCCGAACAGGGTCAGTCCAGAGCATCCTCATGTCATTTTTGTTGCGCTCGCATGAAGTGCCGATACCCATCTTGTCGATAGTACCAATCAAACCGGTCCCTCCGGATAGTGCACTGCGCAAATGCCCGGTGGTCCGGACCTTGCATTACATCCCACGCTCCGGGTGCATCAACGGGCTCGGTTTTCCGATTTCAACAATAATTACAGAAGGAGACACTCAATGAAGTTTCCAGTTCCGCACGACGTAAAGGCCAAGACGATTCCGGGTACCGAAGGCTGGGAGAGGATGTACCCGTACCAGTATCAGTTCGTCACCGACGATCCGGTGCGCAACCAGTACGAAAAGGAGTCGTTCTGGTTCTACGACGGATTGCACTATCCGGAGCCGCTGTATCCCTTCGACACCATCTGGGACGAAGCCTGGTTCCTCGCACTGTCGCAGTTCAACAACCGCATTTTTCAGGTACCGCCGGTACGCGGAGTCGACCACCGCATCATCAACGGCTATGTCTATATCTCGCCGGTACCGGTCAAGGACGGTGCCGAGATAGGCAGTCGCGTGCCGAACTTCATGGAGCGCGCCGGCTTCTACTACAAGAACTGGGACACGCTGGAGGCCAAGTGGAAGCTCAAGATGGAGGCCACCATCAAGGAACTCGAGGACTTGCAGATTTCGCCGCTGCCCGATCTCGAGGACATCTCGGTGGTCATGGACGCCCTCGGCGAATCCAAGGGCTACCACCTGATCAAGAACTACGACGACCTGATCAACCTCGGCATCAAGTGCTGGCAGTATCACTTCGAGTTCCTCAATCTCGGCTATGCGGCCTATGTCTTCTTCATGGACTTCACGCAGAAGCTGTTCCCCAGCATCCCGCTGCAGCGCATCACGCAGATGATCTCGGGCATCGACGTCATCATGTACCGCCCCGATGACGAACTCAAGGAACTGGCGAAAAGCGCGATTGCGCTCGGCGTCGACCAGGCCGTGACGGCAAACCGGGACTGGGCCACCGTCAAGGCCAACGTCGGCAAACTGCCGAAGGGCGCAGAGTGGCTGGCGGCCTTCGAGAAGGCACGTTATCCGTGGTTCAACATCTCCGACGGCACCGGCTGGTTCCACACCGACCGCAGCTGGAACGACAACCTCGACGTTCCGCTCTCCGGCATCCAGACCTACATCGGCAGGCTCAAGATCGGCGCCACGATCGACCGCCCGACGGAACAGGTACGTGCCGAACGCGATCGCATCACCGCCGAGTATCGCGCCCTGATCACCAACGAGGCCGATCTGAAGCAGTTCGACGAGTTGCTGGGCTGTGCCAAAACCGTGTTCCCCTATGTCGAGAACCACCTGTTCTACGTCGAGCACTGGTTCCACTCGGTGTTCTGGAACAAGATCCGCGAAGTCGCAGCGATCATGAAGGATCACGGCATGATCAAGGACGTCGAGGACATCTGGTATCTGCGTCGCGACGAAATCAAGTCCGCGTTGTGGGACGTCGTCACCGCCTGGGCCACCGGCGTCACGCCGCGCGGTACCACCACCTGGCCGCCGGAAATCGAATGGCGCAAGGGTGTCATGGACAAGTTCCGCGCGTGGAGCGTGCCACCGGCCATCGGCATCGCACCGGAAGTCATCCAGGAACCCTTCACCATCGTGCTCTGGGGCGTTACCAACAAGTCGCTGTCCGACTGGTCCGCGGTACAGGAGGTCAGCGATCCCGACAGCATCACCGAGCTCAAGGGCTTTGCCGGCAGTCCTGGCGTGGTCGAGGGCAAGGCGCGCGTCTGTCGCACGGCGATGGACATCCGCGATCTGCAGGATGGCGAAATCCTGGTGGCGCCGACCACATCACCCTCCTGGGCACCGGCCTTCGCCAAGATCAAGGCCTGTGTCACCGATGTCGGCGGAGTCATGAGTCATGCCGCCATCGTCTGCCGCGAGTACGGACTGCCTGCGATCGTGGGAACGGGACATGGCACCAAGATCATCAAGACCGGAATGATGATCAGGGTCGACGGTTCTTCGGGTGTGGTTTCAATCACCCGGTAGTGCAGGAGCAAGGGTTCGACAATGGGAAACGCTTTGGCAATTGGCAGGATTCGCACGGAGGCCTGGATGGATAGCGCAATGCCGAAAGTGTGCTGGTTCGAGGAGTGCAACAAAGACTCCGTCGCCCTGGTGGGGGGCAAGTGCTCCTCTCTCGGCGAACTCATCAATGCGGGGGTGCGGGTGCCGCCGGGGTTCGCCCTGACGACGCACGGCTATGCGCAGTTCATGCGCGAAGCGGGTATCCAGCCCGAAGTGACCGCCCTGCTCAAGGGGCTGGATCATGAGGATATGGACAAGCTCGAAGAAGCCTCCCGCATCATCCGCGAGATGATCGAATCACGCCCGATCTGCATCGAGCTTGAGGACCTGATTGCCGAGTCCTACCGAAAGTTGTCGAACCGCAGTGGTATTCCGGCGGTCCCGGTCGCGGTGCGTTCCAGCGCCACGGCCGAGGACCTGCCCGGAGCCAGTTTTGCCGGGCAGCAGGATACCTACCTGTGGATTCGCGGCATCGACGAGGTGATGCACCATGTGCGGCGCTGCATCTCGAGTCTGTACACCGGTCGCGCCATTGCCTATCGCATGAAAATGGGCTTCCCCCATGAGCAGGTGGCGATCAGTGTCGGCATCCAGAAAATGGCCAATTCGTTTTCCGCCGGCGTGATGTTCACCATCCATCCCACCAACGGCGACCGCTCGGTCATCGTCATCGACTCGAATTACGGCTTTGGCGAGTCGGTGGTTTCAGGCGAGGTCACTCCCGACCATTTCGTCGTCAACAAGGTCGCGCTCGACATCATGGAGCGCACCATCTCCCGCAAGGAGATTTGCTACACCGTCGATCTGAAGGCGCAGAAATCAGTTGCCACCGAGATTCCCTTCGAGCGCCAGAACGTGCAGTCGATCATCGACGACGAGGTCACCGAACTGGCCTGGATGGGCAAGCAGATCGAAAAGCACTACGGCCG
>JAPLQZ010000064.1 GCA_026399415.1 Rhodocyclales bacterium | reverse complement strand
GTTGCTGGCGTTGAAGACGTCACTGCTGGAACTCACGGAAAACGTGATTCGTCTGCGCCGGCAGCTGCGCGAAGTCGAGATCCAGGCCGAGTTGCAGATGCAGTCACAGCAAGCGCTGGCAAGCGAGCGCTCGCAGCAGTTTGATCCGCTGGAATTCGACCGCTTCACCCGTTTCCAGGAAGTGACGCGGATGATGGCGGAAAGCGTGAACGACGTCGCCGCCGTGCAGCAGAACCTGTTGCGCAATCTCGACCATGCAGACGCTGCCGTGGCCGCGCAGGCACGCCTCTCCCGCGAACTGTCGCAGCGCATGATGGGCGTGCGCATGGTGCCCTTCGAAAGTCTGGCCGAGCGTCTGCATCGGGTAGTACGACAGGCGGCCAAGGATTCCGGGAAGCGCGCCAACCTCGACATCCGCCACGGCCAGACCGAGCTTGACCGTTCGGTACTCGACAAGATGGCCGGCCCGCTCGAGCACCTGCTGCGCAACTGCGTCGCTCATGGCATCGAAGATCCTGCCACTCGCGCGGCTACCGGCAAGGAAGCGATTGGTCAGATAGCGCTGTCGCTGGCGCAGGAAGGCAACGAAATCCTGATGTCCATCGCCGACGACGGCGCCGGCCTCAACTTCGAACGCATTCGCCAGAGCGCTATCGAACGCGGCCTGATTACGCCAGACGCAGAAACTGACGAAGCAGCGCTGACGCAACTCATCCTGCAGCCCGGATTCTCCACCGCCGAGGAAGTAACGGCGCTCGCCGGCCGGGGCGTCGGCATGGACGTAGTAAAGAGCGAGACCGCCAGTCTCGGCGGTCGCATGGAAGTAACGTCGGTCACCGGCCGCGGTGCCACGTTCCGCATCTACCTGCCGCTTACGCTGGCCGTAACGCAGGCGGTGCTGGTTACTGCCGGCAATCGCCGCTATGCACTTCCATCCTCGATGATCGAGCAGGCCACCGAGCACAAGCCCGAATCTGCGTCACTGATACGCAGCACAGGCGGCACCGAGTGGCTGGGAAACCGCTATCCATACCACTATCTTCCCGAGTTGCTGGGCGAAAAGAGTGCCACTCCGCCGCCCGGGCGGCGACACTGGATCCTGTTGATCAAGGGCGGGACTGAACGTGTCGCACTGGAAGTCGACAGCCTTACCGGCAATCAGGAAATAGTGGTCAAGGCGGTGGGGCCGCAACTGGCACGCGTCCCCGGATTGGCCGGGGCCACTGTGCTGGGCAACGGCGAGGTTGCGCTGATCATCAACCCTGTGGCACTGGCAGCCCGTGCCACCGAACGCATAAGCGCTCCGGTGCAAGCAGCAGCAACCCCGGCGGAGGTTCAGGCGACCACGACTGCTGCCGCGACGTCGGCCGCCGCGACCGTTGCCTCCGTGATGGTGGTCGACGATTCGCTCACCGTGCGCAAGATTGCCGGGCGCCTGCTTGCACGTCATGGCTATAACGTACTCACGGCCAAGGATGGCGTTGATGCCCTGGAGCAGTTGGGCGACGTGATCCCCGACGTAATGCTGCTGGACATCGAAATGCCACGCATGGATGGCTTCGATCTGGCGCGCAACATCCGCGCCGACAAGCGCCTGAAACATATTCCGATCATCATGATCACCTCGCGCACCGCCGACAAGCATCGCCAGCATGCGGCGGAAATTGGCGTGAATCACTATCTGGGCAAACCCTACGACGAAGAAGACCTGCTGGCATGCATCCGCGAATGCCTCAGGAAGCCGCATTGAAACCTGGAAAAAGCAATTGGGCGCAAAGATTGAATTGAGCTTTTGGAGAACGGTTCATCCATGACCCCGCAACCGAACGCGCGCCCCTTCAAGGTGCTCGGCATTCAGCAGATCGCCATCGGCGGCGCCTCCAAACAGCGTCTGCGGAAACTCTGGGTCGAGATGTTCGGCCTCGCCGTAACCGGCAACTTCGTCAGCGAGCGCGAAAACGTGGACGAAGACATTACCGCGATGGGCAGCGGTCCGTTCAAGGTGGAAGTCGATCTGATGCAACCACTCGATGCGACGAAAAAACCTGCCGTGCACGAAACGCCGCTCAACCATGTCGGACTCTGGATCGACGATCTGCCGACCGCCGTTGAATGGCTCACGGCTCAAGGCGTACGCTTCGCTCCGGGCGGCATCCGCAAGGGCGCCGCAGGCTATGACATCACCTTCCTGCATCCCAAGGCCAACGAGCAGTTTCCGATTGCCGGCGAAGGTGTGCTGATCGAACTGGTACAAGCTCCGCCAGAGGTAATCGAAGCTTTCGCGCGGCTTGCCTAATGCCGGGCTAGGCGGCAAACACGCGGTAGCAACCGCGGCCGGCATCCTTCGCTGCATACATCGCCTGGTCCGCGCGGCGCATCAGTTCGGCGGGTGACAAATCGCCGCTGGAGAATAATGCGATGCCGATGCTCACACCGACTTCCAGCGGCAAGCCGAGGACACGCATCGGCTGGCCGAGATTGGCAACGATTTTCTGCGCCATGCGTTCGGCGTCTGCACCGCTGCCGAGACCCGTCAGCACGATCGCGAATTCATCACCCCCCAGTCGTGCCACCGTATCGACCTCGCGCACTGTCGCCCGGAAGCGATCCGCCATGGTGCGCAATACCTCGTCGCCGATGGCGTGACCGTAGCCGTCATTGATCGCCTTGAAGTGATCGAGATCGACCAGCAGCACCGCGATCTGGCCGTTGCTGCGCCGCGCCAGTTGCATTGACTGCTGCAGGCGCGCGTCGAACAGCAGCCGGTTGGCAAGACCCGTCAGCGTATCGGTATGGGCCAAGGCCTGCAACTGACGTTCGTTCTCGCGCAGACGGGCGTTCGCCGTTTCCAGTTCCCCGGTGCGCTCTGCCACGCGTCGCTCGAGACTCGCCTCGGATCTTTGCAAGGCTCCCACCAGTTGCTGCTTGATGGCGAGCGCCTCGCCCTGGGCGGCGTCCTTCTCGCGCCGCAAGCCGTTGATCCGATCGGCCAGGGCAAAAGAAAGCAGCAGCATTTCCAGCGCCGAGCCCATCTGCATGGCATAAAAGCTCAGGAAAGTGGTTGGCAACAGGTTCAGGTTGCGCAGGCCGACCGTGGCGACGCCCAGCAGCAGTACTGTCCATGCCAGAAGAAAGGTGCGCGCGCCGGGCTGGCCGGCCCGCCAGCAACGAAGTCCGGCAAGCACCGCCACCATCGAGAATGTAACGCCGGTCAGCGAAGTAAGAATGGCCGCCAGGCGATAGGGCGCAATCAGGGGCGCCAGCACGCAGACGCCAAACAGCGCAGCGAGACCGGTCACGGCGCCATCAAGTCGTGGCAAGTTGCGCCGCGTTTCAAGAAAGCCACGAGTAAACAACGCGCCGAACAAACCCGCCGCGGCAAAACCGACCGTAAAAGCGAGGTTGCCCCATACTGGCCAGGTCGGCCACAAAAACTGGTTGCCCAGGCCGTTGAGCGACAGTTGTCCGACGGCCATGCTGATGGCAAACATGACGTAAGTGAGATAGTTGGAGTCGCGCAACGAAACCCATAGCAGCAGGTTGTAGAGCGCCAGCGCCAGCAACATGCCGAAGTAGACCGCAAGCACGGAATAACTGCCGAGCGAATCCTGCCAGAAGGTGTCGGCCTGCCACAGTCGCAGCGGAATGGTCAGCGTGCCTTCGGATGCCACGCGCAACCAGACCGTGCTTGCACCACCTTCACTCAGATGCAGCGGGAACACAAAGTTGCGATGCTCCAGTGGCCGCATGGCGAAAGGCAGGTGGTCGCCGGTACTCAGATGTTCGCCACCGGGGCCGAAGTATTCCACGCTGTCCAGGGTCGGGAAAGCCACTTCGAGCAGCCAGTCGCGCGCCACGGCGGGGTTCGCCTCGATCTCGAAGCGCAACCACCAGACAGAGGAGGAATAGCCGAAGTTGATCGCTGCGTCGCCCCGCAGCTGCGAGGGCCGAAAATCAGCGCCACGGCGCTGAACATCGGCCAGAGACAGGCTGCCGCCGGCGTCTTCCAATACCGCAACTTCTGCGGCAAGCGCAAGCGAGGTAATCCCCGGCGCCAGGCGAACCGCAGCAAAGGTTGTACCAATATGGCACGACCAACAACACAACAGGAACAGAAAGACGGGAATGCGCAGCATTGCACCATCCGGTTGGAATACGCGTCAAATTCTACCTCTTCACTTCGGTAGAATCGCCCTATTGCTTACATCTCAACGACTCTCATGCTCTTCGACTCCTACTCCAATTCAGCCCTCACGCTCGCCAATCGAATCGCCATGGCGCCCATGACCCGCTGTCGTGCCGACCATCGGGATGCCGTGCCCAACGACCTGATCGTCGAGTATTACCGTCAACGCGCAGGCGCCGGCCTGATCATCTCGGAAGGCGTGCCGGTGTCCGATCGCGCTCGCGGCTATCTCAACACGCCGGCACTCTGGAACGAGGCGCAGGCGGCGGGCTGGAAAAAAGTTACTGATGTCGTGCATGCCGCAGGCGGCCGGATGCTCGCCCAACTCTGGCATTGCGGCCGCATCGCCCATGCCGCATTGCATGCCGATGGCAGCGCCCCGGCCGGCGCGTCGATCAAGCCGGCGGCTACCCAGACCATGATTCCCGGCCCCGACGGCAAGCCGGTTGCCGTGGCGAGCGGCCAACCGGAGGCCCTGAGCATCCAGGAAATTCGCGGTGTCGTCGCTGAGTTTGGCCACGCCGCAAAACTGGCCATGGACGCAGGGTTTGACGGAGTGGAGATTCACGGGGCCAATGGTTATCTGCTCGATCAGTTCCGCTGTCCGGCGGTGAATGACCGCAACGACGCCTACGGCGGAGCGCTGGCCAATCGCTACCACCTGCTGCTGGAAGTGGTTGATGCGGTGGCGGCGGAAGTTGCACCGCAACGCATCGCCGTACGCCAGTCGCCTTATGGCCTGGGCAATGGCATGATGGCCGACCCGGACCCCTTGAAGACCTACCCTTGGCTGGCGCGCGAACTGAATCAGCGCGGCATCGGCTTTCTGCACATCTACTGTCAGACGACGGACTGGATTCACGATGCGACACACTCGATGATGCCGGCGCTGCGTGACGCCTTCCACGGTGCGCTTATCGCCTGTGGCGGTTTCAAGACAACGGCGGCCTGCGAAGAAATTCTGGCGCGCGGTCACGCCGATCTGATTGCCATCGGCAAACCGTTCGTCTCCAACCCGGATCTGGTCGAGCGCTTGCGCCGCGACGAGCCGCTCGGCAAATGGGATACCGCCACTTTCTACGGCGGCGGCGAGAAGGGCTACACGGACTACCCGTTGTCTGAACAGTCGGCGCTGGCGTGACGGCGAGGCATCGATCCTTTCTCGCTGGCATGGCCTGCCTGCTCGCCACAGTGTCAGTCCAGGCTGAAGACAACGCGCAGCCGAACTTTGCCGAGGACACTCTCACCGGTGACTGGGGAGGAGATCGAACCGCCGCCGCAAAGCGCGGTTTCAGCTTTGAAGGTGGCGTGAAGGTCGACGCTCTGCGTAACCGAGGGGCGCTCGGCAACGGTCACAAGACGGCCAGCCACATCGATCTCAAACTCAAGATGGATCTGGCAAAGGCCGCCGGCTGGTCGGGTGGCACCTCGATGATCAACGTCATCAGCGATTCTGGCTGGGGCCCGAATGCGCGCCACGCGGGCGGCCAGATGGGTGTCACCAACATCGAAGTCGCTGCGCCGGGCACCACACGCTTGTTCCAGGCCTGGCTGCAGCAGAGCTTCTTCGATGACAAACTTGTCGTGCTCGCGGGCTTGTACCCGATCGACAGCGAGTTTTTCGGGATCAATTCTGCCGGTGTGTTCCTCGGTCCCCAGTACGGCACGCCGGCTGATCTGGCGCTGACGACTTCCCCGTCGATTTTCAACAACTCCGCGTTTGGCTTCCGCGCGCGGTGGACCCTCGCGCCATCGTTCTACGCCATGGGCGCGGTACTTGACGGCGTTCCCAACGACCCGGTGCGTCCCAAGCGGACGGCGATTCGATTTGCCAGGGGCGACGGCAGTTTCACCATTGGCGAGTTCGGCTGGCTGCCGGAGGCGAGCAATGACAAGTTCAGGGGGCATGCCAAGCTGGCGCTTGGTCTTTGGGGTTACAGCGCCAAGGCCAACGATCTGGTAGACGTCGACGCGGCAGGCAATCCCATGCGCCGTAGCCGTCGGGGCGGTTATCTGCTTGGCGAGCGGACACTGGTGCGCCTCGGCGGTAACAATGATCGCTTTCTTACCGGCTTTGCCCGCTACACTTTCGCCGATGGTGACTCGTCGGCGATCGGGAATTCCTTGAATCTCGGCGTTCATGCCAGGAGTTTGTTTGCGTCGCGGCCGGACGACATCCTCGGCCTCGCGTGGACCCGCGCCGGGCTCGCGGACAAGTGGCGTCGCGCGCAGACAGTTGCGACGGCATCAAACGAAACCGCGCTGGAAGTCACCTATCGGTACGCCGTCACGCCCTGGTTCGCGGTCCAGCCCAACTACCAGCACATCCGCAATCCGAGCCTGACGCCCGGCACGCCCAACGCCAGGCTGATCGGCGTACGCCTGGAGTTCGCTCTGTAGCCGTGAAGAGAGAGTCGGCGCTGGCGACACGGCGAATTCCGCCGTGTCGCCAGCGCCACCGCCTTGCGTCCCGCGGAACTTTCTTACTTGAAGGCGATGATGGGCTGATCCACCGCCAGACTTTCACCCGGCTTGGCCAGCAACTTTTCCACCACGCAATCGCGGTCGGCTTTGAGTACGTTCTCCATTTTCATGGCCTCGATCTTGGCCAGGGTTTCGCCGGCCTTGACTTCCTGCCCCTCCACCACGGCGATCTGCGTCAGCAGGCCGGGCATGGGCGACAGCAGGAATCTGGACATATCGGGCGCGGCCTTGATCGGCATCCGCGCTCTCAGTTCTGCCGTGCGCGCCGACATCACCTGCATGTCCGCCTGCACGCCCCAGTGGAACAGTCTATAAATCAGCCCGCGCCGCTCCACCTGCATGCAAATCTGCTGGCCATTGAGCGTACCTACGTACAGCGGGTCGCCAAACTGCCAGGTTGAGCGCAATTCATAGCGCTCGCCGGCGAAGCTGACATCCCAGCCGCCTTGCGCTTCAAGCACCCTGGCGGGATGCTGGGCGGCTCCCAGCATGACTACAAAATCTTCACCGGCGACAAATGCATGACCCGGCATCTGGCCGGAAATCGTCGCATTGCGCGCCAGATACTGGCGATGGATCGCGGCTGCGACGGCTACCAGCATCGCCGGATCGGCATGCGGCACATCGGCGGCATTGAACCCCTTGGGATACTGCTCGGCGATCAGGCCGGTGTTGAAGTCGCCCGACAGGAAGCGCGGGTTCTGCATCAGCGCCGCCTGGAAGGCGATATTGGAGGCTACGCCACGTATGACGAACTGGTTCAATGCATCGCGCATGCGGGCGATCGCCTGATCGCGTGTTGCTGCATGCACGATCAGCTTGGCGATCATCGAATCGTAGAACATCGAAATCTCGCCGCCTTCGTACACGCCGGTATCGACGCGCACGCCATGCACCTCTGGCGGCGGAATGTATTTCACCAGACGACCGGTGGAGGGCAGGAAACCACGGAAGGGATCTTCGGCATTGATCCGGCATTCCATCGCCCAGCCGTCGAGTTTGACCTGCTCCTGCGTAAAGGGCAGTTTCTCGCCCGCCGCCACCCGGATCATCAACTCCACCAGATCGACGCCGGTGATCAATTCGGTCACCGGATGCTCGACCTGCAGGCGCGTGTTCATTTCCAGGAAGTAGAAGCTCTTGTCCTTGCCGACGACGAATTCGACGGTGCCTGCGCTCTCGTAGTTCACCGCCTTGGCCAAAGCCACCGCCTGCTCACCCATCGCCTTGCGCGTCACCGGATCGATGAAGGAGGAAGGCGCCTCTTCGATGACTTTCTGGTGACGACGCTGCAGCGAGCATTCGCGCTCCTGCAGATAGATGGTATTGCCGTGGGCATCGCCGATCAGCTGAATCTCGATGTGGCGCGGCTCCTCGACAAACTTCTCGACAAAAATCCGGTCGTCGCCAAAGGCATTTTTCGCTTCGGTCTTGCAGGCGGAAAAACCTTCGTGGGCTTCCATGTCGTTGTATGCCACGCGCAGGCCCTTGCCGCCGCCGCCGGCGGATGCCTTGATCATCACAGGGTAGCCGATGCCCCTGGCGATCTCGACCGCCTCCTCGGGTGTGTCGATCGCCGCGTTGTGGCCCGGAATCGTATTGACCTTGGCCCCCAGCGCCAGTTTCTTCGAGGCGATCTTGTCGCCCATCGAGGCCATGGAGTAATGTTTTGGGCCGATGAAAATCACGCCGCTTTCTTCCAGCCGGCGCGAGAACTCGGGGTTCTCTGAAAGGAAACCATAGCCGGGATGAACGGCCTCGGCGCCGGTTTGCTTGCAGGCGGCGATGATCTTGTCAATCGACAGATAGGATTCCTTCGACGGCGGCGGGCCGATGCAGACCGACTCGTCGGCCATGCTCACGTGCATGGCGTCCTTGTCCGCCTCGGAATACACGGCGACGGTCTTGATGCCCATCTTGCGGGCCGTCTTGATAACGCGGCAGGCGATTTCACCGCGGTTGGCGATCAGTATCTTCTTGAACATATTTTTCTCCGGCGCTTAAAGCGGAATATTTCCGTGCTTGCGCCACGGGTTTTCGATCTTCTTGCCGCGCAGCATCGCCAGGCTGCGGCAGATCCGTTTGCGGGTTTCGTTGGGCATGATCACGTCATCGATGAAACCGCGCGCACCAGCGACAAAGGGATTGGCAAACTTGGCCTTGTACTCGGCCTCGCGCGCCGCCACCTTGACCGGATCGCCCTTCTCTTCGCGGAAAATGATCTCGACCGCGCCTTTCGGCCCCATCACCGCTATCTCCGCCGAGGGCCAGGCGAAGTTCACGTCGCCACGCAAGTGCTTCGAGGCCATAACGTCGTAAGCGCCGCCGTAGGCCTTGCGCGTGATCAGCGTCACTTTCGGCACGGTGCATTCGGCGTAGGCATACAGCAGCTTGGCGCCGTGCTTGATGATGCCGCCGTATTCCTGCGCCGTCCCCGGCATGAAGCCGGGTACATCGACCAGCGTGATGATCGGAATGTTGAACGCATCGCAAAAACGCACAAAGCGGCCGGCCTTGATCGAGGACTTGATGTCAAGGCAGCCGGCCATCACCATCGGCTGATTGGCGACGATGCCCACCGTCTGGCCTTCCATGCGGGCAAAGCCGATGAGGATGTTTCTTGCATGATCAGGCTGAATCTCGAAAAAGTCGGTGTCATCGACCATCTTGAGAATCAATTCCTTCATGTCGTAGGACTTGTTGGCGTTGTCAGGGACCAGCGTGTCGAGCGAGAAATCGAGGCGATCCGCCGGATCACGGGTCTCTCTTACCGGCGGCTTCTCCTTGTTGTTGAGTGGCAGATAGTTGAAGAAGCGCCGCAGCAGCAGCAGCGCGTCAACATCGTTCTCGAAAGCCAGGTCGGCAACGCCGGATCTGCTCGAGTGCGTCACGGCGCCGCCAAGTTCCTCGGCCGTGACTTCCTCATGCGTCACCGTCTTCACCACTTCCGGGCCGGTGACGAACATGTAGGAAGAATCCTTGACCATGAAAATGAAGTCGGTCATCGCCGGGCTGTACACCGCGCCGCCGGCGCAGGGGCCCATGATCATCGATATTTGCGGAATCACGCCGGAAGCCATCACGTTGCGCTGGAATACGTCGGCATAGCCGCCGAGCGCGGCAACGCCTTCCTGAATCCGCGCGCCACCGGAATCATTGAGCCCGATCACCGGGCAACCGACCTTCAGCGCGTGGTCCATGATCTTGCAAATCTTTTCCGCATGCGCTTCCGACAGGGCGCCGCCGAACACGGTGAAGTCCTGCGAAAAGACGAACACCATGCGGCCGTTGATGGTGCCATAGCCGGTCACCACGCCGTCGCCGGGAATATGGTCGCCGCCCATGCCGAAGTCGACGCAACGATGCTCCTTGAACATGTCCCATTCTTCGAAGGTGCCATCGTCCAGCAGCATCTCTATCCGTTCCCGCGCGGTCAGCTTGCCTTTGGTGTGCTGGGCATCAATGCGCTTCTGGCCGCCGCCCAGTGCCGCCCTGCCGCGCTTTTCGTCCAACTGGTGAATGATGTCGTGCATGCGAAAACCCTCCGATCAAAAACTAGAAATTGCGGCTCGCCAGCGCCAGCAGGCGCTGTGCCGCCGCCGCCGGCGTGGTCGCGCCGGATTCAACTGAAACTGAAAGCTCGGCCAAAGCGGTCTTGACGGCCGGATTTTCGCGAAAATTTCCGCGCAGGCCGGCGTCTATTTGCTGCCACATCCAGGCCAGCGCCTGATGGCGGCGCTTTGCTTCAAACTCGCCACTGGCGGTCAGCGTGCTGCGAAGCTTTTCAATGACCCGCCAGAAATCAACAAGGCCGTCCTTGCGGATAGCCGATAGCGTCAGTACCGGCGGCTGCCAGTTGGCGGATGCCGGATGCAGCATCGACAGCGCCGAGCGCATTTGCGCGGCGGCCAGTTGCGCCGCGCCCGGATCGATGTCGGCCTTGTTGAAGACCACCAGGTCGGCGAGCTCCATGATGCCCTTCTTGATCGCCTGCAGATCATCGCCTGCATTGGGCAGCATCAGCAGAACGAAGGCATCGGTCATGGCTGCCACCGCGGTTTCGGATTGACCGACGCCCACCGTCTCGACAATGATGATGTCGTAGCCGGCTGCTTCGCATAGCAACAGGGCTTCACGCGTATGTTCGGCGACTCCTCCCAGGCTGCCGGAGGAGGGCGATGGCCGGATGAAGGCTTCCGCACGTTGCGAAAGCAACTCCATACGGGTCTTGTCACCCAGAATCGAGCCGCCATGAACCGTCGATGAAGGATCCACCGCCAGTACTGCGACGCGATGGCCGACTTCGATCAGGACCATGCCGAGCGCTTCGATGAAGGTCGACTTTCCCACCCCCGGAACGCCCGAGATGCCGATGCGTATGGAACGGCCGGTATACGGCAACACGGTGTCGAGCAGTGCCTGCGCCCGCTTCTGATGCTCGGGACGCGTCGACTCGACCAGCGTGATCGCCTTGGCCAAAGCCCGACGGTTGCCGGCACGCAGGCCCTCGACCAGCGAAGTGTCCTGCGCCTCTGTGCCGGCTTGACCCGGTTCAGGCATCGGTAGCATCGAATGCGTTAGGCACTGGCCGGCAGGTGCGCCGCCCGGATGGCGCGCAGGACCTCGTGAGCACACTGCGGAATCGGCGTACCCGGCCCGAAAATGCCGGCGGCTCCGTCTTTATACAACTGCTCGTAATCCTGGGCGGGAATCACGCCGCCGACAAAGATCACGATGTCGTTGGCGCCCTGCTCGCGTAGCGCCTTGACCAGCGCCGGCACCAGCGTCTTGTGACCGGCAGCGAGGGTCGAAACGCCTATCGCGTGCACATCGTTCTCGATCGCTTGCTGCGCCGCCTCTTCCGGCGTTTGAAACAGCGGGCCGACGTCGACGTCGAAACCCAGGTCGGCGAACGCCGTGGCAACGACCTTGGCGCCACGGTCGTGACCGTCCTGCCCCAGCTTGGCTATCATGATGCGCGGGCGGCGTCCCTCTGCAGCGGCAAAGTTGTCGATCAGGTCGCGGATTTCCTTCATGGTGCCATCCTCGCCAAACGCTGCACTATAGACTCCCGAGACTGTCTGGGTGGTGGCGCGATGGCGGCCATATACCGCCTCCAGAGCGTCGGAAATTTCGCCGACTGTAGCACGCTGCCGGCTGGCCTTGATGGCCAGGTCAAGCAGGTTGCCGCTGCCGGCTTTTGCGCCATCGGTAAGGGCCGCCAGCGCGGCCGTTACCGCTGCGCCGTCACGCGTGGCGCGGATCTGCTTGAGGCGCGCGATCTGACCGTCCCGCACGGCATGGTTGTCCACGTCGCGGGTGTCTATCGCCGCCTCTTCCTTGAGCTTGTACTTGTTGACGCCGACGATGACGTCCTTGCCGGAATCGATGCGTGCCTGTTTTTGCGCCGCGCAGGTCTCGATCTGCAGCTTGGCCCAGCCGCTTTGCACCGCTTGCGTCATGCCCCCCATCTTGTCCACGTCCTCGATGATGCGCCAGGCTTCGTCGGCGATGTCCTGCGTCAGCTTTTCCATCATGTAGCTGCCGGCCCAGGGGTCGATTACGCTGGTGATGTGGGTTTCTTCCTGAATGATCAGCTGCGTGTTGCGCGCGATCCGGGATGAAAACTCGGTCGGCAGCGCGATCGCTTCGTCGAGTGAATTGGTGTGCAGGCTTTGCGTGCCGCCGAACACCGCGGCCATGGCTTCGATTGTGGTGCGTACCACGTTGTTGTAAGGGTCCTGTTCGGTGAGCGACCAGCCCGAGGTCTGGCAGTGCGTGCGCAGCATCATCGATTTCGGGTTGGTCGGCTTGAACTCGTCCATGATTCGCCACCACAACAGGCGCGCCGCACGCATCTTGGCGATTTCGAGATAGAAGTTCATGCCGATCGCCCAGAAGAAGGACAAGCGTCCGGCAAAACCATCGACGTCCATCCCGCTGGCAATCGCCGTTTTCACGTACTCGCGGCCGTCGGCCAGCGTGAAGGCCAGCTCCAGCGCCTGCGTCGCCCCGGCTTCCTGCATGTGGTAGCCGGAGATCGAGATCGAATTGAACTTCGGCATGTTCCGCGCCGTGTAGCCGATGATGTCGGCGATGATGCGCATCGATGGTCCGGGCGGATAAATGTAGGTGTTGCGGACCATGAACTCCTTGAGGATGTCATTCTGGATCGTCCCCGAGAGTTGCGCCTGAGACACGCCCTGTTCCTCGGCAGCGACCACGTAGCCGGCCAGGATCGGCAGTACCGCGCCGTTCATGGTCATCGACACCGAAACCTTGTCCAGTTGAATGCCGTCGAACAGGATCTTCATGTCCTCCACGGAGTCAATCGCCACGCCGGCCTTGCCGACGTCGCCGGTGACGCGCGGATGGTCCGAGTCGTAACCGCGATGGGTGGCCAGATCGAAGGCTACCGAAACACCCTGACCGCCAGCGGCCAGCGCCTGACGGTAAAACGCATTGGAGGCCTCGGCCGTCGAAAACCCGGCGTACTGGCGGATGGTCCACGGGCGCACCGCGTACATGGTGGCCTGCGGCCCGCGCAGGAAGGGCGCGAAGCCCGGCAGCGTGTCGGCGTAAGGCAGGCCTTCAACGTCTGCTTTGGTATAGAGCGGCTTGACGGTCAAGCCTTCCGGCGTAACCCAGTTCAGTTTGGATACATCGCCACCGGGCGCAGACTTGGCAGCCGCCTTGGTCCAGGCCTCGATCGAGGGAATGTTGACTTCGGGTGCCTTGCTCATGTCTGTTCCTTTTTAAGGCGCTTGACTTCCTGACAAGGAGCTATGATACTGCATCCATAATTATGAATGCAAGACCATCTTCGCACATTCTCACTGCACCCGCCTTGTACGAACAGGTGGCCGAACGTTTGCGCAGCCGGATTTTCGCACATGAGATTCCGCCCGGAGGCTGGATAGATGAGCAGGCACTCGCATTGGAGTACGGCATCAGCCGCACGCCGCTGCGCGAAGCGCTGAAAGTACTCGCCGCGGAAGGCCTGGTAGTGCTCAAGCCGCGCCGCGGCTGTTATGTGACCGAATTGTCGGAACAGGACATCGACGAGGTCTTCCCGGTGATGGCGTTGCTCGAAGGCCGGGTCGCCGCCGACGCCGCGCGCCGTACCACCAGCGCCGACTTTGCCCGCCTTGCCGCGATTCATGCGGAACTCGAAAAGCATGCGGCTGCCAACAACGCAGACCGCTTCTTCGAGGCCAACCAGCGATTCCACACCGCCTTGCAGGAAATCGCCGGCAACCGCTATCTGGCGCAACTGATCGACGATGCACGCAAGGTCATCAAGCTGACCCGCCGCGATTCGCTGCGGCTCGAAGGTCGCCTGAAGCAATCGCTGGCGGAGCACCGCGAAATCCTCGACGCCCTGCGCCTGAAAAATTCCGCTCTGGCGGGACAGCGCATGCACGACCATCTGCTTTCCGGACGCGCGGCGCTGGCAAAGCTGGCAACCGCCACCTGATCAGGCAAAACAGCTGCAGCCGGTACCGTGGAACTCAATGCTCATGAAACAACTTGTGGCGCCTGAAGACGACGAATTGCTGCGGCAGGTATTGCGCATCGCCGCGGAGCCCTTCGTTTATTTCGACGACTACCAGGTGCACCGCATCCTGACCAACAATCCTGCCGAATATCTCGGCTTGCTGCACCGTCAACTGGCCGACATCGCCAGGGGCGATGCCCAGCTCGAACTTCCGCCAAAACAGATCTTCCACGACCTGCCTGGAGATGCTGATTTCCGTGTCATGCCATGCGTTGTGCGTATGAATGGCACTGCCTGCAAAACTGTCAAGATCATCGGCACCAATACGCTGCAAGAGAAAATTCCGGACCAAATTACCGTCGGCAAGGCTTTTGTCATTGATTCCGGCGAAAACTTCGTCAGCCATATTTTCGAAGCCTGCCTGCTTTCGTCGGCGCGAACCGGCGCCTGTGCGGCGCTGGCAACGAAGCTGCTGGCCCCGGTTCGCAGCACGCTGACAGTGATCGGCGCCGGGCGTGTCGGCTACTACGCCACGATCTATACCGCGTCGCTGGGCGGTGTCGAGGCCATCCGTATTGCGGATAGTGACCATGCGCGTGCAGTCCGAACTGCGGCGCTACTCACCGACCAGCTTTCCGGACTGATCGTTGACGCAGTGTCCTTGGAAAATCTGCCCGATGCGGACGTTGCCATTCTGGCCACCACCAGTCGGGAACCTATTTGTCGCCCTCCGGCATGGGGTGCGGGATTAGTCATCAGCCTTGGCGCCGATACCGACAACCAACGCGAATTGACACCGGAATGGGTCGGCAGCGCAGATATTTTCGTGGACACGCTGGATTCCGCGCGCTTCGGCGATCTCGCCGCGTGGCAGAAAGCCGGACTGATCTCGGCGGACAAACTCGTCGACCTGTTCCATGTGCTGCGCCAGTCCGCCCTCCCGTCTGCCTCGCGGCCCCGGGTCTTTATCTCCACCGGTTCAGCGCTATTCGACAACCTGACCATCAGCTACATCCTGGATCAGGTTGCGCGACAGGAACTTATCGTTGCGGCGACACCTCCGAGATGAAATCCTCGAACTTGCAATTCGGTTTGCGTTCGATCTGTTCCATCTGGACAAAATCGATGCGGAACGGATAGCGCAAATACTCGTGAAGCATAGCGGCAAGCCGCCGCTTCTCATCGGCAGTCACAGGCCTGTCGGCGACAAACCGGGCCTCGATACTCTCAAGGTCGCGCTGAACTAGCTGGAACTGGCTCACCGGCGCGATCGGCAGCCAGCCTTCGGCGGGAAAGCTCGGCCAATGCTGCCGCCCATCCGGCATGGTCAGCATGTTTCTTTGCCGGCCCATGATCCGCTTCAGCACCGCCAGGCCTCGCCCGCATGGACACGATTCGCCCTGCTCCGCGTAGTCGCCGACCTCATAGCGGATCAACGGCATGGCGAAATTGTGCAGCGTGGTAATCACCACCTTCCCGATCTCGCCCGGCGAACAGGGCTTGCCTTTTTCGTCCAGTATTTCGACCAGCAAGCTTTCGGCCTGGATATGGTAATGCTCATGCGCCGGGCACTGCAAAGCGATATATCCGACCTCCTCGGCACTGTAGACATCCGTAAGGGTCGCACCCCATGCCTTCAGGCAAGCCTCGCGCAAGCCCGGCATCAGCGTTTCGCCGAAAGTGCGCACCTGACGCAACCGCGGCAACTGGATTCCGGCCTCGCCGCAACGTTTCGCCAGAGCCATGATATTGGAGGGATGACTGAGCAGGTAATCCGGATTCTGCCGCTCAAGCCATTTTGCTTGTGCTTCGATATCAGTGCGGATATTCAGCGTGGCGCAGGATCCTGCGTCGAACACTTCATCAGTGGCCGGCCCCCATCCGGGGCCCTCGGTCTCGTTCACGGTGGTACGAATCGCGGCGAGTTTGCCGCCCAGATCCCGCTGGTGCCATAGATGATCGCGAAGAGTAAGGGCGCGCCAAAAAAAATCAGTGATCTCGGTCTTGCAAAAACGTATCGGTGTGCCGGTAGACCCGGAGGTCGCGTAGTCGAAAACCCGCCCATGGTCGGACGACACCTGACGACTCCGCAAGGCATCACCGTAACGCTGGATATGCTCCCGCTTCAGAAAGGGAAGGCTCGCCCACGCTTCGGGTGCGAGCCCATCCCGCGCATGGTCGTACCCCGCCGTGCGAAAGTGTTCGCCATAGAAGGGAACAGTGTGGATGGCGTGAGCAAGGAGATTCCCAATCTGCCTAAACTGCTGCTGCCGAAGCGCCGCGGGATCCCACCATTGGCTCTGCGCCAGCTGAAACTGCATCGCCAGCAACATCGAAGCCCGCGAACCCGGTATCGCCGGCCAACTGACGTCGCGCACCGAGGACCGCGGAATTGGCGGCAGCATTCAAACACCGTTCTTCCGCAACCACTCCAGCAATCGCTTCCAGCCATCCTCGGCGGCATCCTTGCGGTAAGTCGGCCGGTAGTCGGCATGGAAGGCATGCGGGGCATCCGGATAGACATGGATCTGCGATTGGCTGCCGGCCTTGGCCAACTCAGCCCGCATATCCTCGACCTGATCCGCCGTAATGCCTTGATCCTTTCCGGCATACAACCCCAGCACCGGCGCCTTCATTTGCGCCGCCAGATCGATCGGATGTTTCGGCTGACGCGCCGTCGGCGCCATTTCGAGATGTCCGTACCAGGACACCGCTGCCTTGAGTTGGGGGTTGTGCGCGGCATACAGCCACGTGGTGCGCCCGCCGCGGCAGAAACCGGTCACCGCCAAGCGTTGTGGATCGCCGCCGTTCTTCGCCGCCCAGGCGGCACATGCGTCGAGATCGGACATGTGCTCGGTATCCGATGCCGAAGCCACCGGGCCCGCCAGAATTTCCTGAACGTTGCTCATCTTCGCCGTCTCGCCGTGACGAATGTACATATCAACGGCGATCGCCAGATAGCCGGCTTTGGCCAACCTGCGGCAGACATCGCGGAGATACTCGTGCACACCGAAAATTTCGTGAATTACCAGAACGGTCGGCAACTTCGAGCCGCCCGCGGGCATGGCGCGATAGCCCGGCAGATCGCGGTCGGCAGTCGGCACCTTGATTTCGCCGGCGATCAGGCCTTCGCTATCGGTCCTGATCACTGTCTGCGCCGAGATCGGCTGCGTGGCCAGCGCAAAACCTGCACCGACGGCGGTGGCGATAAAAGACCGGCGGGTGAAGGGTTCTGCCGGCAGCAGGCTGTCGAACTGGGCCTGGTCGTCGGACTTTCCTGCGGCCTTCTGCGAGGACGTGGTCATGCAAGTCTCCTTGGGTTGGGAAAACGAAGTTTCAGTGGAGGCTAACGCCGGCCGTGTCGGCGTCAAGCGCAGCGGCCGTAACTAAAACCGTAAAATACGCCGACACCATGACTATTTCAACGAGGACATCATGACCACGCCATCGATCAGCCGCTACCCCGTACCGAAACTGGAAGACCTGCCGGAAGACATCCGCGCCCGCATCCTCGAAGTGCAGGAGAAATCCGGCTTCGTCCCCAACGTATTTCTCGCCCTGGCGCATCGCCCTGCCGAATGGCGGGCCTTTTTCGCCTTCCATGATGCGCTGATGGAAAAGGAAAGCGGCCTCACCAAAGCCGAACGCGAGATGATCGTGGTTGCCACCTCGAACGCCAACGGCTGCCAGTACTGTGTGGTGGCCCACGGCGCAATCCTGCGCATCCGTGCCAGGAATCCGCTGGTCGCCGACCAGGTTGCCGTCAATTACCGCAAGGCCGATATCACGCCACGCCAGAAGGCCATGCTCGATTTCGCCATGAAGGTCGCGCTCGATTCGGGCGCCGTCAATGATGCTGATTTCATCACCCTGCACGAGCATGGCTTCAATGACGAAGACATCTGGGACATGGGCGCCGTGACGGCATTTTTCGGGCTCAGCAACCGCATGGCCAACATGACGGGAATGCGGCCGAATGACGAGTTTTATCTGATGGGGCGCCTGCCCAAACAAAAGTAGCAGCGCATGGCGATCCAGGAATCGGCAAGGAACCCGCAATCAATGTCTTCGATTCGACCCGATATGCGCGCAATAAGCAAAGCCGACCGGGCTCGCGCGCTCGGACAAAAGCCCTGCGTGGTCTGGCTGACCGGGCTGAGTGCGGCAGGAAAATCGTCCATCGCCTGCAGCCTCCAGGCAAAGCTGTTCGATCGGGGCCTGCATTGCTGTCTGCTGGACGGCGACGCGGTGCGGCTGGGATTGAGCCGCGACCTTGGCTATTCGGATGCGGATCGTCAGGAGCACATCCGGCGCGTCGGCGAACTCGCCCGGCTGTTCGTGGATGCCGGACTGATCGCGCTGGTGGCGCTGATCTCGCCTTTCCGTGCTGAGCGGAACGCGGTTCGCGCTCTGTTCGATCATGGCGAGTTCATCGAGGTGTTCGTCAATACGCCGCTGTCGGTCTGCGAACAACGCGATCCCAAAGGACTCTACCGGCGCGCGCGGGCCGGGCAGGTGCCGCTATTTACGGGGATCGACTCGCCCTACGAAGCGCCGGAACAACCTGAAGTGATGCTGCCGGCAAACGAGATGGGAGTCGAAGACTGCGCTTTGCGGCTGCTTGATTTTCTGCAGAGCAGGGGAAATATCCCCGCTACGGGCGAACCATAAGCACGTTGCAGCGGCTGCTGGCCGTGTCATACCAGAACGACAGCTTGGAATATTGCTCGAAAAGATCGGGCGGCAATATAGTCTCGCGCGGCTCCAGGCTGACTTTCCGCCGCACCTTGTGCAAGCCGGCCAGACCCAGGCCTTCGTCGTAGCCGGGCGTATCAAACTGCAGGTTGTCGTAGTCGTGCGGAAACGCGTCCTCGCCGAGGAACTGGTAGATCAGCGGCATCACATGGGCCGGCCGCTGCACCAGCAAGTCATAGTCGACCACCAGCATGGCCCGCCCCTGCTCGGCGTAATAGGCTTCCTTGAGCCCGGAATAAGCCAGACCCACCAGCCGGTTGCGCTGCGCCAGGGTCTCGGTGCGGGTGAACACCGTGCTGCGTTCGGCATCGTTGCCGAACAGGGCGGTGTTCTCATACGGATTCTTGCGGTAGAGGCGCTCGATGCTGTCCATCACCCAGGCGACGTTGCGCACGCAGGCGATCACCCGGGCCTCGGGAAACAAATCCAGCAACGCCGGCAGGCGCGCGGTCCATGACCGGTTGGTATCGAACACCACCTGCTTCTCGGCCGGCAGATCGGAATAGTAGGACTCGAAAAGGCCATGCAGCAGACGGCGGCGCTGGGCGATGCTCACCTGCGCCGACCACTCGCTGCCGACGCTGACCTGGGCTACCAGGGAAGCGAAGAAGGCCGCCAGCGGACTGCTGACGCCGGCATGAAAGCGCGGGTTCTGGCTCAGGATCGCCGAAAGCAGAGTAGACCCTGATCGGGGCAGACCGGAGATGAAATGAAAGCGCTGCATTCCTTGGAAGCGGTGAGAGTCGGTGCTGGCGAGACGGTGAATAAGAGTAGCGGTTTTACATCTTGCACTCGGTATCGTCGCCCTTGCCGATGCCCTTGCCGCCCCCCTTGTTCGCCGCGATGGAACTGGGCATGGTGACCTGGATGCCCTGTTGCGGCGGGACTTGCGTCGGTGGCGTATTGGCATTGGAAACATATCCGAACTGCCCGGCGTTGATCTGCACCGTGCCACCCTTGTTGCTCATGGTGATGGCGCCGCTGGTCACGTCGACATGCAAGCCGTTGGCAGGTGCCTGGCCACCGGTAGTGGGCACGCCGCCGCAGTCGTTCTGGCATAGCAAGGCACCAAAGTGGGTGCCGCGGATGCCGATGGTGGCGGTCTCGGTATGGAAGTTGACCTTGTCCCGGTTGCGTTTGCCAACGAGCCCCGTGACCGCCCGCAGACCGCCCTTGAACATGCTCATGAGGATGTTGTCGCTCTCCGGCTTGGCGGCGCTGTAGCTGTAGTTCTCAATCTTCAGCTGGGTGCCGGGACGCAACACCACTTCGCCGCCATCGCCGAATTTGATCCGGGCGTAGGTCTCGGTTTCGGTGCTGAGGGTGTCGCCTTCGAGTACATCGGACTTGACCGAGAGCAGCTTGCTGGTGCCGTCTGCCCGCTTGGCCGAGAGAGTGCCCGACAGGTGGGTGATCTGGCCCGCCGTGGCCGCCTGGGCGGTTGGGGTCCAGACCACGCCAACGGCCAGGGCTATGAGTATCGCCCGCATTACGCCGGCCTCCGACTTACGAACACTGGGCAACTTTTTTGGTGGCTGGCTTTTCATCTTTTTTCTCATCCTTGGCTTCGTCCGACTTCTTGTCCTTCTTGTCCTTTTCGTCCTTCTTTTCGTCTTTCTTTTCGTCCTTGCCGGCCGACGCCGTAGTCGTGCCCTCGTCCTTCTTCGTCTCCGCCGGCGGCTTCTGCTCATCACCGCCGAAAGTGCCTTCCGTGCCGCCCGTGGTCTTGCTCAAGTCCACGGGTGGTTTCGTCGGATCGGTCTTCGCGGTGTCGGGCGGTGGCGGCGCCTTGTCATCGGTCGGGGTCTTGTCCGGTTCCACGGGTTTGCACAGAGCCGGATTGGTGACACAGGGATCGACAGTGACGCTGCTGGTAGCCACCACGCCATAGTCCATCTCCAGTCCATCTCCCTTGGTCGCTACATGGCCGATACTACCGACAAACAAACCGCCGCCGCCGCTGATCACCAGACCGCCACTACTGCGGTTCGAGAACTCGAGTTTGATGGTCGTCGGACTGGCGAGGATATAGCCGCCGTTGAGCAACGAAAGCGTTGAATCGGCTCCCGCCAGAACGAGGTCGACGTCCTTGCCGGCCTGGAAATAAGCGCCGCTATTGAGGGTGATGTCGCCCGTAACCAGGCCGGATATGTTGCCATACGTCACGACAGGCGCCTGCAAATAACCGCCGGAACCGGCAAACAGATTGCCAGCGACGAGGGCGATGCCGGTATAAGCCAGAGAAACGCCATTGCTGGCGGTGATGAACGAGGAGGTGGTACCGTTGGCCGTGACTCCGCCGTCAAGGTAGATGGTGCCGCCTGTCAGCGGCGCCGCGAGCGCGACGTTGCCCGCCGTGGTGACGGCGGCATTGATGTGGATGACCGAACCGCCGAGGATCAGGTCATAGCCGGAATCGATTGGATGAGCGATGTTGAGCTGACCCGCGGACAGGTTCAACGGACCCGCAGGCATCGATATCCCGCCAGAGCCGAGATCGAGGCTGCCCGTCGCCGTAAGCTCTATGCTTCCCGGCGAACCCAGGAACGGAGCCTCCGTAACGTTGCTGATGTTGCCGCCGGAGGTGACGAAAATGCTTCCGCCGGTACCCGCGTCGTATTTGTGTCCCGCCGCAACGAAGTCCAGATCGGCGCCCTGGTCGAGCGAAATCGTACCGCCGTAGGAGGTCAGCACGGCTCCCGCCATCGTCACGCCATCGTTGGTACTGGCCACCTGGATGGTGCCACCGGCGCCGGGCGCGCCGGCAATGCCATTTGCACCGGGACCGCCGCCTTCGCCGTAACCGCCGCCACTGCCGCCGCTGCCATAGCCGCCCGGATTGGCGCTGATGCCATAGATGCCGCCGCTGCCGAGCGCGATTCCCCCGTAGGGAGTCGAACCGCCAGCACGGAACTCGAGGGCGCCGCCGGCGCCACCCGCACCACCGTTGCCGCCGTTGCCGCCAAGCAGATAGCCATAGCCGCCGGCACCGCCCAGGCCGCCGCCGCCACCATTGGCAAGCGTCGAAACGCTACCGAGGGTAATGCTGCCGTTATTTGCGATCATGGCGATCAAGCCACCCTCACCGCCGTTGCCACCGTTGCCGCCGGCCGCGCCTGAATCTGGGTAGGGGAAGTTATTGGCGATGTCGGCGGCGTCACCGCCCTGACCGCCGTTGGCCGTGATGCTGCCGGTTGCGATGCCAATGTTGCCGGTCAGCGAGGTAATGTACACTTCACCGCCGGCACCGCCGTGCACGCCGTCGACGCCTTCGCTTGCCGGGAGACCATTGAAGCCGCTGCCGCCGCTGACGTTGATGTAAAGACCACCGTAAGCGGTAATGTTGCCCGTCGCCTCCAGTACCACGCCGCCACCGGCGCCGCCGGTGCCGCCCACGCTGCCGCCGTTTCCATCGCCGGAGCCGGAGCCGCCGCGGCTGCCGCCGCTCGCCGCGATGGACAGCGTAGCCGGGCTGTCAACGACGATGCTGCCGCCCTCGACACGGATGCCGCCGCCGTTATCGCTGCCGCCGCCACTGCCGCCAATCCCGCCCTGGCCTGCCGTTCCGTAATTCTCGTAGTTGGAAGAATAGCCGCCGTCGCCGCCCTGCCCGCCCTGGCCGCCGCTGGCGCTCAGGTAATTACTGGTGGCGCCGAAGGATATCGTGCCGCCGGCTTTCAGCACAATGCTGCCGCCCGTGCCGCCAGCACCACCCTGCCCGCCCGCGGCGCCGTTGGAGTAGCCGTAGCCGCCCTCGCCGCCCCGACCACCCTCGCCGCCATCGGCATAGAGCGAGGTACTGTTCAGCGCAATGCCGCCATTGGCCCCGCTGGCTTTCAACAGAATGCTGCCGCCGCTGCCACCTGTGCCACTGGTGCCGCCGGCGCCGCCGTAATAGCCATAGCCGCCGGTGCCGCCCTGCCCGCCCTGGCCGCCATTGGCAGACAGCGTGGTGCCGCCGGTCAGCGCGATGGTGCCATTGACGCCCGTGGTTTCCAGCTTGATGCCGCCGCCGTTGCCCCCTATTTGGCCGGAATCGCCCGTCGCGCCCTCATGGCTGTTGATGGCGTAGCCGCCGTCGTACCATGCGGTTCCGCCGGCGTTGCCGCCAGAGGCGTCGAGCGTGCGGCCGGTCAAGGTAATGTTGCCGCCGCTGGTCAACAAGATCGAATTCGAGGTCACCGCATCGCCGCCGGCGCCGCCGACACCCGGTCGGCCGGGCTCACCCGAGTACCTGCCGTAGTTCTGACTTGAGTTGTAGCCGGCCCCGCCGACACCACCTTGCCCACCATCACCGCCGCGGGCCCAGATGGTGCCCGAGTTCGCCACGATGTTGCCGATCCCGGTTTCGAAGCGCACGGTGCCGCCGATACCGCCCGCGCCACCCTGACCGCCGTCGCCACCGTAGCCGTAACCTATTGAGGAATAGCGGTCGCCAGTGCCTCTGCCACCGGTGCCGCCGGAGCCGCCCTGACCACCGCTGGCATTCAGGTTGGCGTTCGTACCGACCGAAATGGCATCGCCGCTGCCGTTGGCGGTCAGCGCGATGCTGCCGCCTTCGCCGCCGCTGCCGCCCTGGCCGCCGCGGCCACCTTTGCCGTAGCCGTAGCTACTGTCATAGCCGATACCAGTACCGCCGGTGCCGCCGCTGCCGCCTTCGCCACCGACGACCGACAGGGTGATGTTATCGCCCAGCACGATGCGGCCCGCCGTGGCCTCCAGCGTGATGCTGCCACCTTCGCCGCCGGTACCACCCTGGCCGCCGGTGCCGCCCTGGGCGGTAACCCCGCCATAGGTAGTATCGTCAGCGCCCGCGCCACCCTGACCACCCATACCACCCATGGCAATGACGCCGCCATAGACCGCAATGTTGCCGACCTGGGACGTGACTTTGACTTCGCCGCCTTTGCCGCCGGTGCCGCCATTGCCCGAGATCGGGCTGAAGCCGTCGCCGCCGGTGGCATTGATGCCGCCGGTGCCGACAGTGAGGTTGTTCTTTGACCAGAGCGTGACATTGCCGCCGACGCGTCCGGTGGTGCTCGCTTCCGTGCCGAAGCCACCGCGAGCGCTGATCGCATAGACCTCCAGCGTGCCGTTGTCGGCAATGAGGTCTGCGTTACCGCCCGGCAAGCCGCGCTTGCCGTCCGTGCTGACGTTACCGAGGGTGACGATGCTGTCGGCGGCCCAGGCCTTGAACTTGCCGCCGCCGGTGATCACGATTTCTCCCCAGGAGGAGCCACCACCGTAGATGGAGCCCGTGGTCCCGGTGGTTGCCAGCGTTTCCCCATTCCAGCCGGCGATCATCAGAATGTCGCCGCCGCTGCCGCCGAGTTTGGTCCATGAATCGCCCTCGCCGCCGCCCTTGAAGCCGCCGCCGGCCTTGATTTCGGTCTGAAACTCGCCCGTGAGTATCGAGATGTCTCCTCTCGCCAGCAGCGAGATCGACTTCGCCGCGGCTGCGTTGCCGCCTGGACCGCCCGAGCCCATCGAGCCGTCGCTGGCCTTGCCGCTACTGCCACCGGGAGAACCGTCGGCGCCCGAAATACCGTCGGCGCCGTTGAAGCTATAGCCGCCCCCCCCAGCACCTAAACTGCCGCCATAGCCAACCATGCCGCCGGCGCCAGCCGCGCCGCCCGCGCCAGCCATGCCGCCGGCGCCGCCCGTGCCGCCTTCGGCGGACAGTACGACGTTGTCGAGTACGATGTTGCTTGCAGCGGCGAGCGCAATGGTGCCACCGGTGCCGCCCTGGCCGCCCGCGCCACCCGCGCCGCCCGCGCCGCCCATGCCGCCCGCGCCGCCGTTACCACCCGCGCCGCCGTTACCACCCGCGCCGCCCGTGCCGGCGCCGTAGCTGCCACCACCATCCCCGTAGCCGCCCATGCCACCGTTGCCGCCGTTGCCGCCCGTGCCACCCGTGCCACCCGTGCCGCCCGTGCCGCCCGTGCCGCCCGGGCCACCCAGGCCGCCGGCTGCGGAAAGCCCGGTATTCGTAAGCGATATGCCGCCGGTGCCGGTGGTGCTGATCGTGATGCTGCCACCGCTGCCGCCCATGCCACCGATGCCGCCCTGCCCGCCAATGCCGCCCGTATTGCCGTTATTGCCCGTGTCCCCTTTATAGCCGTTATTGCCCGGGTCGCCGTCATAGCCGGACGCGCCCGTGCCGCCGTTATTGCCGTTATTGCCCATGCCGCCGGTGCTGCCCGTGGTGCCCGTACGGCCATAGCCACCCGTGCCGCCGTAGCCACCGCTGGCAGATACGGTCACGGAAGTCAGCTCGATGTCGGCAGAACCTTGCGCTTCCAGAGCAATGGCGCCGCCCGTGCCGCCGATGCCGCCCATGCCGCCGGTGCTGCCGGTGCCGCCGGTGCCGCCCATGCCGCCATCGGCCCGAATAGTGGCGAAGCCCAGCGAAATGCCGCCCGCGCTGGTCAGGGTGATCGAGCCTGCAGCCTTGGCGTCGCCACCGTAGCCGCCCATGCCGCCTGTTCCATCGTTGTAGTGGGAGTAGTCGTAGTACCGGGTACCGCCGTTTCCGCCCCGGCCGCCCTGGCCGCCGTTGGCAGATACGCTCGCGAGACCCAGCTCGATGCCGCCATAGCTGGCGCCATTCAGCGCGATGCTGCCGCCCGTGGCGCCCGCGCCGCCGCGGCCGCCGGTGCCGGCGGTACCCGGCGTTGAGCTATAAATGGAGCCGCCGTAGCCACCCATGCCACCCTGGCCGCCATCGGCATACAGCGAGGCGCCGTTGATTACGACGCCGCCATGGATTCCCGTGGCGTCCAGCGTCATGCTGCCGCCCGTGCCGCCGGTGCCGCCGGTGCCGCCCGTCGTGCCGGCGCCTTCGCCGCCGTCGCCACCCCTGCCGCCCTGGCCGCCCTGGCCGCCGCTGGCACTCCGCAGGTAGTTGCCGGTGACCTCGATACCGCCATTGTCGGCCTTCAGCTCTATGCTGCGGCCCGCGCCACCTGTACCACCGGTGCCGCCCGCGCCGCCCCAGCCGCCCATGCCCCCGGTGCCGCCCATCCCGCCATAGGCAAGGATGCCGCCGTACACCATGACGTTGCCCGTCAAGGATCTCAGCTTGACTTCGCCGCCCTGGCCGCCGGCACCGCCGGCGGCGCCTTCGCCACCATCGCCGCCCCGCCTGCCGAGAGCGCTGATGCCGCCGACGCCCAAGCTCAGGCCGCCGTAGGCCTGGAGGCTGACCTTGCCGCCATCACGCCCGGTTGCGCCCGACGTAGTTGCATTGCCGCCATTGGCGCTGATCGAATTGACTGACAGCGTGCCATTGACCGCCGTCATATCGACGCTGCTGCCGTTCAGGCCCATGCCCCCGTAAGCGACGACGTTGCCCAGGGAAATGCTGGCGGCGGCGCGAACCTTGAATTCGGCGCCGCCGAAATTCAGGTATTCGGTGCCGTCAATGGAGCCCGTTGTCATTTCCACGGTGCCCGGCGACTCCGTGTCGCCATCCCAGCCGGCGATCATCAGCACCTTGTCCCCGGCACGATCAACGGTCCGGCTCTTGACGCCTAGCCAGACGCCGCCGGTGTTACCGGTGGTGGCGATGTTGCCTCGGGCCAGGAGATTGACGGCGGTCGGACCGGAGGCGTTGTTCTGGCTGCCGATCATGACGCCCTGCGTCGCGCTGCCGGTGAGATTGATGTTGCCGCCCGCGGCGATGTTCACCGTGGCACCGTAATTGCTGAATTGCGAGCCGATGCCGACGCCGCTGCCGGCGGCAACGAGCGTGACGTTTCCGGCGGCGGCAATGCGAACGTTGGCCGGACCGTCGATCGAACCGATTATGGCCGGCGCCGAAGTGCCGCTGCCGGCCGCGATGTAGAGGTTGCCGCCGACGTCGATGTCGATCAGCCCATTGCCCTTGTTGGCGATATACACGGCCGACGCGCGAGGAGGGGCGGCGCTGCTGCTGCCGCCATACATGCTGAGGTCGTAGCTGGTCTGAATCACCATGGTGCCGGCTTCATTGCTGATGCCGGCGCCGCCATAGCTTGCGTTGCCGCCATTGATGGTGAGGTTGTAGGCACGGATTTCCTGGCCCGCGCTACCTTTGTTGTTGATTCCCGCGTCATTGGCAAGGAAGTGGTAGCCATCATAGGAAACGACATCGCCGCCACCGCTGCCGCCGTTCAGGACTATGTTGGGGAAACCGAGAATTTGCTGGCTGCTACCCTTGTTGTTGATGCCGGCCCAGTTGTTGGTGCCGGCGCTGCCGCCGGTGATGCCGAGGGAGCCGACGTAGCCGTAGCTGTTCGCGAAAGCGAGGGTCTGCGACCCAACGCCGTTTTCGATGGTGGCGCTGTTGCTGCTGCCGCGGCACAGTTCCGGGTTGCCCGTCGCGGTCGCACATTCATTGCTGTAATAGCCCAGCTTGCCGGTGCCGTTGCCGGCCTGGACAACGACCGAACTTTCGTAGCCTTCGATCGTGATGGTCTGGTTACCGGTGCCGCTATAGGTAATCCCGTCGTTCGTGACGCCGTGCTGGATGCGTGCTTGGTTGTTGAAGCTGCCCGACTCACCATAGACGCCATTGCTGTCGTCGCCGCCGCCCTTGACTTCGAGCCGTCCGTAGTTGCCGGTGATGGTGATCGACTGGCTGCCGTAGGCCTGAATCTCGGCGGAATTGTCGTGACCGCTTTCGCCGCCGTAGACCTTGATCGTGTGGGCAGAAATGGTCTGGCTGCCGCCGGAGCGGATCGCCACCGAACCGCCATACATGGGACTGCCGGCATACACGGTGTTGTTGGCGCTGCCGGCCTGCAGCAAAATCTGGTTGCCGGCGGTAATGGTTTGCGTGCCGACGCTGTAAAGCATGACGCCGGGGCCTTGCGAACTGGAGATGTCGCCTGAGGCGTTGCTGGTTAGCGTCAGATTGTTGCCGGCCCAGACATCCATCGTGGCACCTTGTATCCAGGTGCCGGTGTTGCCGTTGTTCGACAGCAGGATGTCGTTGCCGGCCCAAAGATTCATGGTACCGCTGCCACTGGTAATCTTGGAACCGGAAATCGTGATGTCACCCTTCGGCAAAAGAACGGGAGAAACGGTAGACGCACCATCCCAACCAGCTGCCAAGGTCAAGCCACCTGCAACATCCAGCTTGAAGGTGGTGAACGTGATATTTCCAACGGACGTTCCACCGCCGTAGGCAAGGACGGAAAGGTTATGGCCGAAGGTGTTGTTTGCGCCACTGCCGGAGAAGTCGATGTTTCCCGTCCCCGAGGAGTCCGTCTGCAATATCAGGTCTGACGTCAGTCCCTGGTATGAGGCAATCCAACTGGCATCATCAATGGACATGCTTGCCGGATCAAGCAGCAAGGTGCCTGTCTTTCCATGCGGCGCGAGCGTGTTCACACGGGCCGCGAAATCCAGACTTTGCTTACCGGAAACCTCGACGAAACCACCGTCACCGCCGTTGGCGCCGCCTCGCGCGCTGATGTTGCCGTAAGCCCGCGTCGTGTCATCCGACCAGACAATCACCGTACCGCCAGCGCCGACTCCTGCGGCATCGGCCTTGAGACTGGCGTTGGGGCCGAAGTAGGTGACGCTGGCGTTCTGGATGTCAGGATTCTTGCCTTGATAATCGCCGCCGACCATGATGCGTCCGCCGCCCGCATTTCCGTTACCGGTGCCGCTGGCGTCGATTTCGGCGTTGTCCATGACCGCGACGCGCTCGCCGAGGACCTCGACCTGCCCGCCCCGGGTGCCGGTGGTGACGATTCGGCCATTGCCGTCGACGTAGGCATCCTTGCTGGCCTTGAGGAATACCCGGCCGCCTTCGCTGACGACGCTGCTGGCGTTGATCTGGCCGCTGTTCCTGACGATGACACCGGCGATGCCGATGCGTCCGGCTTCGGCGGTGATGGTGCCGAGGTTGGTGGCATTGCCTTCCGCACCGGTGATGTCGACCTTGATGCCGGGCAGAGCACTGTCGATCAGGCTGACGGTGTTGCCGGCGGCCAGTATCGTTTCGCCCTTGGGCGTGGTGATGATGCCTTCGTTGCTGACGTTGCTGCCGATCAGATAGACGCTGCCGCCGGCAGGGGTCCTGATTTCGCCCTGGTTGATGACATTCCCGGCGCTGCCGTCATTGATGAAGAGATTGCGACCGGCGAGGAAGTTTTCGTTGCTGATGTTGAGCGTGCTGGCGACAAAGCCGGCGGTATCAACCCGGCCACCGGGGCCGACCATGATGCCGGCGGGGTTCACCAGCCAGACGCGGCCGTTGGAACTGAGTGTGCCGTAGATGGCCGTCGGGTCGTTCAGGACCCGGTTGAGCACGGTGCTGGAGGCGGCCGTCTGGGCGAAATGGGTGGTCTCGCCCACTTTGATCGAGAACTTGTCCCAGTTGATGATGGCGCCGTTGCTGTTGGTCACCGTCAGGAGATTGCCGACCTGATTGAAGGTGGCGGCACCATTGACCACGGTGGGATTCACCGGGTTCGACAGGACGGGGGTGGCGATGAAGCACGCGGCGACGGCGGCTACGCCCAAACGAACAGGCGTAGATAACCGGGAACGGTGCTTGCGGGAGGGATTGTTATGGCTCATCTGCAAACTCCAAGGGCGGAACAGCCGCCCGCTTGTTCCTTGCTTATAGACCTAAAACAGCTCTATTGCCAGGGCGTAAGTCACAATCTCAGCGAAAGTTCACTCCGGGGTCAGAAACCGAAAGCCAGGCCGAAGTGACCGCGGATGTCGCCGTCAAGCGCGATATTTGGTGCACCATTTGGCCAGACGCCATCCATGACTCGCGCAATATCGAAGCGGGCGCTGACATCTTTCTTGAGGTTGTAGCGCACACCGATACCCACGGCCGCGATATTGACTTTCTGGTTAAGCGACGGATTGAGGTTGGCGCCCTGCGCCGAATCATAGAAGACCAGCCACTTGAGATTTCCCGGCACGCCGAGGCTGGCCGCAATATCCGGTGAATAGACCTCGAGATTGGCAAAATAGCCGCGATCGCTGACCACTGCACGCTCGAGGAAACCGCGCACCGCGTTCGAACCCGCCAGGCCGAGCCGCTCGCCGGCAGGCAGCGCGTTGTTCGCGTGCTGGCCGCTGGCGGCAACGCGCAGCAGCCAGTCGCCGGCTATTGCCGTGGCATAACTGCCGCCAAAGCGCAACGCAGAAAACTGATCCTTGGTCTGGTAACCGGAGGCCGCAGAGTAACGATCATTACCACCTGGCGCGGTAGCGGCGGGGGCGCCAGCGTAATCGAATCGGCTGCCCATCGGAAGCAGGTGATGGACGACGCCAACGTTGAAATTGACGACCTCGCCCGGCTTTTGCCACTCGCCGCTGTAAGTGGCGGAAACCGGGCGGAAGGTATGCGGCGTGCAGCCCGCTCCGCCAAAAGGCGTAGGCACGCCGGCAACGGTGCAGCGGCTGTTCATGTACTTGTAGTCATAGCCGAACACCAGCTTGGAGGTAAACTCGCCGGCGCGCGGAAAAATGTGGTTGTAGCGAAACCCGAATACCTCGCCCTTGCCGTTGATCGCCAGGCCCGCGCCGAGGTTCGGCGAGTTGGTTGGCGAGTCGGTGCTGGAATTACCGTAGATGAAGTCGATGCTGTCGCCCAGCGAATACAGGGGCAGGCGGTAGCCGATACTGAGAATATCGACCTTCACGCCATTGCCGTCCTGCCCTGGATTGATCCGGTTGCCCAGAATCTTCATGCCGCCCGGCGGGTCTGCGGCGGTGGTGTAGGCCAGCGTCAGCACCTGATCGCTATTGCCAAGGTTCGCATTCTGGTAGGAAACGCCCACCCGGTGCTTGCCGCTACCCTTGGTGCCGGTGTTGTCCAGCGTGAGGTAAACGCGCTCGGGGTTTTCTTCCTTGACCTCGACCTTGATATCGACCTTGCCTTCTTCTTCGCTTACACCCAGCGTCACTTCAACCTGCTTCGCGGGATTCTCGTTGCTCAGCTGGACGTCTTCCGAAAGCTGGCGCATGTTGGGCGCCTCGCCCTCTTTCAGGTTCGGCAAACTGGCGCGGACATTGGCGTCGTTGAAATATTTGTTGCCGGTGACGGTGACCTTGCCGACCACGCCCTCGCTGACTTGCAGCCGCACCACGCCGGTGGTCAGCTCCTGCTCCGGCACATAGACCTGCACGGTGCCATAGCCGAGGCGACGGTATTCGCCTTCGAGCGCTTCCAGGGCCTTTTGCACATCGCCATAAATTTTGCGCTGGCCGGCAAAGGGCGCAACCAATTGCTGAGCCTTTTCCGCCGGCAGAATCGAATTGCCTTCGATCTGAAAACGCACTATGTCGAAACTCGCGTCCTGCGCGGTCGCATGATTCAGCGATCCGGCCGCGAGAAAAACCGCAGCAGCCAAAATGTTGGCTATCGCTTTCGTCATATCCAAACCCTCAATAAGCCCACCGACAAATCAATCATTACCACAAAACCAAAACGGTTTTTCAGATCACTGTCAAAAGCTAGCAGAGTTTCAGTCAAACAGCAACTTCCATGCAGGCAAAGTCGCTGCGGCACAAGGCAAAGCGTTGCTCGACGGCCACGCCTGTCAGCGTGACGGCGGCCCATCACGCGGTATGAGGCGAGGCTCTTGCGCGGGAGGATTTTTCAGGGTGTCGTCAAGACGCAGACGCAGCGTGTCCGGCTGGCCGGACGGCAGGCGCGAAGAGACGGCGGGCGGCGTACCCAGCCAGATTCCTGCGCCGATGCCAGCCATCAAAGCCAGGGCCGTGCCGGCAGCCAAGCGGCGCCAGACTCGCGCCGGGCTTTGATTTGAAGACGCTTTGTCCTTTTCCGCCTCCAGCCGCCCGGCTTCAAGGCTCGCAGCCGATGACCGAGCGACCTCGCACGCGGCGACGGCGCGCGCCGCCGCGGCTTCCAGTTCCGCGCGGCGCTGCGCTTCCGCCGCCACCGCCTCTTCTGCCGCCAATCGCGACAAGGCAGCGGCTTCGGCGCGCTGTTCGGCACGCAGCGTCTCGTTTGCCAGTTCGGCCGCACGTCGCTCGGCTTCGGCCCGCTGCCCCGCCAAGCGAGCCAACTCTTCCTCTTTCTCGGCCCTGGCGGCAGCCGCATTGGCCAACCCGACAGCGGCGCGCTCACTGCGCCCGGCCTCCGCCAAGGCTTGCTGTTCGGCCGCAAGGCGGCTCTGCAGGGCGGCTGCGGCCAGACGGCTTGCGCCGCAGCGGCCTGCTCCTCGGCCGCGAGGCGGGCTGCCGCAGCGCGCCCTGCTTCGGCTTCCTGTTCGGCTCGGTGACGGGCTTCGCGCGTCGCCTCCTCTTCTGCCGCTGCTCGCGACAGGGCGGCGGCTTCAGCGATCTGTTCGGCACGCAACTGCCCGGCCGCCAGTTCGGCCGCGCGTCGCTCGGCTTCGGCCCGCGTCAAGGCCGCTTGTGCCAACTCTTCTTCTGCCGTGGCCCGAGCCGCGGCTGCGCGAGTCAGTTCAGCAGCGGCTGATTCCTGGCGCCGGGCTTCCGCCAGGGCACGCTGTTCGGCCTCGATTTGCGTGCGCTGGGCGGCTTCGGCCAGACGCTCGACTTGCGCGTTCTGTGTAGCGGCTTCTGCTTCGGCCGCGGCGCGTTCGGCTTGCGCCGCAGCGGCCTGCTCCTCGGCCGCGAGGCGGGCTGCCGCAGCGCGCCCTGCTTCGGCTTCCTGTTCGGCTCGGTGACGGGCTTCGCGCGTCGCCTCCTCTTCT
>JAPLQZ010000159.1 GCA_026399415.1 Rhodocyclales bacterium | reverse complement strand
CGATGCCGAAGCGGAAATCCGCCAACGCTACTGCGGCCAGCGCATTCTGGTGGTTGACGACGAGCCGATCAACCTCGAAATTGCCCGGCTACAGTTTGAAGCGGTCGATCTTGTGGTGGACACCGCGCAGGATGGCGCAGAAGCGATCACCCTGACGCAGGAGACGGTCTATGCAGCCATCTTCATGGATATGCAGATGCCGAACGTCAACGGGTTGGAGGCGACGCGGGAGATTCGCGAATTGCCTGGCTACCGGGATATACCGATCGTCGCCATGACCGCCAATGCCTTTGCCGAGGACAAGGCGCGCTGCTTCGAGGCGGGAATGGATGACTTCCTGATCAAGCCCTTCAACCCCGACGAGTTATTTGCGATCTTGTTGCGTGCGCTGAATCAGCGGAATGCATAGCAGCGATCCTGCTACGCCCTGAGTGACCGCGGTGCCTAAGCGGCCAGTTCCCAAGCCTGGTTCTTTGCAGCAGAGGGCCGATTGCCGCCGATCAGTACTCGTCGTGCATGACCCAGGCGGCACGCGAATGGTTTGCTCTGCGTTCCGAATCAGGGCTTCCTGCTCCACTTGCCGTCAGCGTCGCGCAGCCACCAGCCGGACTTCCACTGCTGGTGCCAGCGTTGGCGCATCAGAACCCAGACTTCCGGTTCGGCGTCGCGGCGGCCGTTGCTGTCGGCCAAGGCCTGGATCAGCGCCTTGCGTTCCTCATTTTCCGTGTCGATCAGCTTTTCCGCGATCTGGCGCTTGGCCAGCGAGAGTTTGACGCCCTCGCGCAGATAGATGAATCCATCAGCGCCCAGGCCGATTTCGCCGGGTTCGTAAAAGCGTATCAGGCGCGAGGTGCGCTGCGCCAGGGAATGCTTGACGACAATGACCGGCGGCGTGCCGATGTCCAGATTGATGGCGGCCTTGGCGGGTTCAGCCGCGGACACGGGGAGCGCGAGGCAGGCGAGCAGGAGGGCGAGTCGTTTCATCGGAGTTCCTTGAAGAATCATTTACCGGCCAGCAGCAGTTTGAGATCGGCGGCGATGTTGGCGGGTGCTTCGCCATGACGCAGCAGCAGTCGCAGCTTGCCCTGCGGGTCGAAGACGTAGCTGCCGGTGGAATGGTCGATGCTGTAGCTGCCGGAGGTCGATCCCGCCTGCTTGGCATAGAACACCTTGAAGTCTTTCGCCAGCGCCGCGGTACCTTTTTCATCCGCATACAAGCCGAGAAAGCTCGGGTGAAACGCCGGCACGTACTCGGCCAGCAAAGCCGGCGTGTCGCGTGCCGGGTCGACGGTGACGAACAGCATCTGTACTCGTTTGGCGTCGTCGCCCATCAGCGTCATGGCTTCGCGCATGGCCGCCAACGTGGTGGGGCAGACATCGGGGCACTGGGTATAGCCGAAGAACATCACCACGGCCTTGCCGCGAAAATCGGCGAGGCGGCGCGGCTGGCCGTGGTGGTCAGTGAGGCTGAAATCCTTGCCCCAGTCGACCTTCGAGAGATCGGTGGAGACGAACAGCGGCGGCTCGGAACATCCGGCCAGCAGCAGGACAACGCACAGCAACAGGGCTGACAGCAGCTTCATGGGAACCGGGAAGGGGATTGTCAAGGCGATGCTCAGTGTACCTCGTTTACTGTCAGGCCTTGCCGTATACTTCCATACTTTTGGCGGGAACAATAGTGAATATGCATAGCGTAACGGTTTCCGGGGGAGCGCCCAAAGCGCTTGCCAGGGCATGGTTGTGGCTGGGGCTGATGGCGCTGATCGGTTCCGGGCTGCTGGCCATTTTGCTGGTGCTGTCGCGCACGCCGGGCATCCAGGACATCTTCCCGCTGAAGGACATGTTTCGCGCCGCCCTGGTGGTTCATGTCGATCTGTCGGTGGCGATCTGGTTCATGGCGTTTGCCGCGGTGATCTGGAGTGCGCTGGGGCGTGACGGCATGGCCTGGCTGGGCTGGAGCGGCTTCGTGCTGGCGGCGGTCGGCACCGCGGTCATGACCATTTCGCCGTTTCTGCCGGGCGCCGATCCGGTGCTCAACAACTACATTCCGGTATTGCAGCAGCAGGTGTTCTACGTCTCGCTGTGGATCTGCGGCGCGGGTTTCAGTCTCGCTGTGCTGCGCGCGCTGATCACCACCTGGCCGCGGCCGTTCTTTGGCGCCCCGCTGCAGCTCGGCGCTTTTCTCGGTGCCATGGCGGCGTTTCTGGCGCTGGCCGCCTTCGCCTGGTCCTGGGCGATGGTGCCCAAGATCGAGGAAAAGATTTACTTCGAAGTGCTGTTCTGGGGCGGCGGGCATACGCTGCAGTTCCAGCACGCGCTGCTGATGGTGGTGGCCTGGTTGTGGATAGCCGCTCATCTCGGCCAACCCGCCGCAGCATCGCCGCGCGCCCTGTCTGCCATGTTCTGGATTGCCGCGCTGCCGCTACTGGTGGTACCGGCGATCTACTTCACGGTGCCGGCCGGTTCGCTGCCGCACATGGAGCTTTTCGCCAAGCTCATGGTCTGGGGGCATCCCTACATGGCGCCGCTGATCCTGGTCGGTTTCCTGAGCCTGTGGGCGACGCGCAAGGCCGCCGCCGATCCGGCCAAGTCGGCGTTCATCGCCTCGTTTTCCCTGTTCGCGGTGGGCGGCGTGCTGGCCTATATGATCCAGGGTGTCAACGTGGTGATCCCGGCGCACTAT
>JAPLQZ010000279.1 GCA_026399415.1 Rhodocyclales bacterium | reverse complement strand
CGAACTTGCACAACTCCAGCATCTCGCTACCCGACTGGTGCGCGGCTGGACTCACCTGGAGCGGCAGAAGGGTGGCATCGGCCTGCGCGGACCGGGTGAAAAGCAGCTTGAAACCGATCGTCGCTTGCTCGGCAAGCGTGTTGCCTTGCTCAAGGATCGCCTGAAACAGTTGGAGCGCCAGCGCGAAGTGCGCAGACGCGCGCGTACCCGGGGCGAGGTGCTGGCGATTTCGCTGGTGGGCTACACCAACGCGGGCAAGAGCACGCTGTTCAACGCCTTGACTAGGGCCGGGGCCTATGCCGCCGACCAACTTTTCGCCACGCTGGACACCACCTCGCGCCGGGTGTATATCGAAGGTGCCGGACCGATTGTTCTTTCCGATACTGTCGGCTTCATTCGCAATCTGCCGCACGCCCTAGTGGCGGCTTTTCAGGCCACCTTGGAAGAGACGGCGCAAAGCGATTTGCTGTTGCACGTGGTTGATTCCGCCAGTCCCGACCGCGACCAGCAGATGCATGCGGTAGGCTCGGTCTTGAAGGAGATCGGGGCGCTGAAGGTACCGCAGATTCTGGTGTGGAACAAGGTCGACCTGACTGCCGCAAGCCCCGGAATCGAGCGTGATGACTGTGGTAATATTTCGCTTGTTCGCTTGAGCGCCCGCACCGGGGCCGGGGTGTCGTTGCTGCGTGAGGCTCTTGCTGAAGTGGCGACTCGGCATAACGAATTTCCAGCTGTCGCAGCCTGATATTTCCCTAAAGCCTTTTTCCTTCTTCTTCTACCCAAACCTAAAAAACGTGATCGCCGGAATTCTCATGTCTCTCAACGACCACGGCTGGGGCAACCAGCCCGGTGGCGGCAAGCGCGGTGGCGGCAATCAAGGCCCTCCCGATCTCGAAGAACTCTGGCGCGATTTCAATCGCCGCTTGTCCGGCCTGTTCGGCAACAAGGGCGGCGGCGGTGATGGAGGCGACAGCGGCGGTGGTGGTGGTGATGGCGCGGGCAGCCGGATGCCATCGATCAGTCCCAGACAGTTTGGCGGCGGCATCGGCCTGATCCTGATGCTGGTGGCCGTGATCTGGTTGGGCAGCAGCTTTTACATCGTCGATGCCTCCCAGCGCGGCGTGGTGCTCCAGTTTGGTCGCTTCAAGGAAACCACCGAGCCCGGCTTGCGCTGGCGCCTGCCGTGGCCGATCCAGAGCCAGGAGATCGTCAATCTAACCGGAGTGCGTACGGTTGAAGTCGGCTATCGCGGTTCGGACAAGAACAAGGTGCCGAAAGAGGCGCTGATGCTGACCGACGACGAGAACATCGTCAGCGTTCAGTTCGCGGTGCAGTATCTGCTCAAGGACCCGAAGGCCTACCTGTTCAACAATCGCCATCCCGACGATACGGTAATGCAGGCCGCCGAAACCGCGATTCGCGAAGTGGTCGGCAAGAACAAGATGGACTTCGTGCTCTACGAGGGACGCGACCAGATCGCGGCGAATACGCAAAAGCTGATTCAGGATATTCTTGATCGCTACGACACGGGCATTCAGGTGCGCTCGGTGAGCATGCAGAGCACCCAGCCGCCGGAACAGGTACAGGCGGCGTTCGATGATGCCGTCAAGGCAGGGCAGGATCGCGAGCGACACAAGAACGAGGGGCAGGCCTACGCCAATGACGTGATTCCCCGGGCGCGCGGTGCTGCCTCGCGGCTGATGGAGGAGGCCACCGGCTATCGTCAGCGCATCATCGTTACGGCCGAAGGCGATGCCTCGCGCTTCAAGCAGGTTCTCAACGAATACAGCAAGGCGCCGGAAGTGACCCGTAGCCGCATGTATCTCGAAACCGTGCAACAGGTCTACGCCAATACCAGCAAAGTGATGCTTGACGCCAAAGGGTCGGGCAACCTGCTCTATCTGCCGCTCGACAAACTTATGCAGGCGACCGCCGCCACCGCTGCGGCGCCGGCTGCCGCAGAGGCTGCCGTCGTTTCGCGAGGAGCGGTACCCGGACCGGCGGTTGCCACACCGGATGCGCCGCCACAGACGGAACGCTCGGCACCGGGTGACGCGCGCACTCGCGGCAATCTGGGTTCACGCGAGCGGGGAGAACGCTGATGCAGCGCCATTTGTCTTTTGTCGCTTCATTCGTGTTCGGCCTTCTGGCGCTGTTCGCCATGACGGTATTTACGGTCGATCAGCGTCAGTTCGCGATTATTTTCCAACTCGGCGAAATCAAGGAGGTTGTTTCCGAACCGGGTCTTGCGTTCAAGTGGCCGCTGATTCAGAACGTGCGGATTTTTGACAAGCGCATCCTGACCATGGACTCGCCCGAGCCGGAGCGGTTTCTTACCGCCGAGAAGAAGCCGGTGCTGGTGGATTCCTTCGTCAAGTGGCGCATACATGACGTCAAGCAGTACTACAACTCGGTCGGTGGCGACGAGACCCTGGCCAGGACGAGGCTGTCGCAGACCGTCAATTCAGGCCTGCGTGAAGAGTTCGGCAGGCGCACGGTGCATGACGTGGTTTCGGGCGCCCGTGACGACATCATGGTTTCGGTGCAGAAAAAGGCCGATGCCGACATGCGCGCGATCGGAGTGCAAATCGTCGATGTCCGCCTCAAGCGTGTGGACCTGCCACCGGAAGTATCCGAGTCGGTCTATCGACGCATGGAAACCGAGCGCAAACGCGTGGCCAACGAATTGCGCGCCGAGGGCGCCGCGGAAGCCGAAAAGATCAAGGCCAACGCCGATCGCCAGCGCGAGGTCATCCTGGCCGAAGCCTATCGCGATGCGCAGAAGATCAAGGGCGAGGGCGATGCCAAGGGAACCGCGATCTACGGTCGCGCGTTCGGCGAGAATCCGGAGTTCTATGCCTTCTATCGCAGTCTTGAAGCCTATCGCGGCAGTTTCAAGAACAAGAGCGACGTGATGGTGATCGAACCCAATTCCGAGTTCTTCAAGTACCTGAAGAGCAGCGGCAAGGGCAAGTAATTCGGGTCGGTACCGGTTTGAAATGCTCAATATCCTGCTGCTGGCTTTCGCCCTGATGCTGGTGATCGAAGGCCTCCTGCCCTTTCTCGCACCGCGCGTATGGCGCGAAACCTTCCGTCGTGTGACTGAACTGACGGACGGGCAGATTCGCTTCATCGGTCTGTCTTCGATGCTGGTCGGTGTCGTCCTGTTGACGATCTTCCGCTGACAGTCATGACAAATCGGCGCTGGCTCCTGCCGGAAGCGATTGAAGACGTGCTGCCGCGCGATGCGACGCGCATAGAGGCTTTGCGGCGCAGTCTGCTCGATGAATTTGCCCGTCATGGCTATGAGTTCGTCATCCCTCCGCTGCTTGAATACGTCGAATCGCTGCTGACCGGTAGCGGACATGATCTTGATTTGCGCACGTTCAAGCTGGTGGATCAACTTTCCGGTCGCAGCATGGGCGTGCGCGCTGACATCACGCCGCAAGTGGCACGCATCGACGCCCATCTGCTCAACCGCAAAGGTGTAACAAGGCTTTGCTACAGCGGCAGCGTGCTGCACACGCTGCCGGCCGGCTTCAATGCGACACGCGAACCCCTGCAGATCGGCGCCGAACTCTACGGCCATGCGGGGCTGGAGGCCGACATTGAGGTGATTCGCCTGCTGGCAGCCGTACTGGGTCTTTGCAACATTACCGCCTCGCGTTTTGACCTCGGTCATGTCGGCGTCTTTCGCGCGCTGACCAAACAGGCGGGTCTGGCTGCGGAAGCCGAAGAGGAACTTTTCGGCGCCTTGCAAGGCAAGGACGTGCCGACGGTGCGCGAACTGGTCGTTGATGTCGCCGATCCCGTTCGATCGGCGCTGCTGGCCCTGCCTGAACTGTATGGCGACCGAGGGGTGCTGGATCAAGCGGAACAGGTCCTGCCTGCGTTGCCCGCGATTGCTGCCGCGCTGTCCGAGCTGCGCCGCTTGGCGGAAGCCTTCGCAGACTTGCCCTTGAGCTTCGATCTGGCCGACCTGCGTGGATACCACTATCACAGCGGTGTAGTTTTTGCCGCCTATTGTGCCGGTAGCCCAGGCGCCGTAGCGCTGGGGGGCCGCTATGATGATTTCGGTCGGGCTTACGGTCGCGCGCGACCGGCCACCGGATTTTCCATGGACTTGCGCGAACTGGTCCGGCTGCCTCCCGATGGCGAGCGGCTTGGTGCGATTCTCGCCCCGTGGCCCGAAGACGATGCCTTGCATGCGGAGGCCTTGCGCCTGCGCGCGAAAGGCGAGCACGTGGTGCTGGCCTTGCCGGGCCACAACGGCACTTGGCGCGAAGCTGGCTGCGACCGGATGCTGGTGCGTAGCGGCAATAACTGGATCATTGAATCCCTGAAGGAAGAATGAAATGGCAAAAAATGTCGTGGTCGTCGGCACCCAGTGGGGCGACGAAGGCAAGGGCAAGATCGTTGACTGGTTGACGGATCACTCGCAGGGTGTGGTGCGCTTTCAGGGCGGACACAACGCCGGCCATACGCTGGTCATCGGCGGCAAGAAGACGGTGCTGCATCTGGTACCTTCCGGCATCCTGCGTGGCGGCGTCACCTGCTACATCGGCAACGGTGTCGTGCTGTCGCCGGAAGCGCTGATAAAGGAACTCGACGAGCTACTGGCAGCCGGCATCGATGCCGAGGCGCGGCTGAAGATATCCGAAGCCTGTCCCTTGATCCTGCCCTACCATCAGGCGATTGACGTTGCCCGCGAAGTCGCGCGCGGCAGCAACAAGATCGGCACCACCGGACGCGGCATCGGCCCCGCCTACGAGGACAAGGCGTCGCGTCGCGCCATCCGCCTGCAGGACCTGACCAAGCCCAAGCGGTTTGCCGAACGACTGGGCGAGATTCTCGAATACCACAACTTCGTGCTGAAGAATTTCCATGGTGCCCAGCCTGTCGATTTTCAACGTGTCTACGATGACGCTATGGCCGTCGCGCCGCGCCTGACAAGGCTGATCGCCGATGTGCCGCGCGCGCTTTACGACGCCCATCGGGCCGGGGCCAATCTGTTGTTCGAGGGCGCCCAGGGGACCTTGCTCGACATCGATCACGGCACCTATCCCTTCGTTACCTCGTCCAACTGTGTTGCCGGAGCAGCGGCCGCGGGCGCAGGGGTCGGGCCGGGCATGCTGCATTACATCCTCGGCATCACCAAGGCCTACACCACGCGGGTTGGAGGCGGCCCCTTCCCGACCGAGTTGTACGACGCAGTGGACAAGCAGGACCCGGTGGGCAAGCACATGGCCACCAAGGGCCACGAGTTTGGCGCGACTACAGGTCGTGCCCGCCGCTGCGGCTGGTTCGACGCCGCCGCATTGAAGCGATCAATTCAGATCAATGGCATCTCGGGGCTCTGCGTTACCAAACTGGATGTACTCGATGGCGTCGAAGAACTCAAGATTTGCACGGGCTATCGCATCAATGGGAGCATTTCCGACATCCTGCCCGTCGGCGCGGATGATCTTGCCTGCTGCGAACCCATCTATGAGTCTCTGCCCGGCTGGAAGGGCAGCACAGTCGGTGTCAAGGCGCTGGACGGACTGCCGGCGGAGGCGCGTGCCTACATCAGGCGCATGGAGCAACTTTGCGATGTTCCGGTGGACATGATTTCCACCGGTCCGGAGCGCGAAGAGACTATCGTTTTGAGGCATCCCTTTGAGTAGGGTGGCGCAGCATCAGGAAGGGACTCGAACCCCCACGCCTCGCAGCGCTAGTACCTGAAACTAGTGCGTCTACCAATTCCGCCACCTGGGCAGGCGCGAAACGAGGCGCGAATTCTAAAGGAAATACCCAGATTGTCAAACAAGCCGCATAGCACCCAGAAGCTTTCGAATATACGTCGCGCCGATCCTCAGTTCGAGCGCGAAAAGGCCAAGTATGAGCATCCGCTGCCGAGCCGAGAATTTGTTCTGCAAACATTGACTGCGCAGGGCGCTCCGCTGGAGGTTGGGCGTCTGGTCGAGTTGCTCGATATCCAGCCGTTTGAGTTGGACGCATTCCAGCGACGGCTGGGCGCCATGGCGCGCGATGCCCAAGTCATGCAGAACCGCCGTGGCGACTGGCTGATTCCGGACAAGGCGGATCTGGTGCGAGGTCGCGTTGCCGGGCATCCGGATGGCTATGGCTTTCTGGTTCCCGAGGAGGGTGGCGGAGACCTGTTTTTGTCCGCCAAGGAAATGGACAAAGTGCTGCATGGCGACAAGGCCATCGCACGGGTCATCGGAGTCGATCGCAAGGGGCGGCCGGAAGGCAAGATCGTCGAAGTCACCGAGCGCGCCAACCGCTTTGTGGTCGGGCGTGTGGTCGAAGAACACGGCGTGCGCTTTGTCGCCGCCGAGAACAAGCGCATCAGTCAGGATATTTTGCTCGCGCCTCCCGAGAAGGGGGCGAAGAAGGCACTCAAGGCGCAGTCGGGGCAGGTGGTGATGATCGAACTCATCGAGCAGCCGAGCAAGCACGGGCAACCCATCGGCCGTCTGATCGAAGTACTGGGCAACTATGCCGATCCCGGTATGGAAATCGAGATCGCCCTGCGCAAGCACGAATTGCCCTACGAGTTCTCGACCGCAGCGTTGGCTGAAACCAAGAAGTTGCCGGACGCGGTGCGCAAGTCGGACTGGAAGGGCCGCGAAGACGTGACCGGCCTGCCATTGGTGACCATCGACAGCGAGACGGCCAGGGATTTCGATGATGCCGTGTTCTGCGAACGCCAGGGCAAGGGATTCCGTCTGGTCGTGGCAATTGCCGATGTTTCCCACTATGTGACTACGGGCGGCGCGCTGGACAGTGACGCCTATGCTCGTGGCAACTCAGTGTATTTCCCGCGCCGCGTGATTCCGATGCTGCCGGAAAAGATTTCCAATGGCTTGTGCTCACTCAATCCGCAGGTGGAACGACTGTGCATGGTGTGCGACATGGCGATCAACGCCAACGGGGCGATCAGTCGCTACCGATTTTATCCGGCGGTGATGTTTTCGCACGCGCGATTGACCTACACCGACGTTGCGGCTGCCCTGTATGACAAGGATGCAGAGACACGCGTCCGGTTGGCGCCGCTGCTGCCTCATCTTGAGGCGCTGGACCAGCTTTATCGGCAACTCGCGAAGGAACGCGTCAAGCGCGGCGCGATCGACTTTGAGACCGTCGAAACGCGCATGGTTTTCGATGATCACGGCAAGATCGACCGTATCGAGCCTTACGAGCGCAACGAGGCGCACAAACTGATCGAGGAGTGCATGCTGGCGGCGAATGTCTGTGCCTCGGAGTTTCTGCGCGAGCGTGACCAGCCGTCGCTCTATCGTGTGCATGAAGGCCCGACGCCCGAGCGCCTGGTCAAACTGCGCGATTTTCTGGGTACCTTCGGTTTTCAGCTGGGCGGCGGCGACACGCCAAAGGCTCAGGACTACGCCAGCCTGCTGGAAAAGATCGGCCAGCGGCCGGACCGGCAACTGCTGCAAACCGTGATGCTGCGATCATTGCGCCAGGCCATATACAGCCCGGCTAACGTCGGTCACTTCGGTTTGGCGTACGAGAGCTATACCCATTTCACGTCGCCGATCCGCCGCTATCCCGATCTGCTCGTCCATCGCGCCATAAAGTCGGCGCTGACGGCACGCCAATACGAGCCCGGCAATTGGGAGGAAATCGGCCTGCACTGTTCCATGACCGAGCGGCGGGCCGACGATGCCACACGCGACGTCGAAGCCTGGCTCAAGTGTTTCTACATGAAAGACCGTGTCGGCGAAATCTTCGAGGGCAGCATTTCCTCGGTGGTACCCTTCGGCATCTTCGTTGCGTTGGATGGCGTGTTCGTCGAGGGTCTGGTGCATGTGTCCGAACTCGGTCAGGACTATTTCCATTTCGACGAGAAGTCGCATGCCATGGTTGGCGAGCGTAGCGGTCGACGTTTTCGCCTGTCCGACCGGGTACGGGTACAACTGACGCGGGTCGATATGGAAGCCAACAAGATTGATTTTCGTCTTGCCGATGTGGCACCCTTGTCCGGCAAGAAAAGACATTGACATGGCGTCGACCGGCGGGGCACTTCGCTGGAATCGAAAAGGCAAGCCAACAAAAAACCCGCTCGGTTCGCACGGAGCGGGTTTTTTGTTGGTGAAGCCGGAGATTACTTCAGCTTCACTTCCTTGTAGGCAACGTGCTTCCGCGCCTTCGGGTCATACTTGAGGAACTCCAGCTTTCCCGGGGTGGTCTTCTTGTTCTTCGTCGTGGTGTAGAAGTGTCCCGTACCGGCTGTGGATTCCAGTTTTATTTTTTCGCGTCCGCCCTTGGCCATGATGCTTTCTCCTGTTTAGACGCGCTCGCCGCGCTCACGCAGCTCGGCGACGACAACGTCGATGCCCTTCTTGTCGATGGTGCGCAGGCCGGCGTTTGAAACGCGCAGACTGACCCAGCGGTTTTCAGTTTCGATCCAGAAGCGGCGGCTGTGCAGGTTCGGCAGAAAGCGACGCTTGGTCCTATTGTTGGCGTGGGACACTTTGTTCCCTACCATCGGGGCTTTGCCCGTCACTTGACAAACGCGAGACATGTGATGCTCCTGAATATGCTGATTTCGCAAAGCACGCTAGTTTACAAACAATCACCCGAAAACTCAATCCTTTTGTCAAATCAAACCACGTTCAGCGAAGGACAATGGCTCTGAGGTCCCTGCCACGATGAAATGGTCCAGGAGCTTTACGTCTATCAGAGCCAGAGCCTGCTTTAATGATGAAGTGAGCACTTCGTCGGCGCGTGAAGGTTCGGCAAGACCGGAGGGGTGGTTGTGGGCGAGGATTACCGCGCCGGCGTTGTGCGCCAGTGCCCGTTTGACGACTTCGCGTGGATATACGCTGGTTTGCGTCAGCGTGCCGCGAAACAGTTCCTCGCTGGCGATTAGCCGGTTCTGGGCATCCAGCCACAGTGCGACAAAGACCTCGTGCGGCAGATTGCCGATCGAAAGGCGCAGCCAATCGCGAACGGCCTGTGGCGAGGCCAGTGCATCTTTCATCTTGAGCGACCCGGCGAGCGCGCGGCGCGCCAGTTCCAGTGTGGCGGCGAGTTGGGCTGCTTTGGCCGGCCCGATGCCAGGCAGCCGGGCGAGTTCCCTAGTGCTGGCGGCGGCAAGGGTGGCCAAGTCGCCATCGAAGGCTGCGAGCAGGTCGCGGGCCAGATCCACGGCACTCTTGCCGCGGACACCGACGCGCAAAAAAATCGCCAGCAACTCGGCGTCCGACAGTGCCGCCGCGCCGTGTTCGGCCAGTCGTTCGCGCGGGCGTTCCGCCGCGGGCCAATCGCGTATGGCCATGGTTTAGAATCTCCGCTTGATTGCCTATCAGTGGGATTTTAATGTCATGAACGAATTTCAGGGCAAGCGCGTTGTGCTGGGCGTGACCGGTGGCGTGGCGGCCTACAAGGTGGCAGAACTGGTGCGCCTGCTGGTCAAGGCTGGCGCAGAAGTGGATGTCGTCATGACGGCGGCAGGCGCGCAGTTCGTCGGTGCGGCAACTTTCCAGGCACTTACCGGTCGTCGCGTGTGGCAGGCGCTGTGGGACGAGCGCATGGATAGCGGCATGGCGCACATTGAGCTTACGCGCGGCGCGGCCGCCGTGTTGGTGGCACCGGCGACGGCGGATTTTCTCGCCAAGTTGGCACAAGGCTTTGCCGATGACCTGTTGTCCACTCTTTGTCTGGCGCGGGATTGCCCCTTGCTGGTGGCTCCCGCCATGAACCGCCAGATGTGGGAAAACCCGGCCGCGCAACGCAATGTGGCGCAACTGCGTGCCGATGGCGTCAGCATTCTCGGCCCCGCGCATGGGGAGCAGGCCTGCGGTGAAGTGGGTGATGGACGCATGCTCGAAGCTGCCGAACTGCTTGATGATTTGCATGCCTTTCTGCAAGCCAAACCTTTGGCCGGCAAAAGAGTGTTGCTGACCGCCGGGCCGACCTTCGAGGCGCTTGATCCGATACGCGGCCTCACCAATTCGAGTTCAGGGAAGATGGGCTTCGCCTTGGCGCGGGCATGCGCAGAGGCAGGTGCAGAGGTGACGTTGGTGGCAGGTCCGGTGTCGCTCGCCACGCCGCGCGGAGTACATCGCGTGGATGTGCAAAGCGCATTGCAGATGCGTCAGGCCGTAATGGCGGCGCTGCCGGGACAGGACGTGTTCATTGGCGTTGCGGCGGTGGCCGATTATCGACCACAGCAGACGGCCGAGCACAAGATCAAGAAGGGAGTGGGCAGCCTTACGCTTGAACTTGAAGCAAATCCCGACATTCTCGCCGAAGTGGCAGCGCTGCCCGATGCGCCGTTTTGTGTCGGCTTTGCCGCCGAAAGTAGGGCTCTGGCGACGTATGCGGAAGGCAAGCGCGTGGCGAAGAAACTTGCGCTGGTAGTCGGCAACCTGGTGCGGGATGGACTGGGCGGGGATACCAACGCGGTGACCCTGTTCGATGCCGCCGGCGCGCATGTTCTGCCCCCAGCCGACAAATCCGAGGTGGCACGCGGCATCGTCGCGCATATCGCCAGCCTGATGGAGAAGCAACTTGGCCAGCATTGACCTCAAGATACTTGATAGCCGTCTGAAGGACGATCGATACGCGCCGCAATACGCCACACCGGGAGCGGCCGGTATCGACCTTCGCGCCTGCATCGAAATGGCGATAAAGATTCGTCCCGGAGATACCGTCCTGATCCCGACCGGCATTGCGATTCACCTGTCCGATCCGGGCTTGGCGGCGATGATCCTGCCGCGCTCCGGCCTGGGGCACAAGCATGGCATTGTGCTGGGCAATCTGGTGGGGCTGATCGATTCCGACTATCAGGGCGAGATTTTCGTGTCCACCTGGAATCGTGGCCACGATACCTTCACACTGAACCCGCTGGACCGCTTGGCACAGCTGGTCGTGGTTCCGGTGGTACAGGTCGCTTTTAACGTGGTAGATGAATTCCCCGCCAGCGAACGTGGTGCTGGAGGCTTTGGCAGCACGGGTGTTGCCGGATAGATATTCGTTCATTCAAGGAGAAACCCCATGAACGCATTGATCAAACTGGTACTGACTATCGTTGCCGGTATGTTTTCTCTTCAAACGGTCGCGGCACAGCCACCAGAGGCAGCCGTGTCCCCTCGCGTCGCTGAGATCATCGTGTCACGTTGTGCCTTGTGTCATGGTCCGCAAGGCGAGAGTGCCAATGCGATCTATCCGCGCCTTGCCGCGCAGCATCCGGATTACATAGTCAAGCAGTTAAAGGATTTTCGCGATGGCCGCCGCAAGGGCGAGACAATGACCGACATGGCGAAGGGCTTACAGGATTCGGAGATCGCCGGCCTGGCGGCATTTTTCTCCAGCAGGAAGGCTGGTGGGCGCCAAGCTGGCGACGCCGATCTGGCGGGAGTGGGCAAGTATATTTATCATCACGGCAACAACTTTTCAGGGGTGGCGGCCTGTGCCTCATGCCATGGTCCGACCGGATTTGGCACCGAATTGTTGCCGCGTCTGGCCGGGCAGCATCCGGCTTACATCGAAGTACAACTGAAGGAATTCAACAAGCGCGCGCGTACCAACGACAACTCGATCATGCATTCGATTGCGGCGAAACTCACCGAGTTGGAAACCAAAGCCGTGTCGGTGTATATCGGCGGACTGCAGTAGACCCGAGACGCAGGCGCGTGAGCAAAAAAGCCCGCGAGCAGCCAAATGCGGTCGCATTTGCTGGAGTTTAGCGAACTGCGGGTCGATCGTGTCGCGCAGCTTATTACCCTTCTGCGGGGGACATCGTGCGGTGCCAGCAAGGGTCACGCTTCGCGCATCATCATGGCGTACTGGATTTTCATGGTGATGGCGGCGCCCGCGACGATTGAAAAAAACGCCAGGAAGGAGCCCAGCGCCAGGGTCGAAACCCCGGTGAGACCTTGACCAATGGTACAGCCGGTGGCGCAGACGCCGCCGAATCCCATCAGCACGCCGCCGAGGATGTGGCGCAGCATGTCATCTGTGGAGGAAAAATGCTCCAGACGAAAGGAATTGGAGATGACTGAGTAAAGGAAGGATCCGAGAATGACGCCGAAAGTGGCGGCAATGCCGAACGTCATTGCCTTCCCGGTATCCGACCAGTAGGACAGCAATTCGACAGAGAACGCGACCGGGCCGGTAAAGGTCATCGATTCGGCGAGGCGGGAATTGGTGCCGAAATAACTGAGTTCGAGTGTGTCGGGGTTTTCCGCCAACCCTAAGTGACCGGTGACATACCAGCCGCCAATGATCACCAGGCCGATCAGGACGCCGGCCAGATTGTTGTCCAAATGGTTGCGGAATTCCGAGTCCTTAAAGACAAAAATCAGGAGTGCAAGCCCGATGATGCCGGTCGTCACCAGTTGCATCGTCTTTGGATCCAGACCACCGAGACTGCCCAACACTGCCGGGAGAGTTTGGCCCTGGTCAAAACTCAGGGTGAACGCCGGGACTTGCAGCACCTTCAGGCGAACAACGCCAAGAATGCCTTTCATGGTCATAAGCGCAGAAAGGCTGAAGAAAACCATGACGACCAGGGACTTCAGGTTGCCGCTACCGACACGTACCAGAGTTTTGTTGCCGCAACCCGAAGCGAGCGTCATGCCTGCACCGAAGCACGCTCCGCCGACGATATAGGCCATCCATGGGAAGACGTTGCCGGTGTAGGTGGTTTTGGTCAGATCCAGATAGCCGGCGTAAGCGAGTGCGTTGGTGCCGATAACAGCCACCGCAATGGCGAGCAGCCAGGCACGCATGCGTCCCCAATCACCCATATTGACGATGTCAGAAACAGCGCCCATGGTGCAGAAGTTGCATTTGCTGGCAACGAATCCCAATACGGTGCCAAGCCCGAGGCCCGACCAGACAACTGCTTCGGCTAGGTTTGAAACTGGCATGATTGCTCTTCCTCAAGAATACAAGCGCATTGCCATAAGTCCGAAGAAGGCGTGGCCAAGCCTTCCGGGGGTTAGCCTTGCAACCGCTCGGACAGATCGCTCGGGTGCGGTTGCCAATCAGGCAACGGTTGCTTCACCGTTCAGCGTCTCGCCTTTGTTGTCGGTGGTTTTAATGACCACCTTGTCGCCGGCCCTGGCACCCTTGACCCGGAAGCCCAAGATCGGGTTCTTCGAAACCGACGGACCCCACCGCGTGTCCAACACCGTTTTGCCGTTGAATGTCGCAATCACCTGTTGGATGAAATGAGCGGGAACTACTTTCCCCGAGGCCGGGTCTTGACGCAACCCGGTCTCCATTACGTGGTTCATGAGTGCTTTTACGTCTGCAACATCGCCTTGTAGCGTCGCGCGAATCTTTATTGCTTCAGCCATGATTGTCTCCTGTCAAGTAACGTGCGCAACCGGTTCAACCCGGGCTTAGCAGCCGCTTGATGTCACACTTACTTCCTTGGTTGCGAAATAAGTCTTCCCGCCCGCTCTTGCCAGCACCCTGATGCGCGAAGATTCTCCCATCTTGGTGCGAAAAAATATGTAGGGTTCGGCTCCATTGGAAAACTCGCAATCCGCAATCAGGGGTCTTGGATTTTTTTCCACAAATATGGCGAGCGAAGTAGTCCCCGCAATTTTGCTGGTGACTTCCAATTGCACGGCTGCGCCATTTTCGGCATGGTCCGGCGCCTTGATCTGGATATCCTTGCTCTCGGTCGCGCCTGCTCCGCCCACGCTCTTCAAGGCGTCGGTCATGGTCAATGCTTCGAACGCAGACTTGTTCCATTCAGCAGCAAGCGCTTCCCATGGTTTTAACAAACCCGTCGTGATTGAGATCGACAAGGCTCCAGCTGCGCCGAAGCCGTTCAGAAAAGTTCTACGCAACGGATTCATTTCACCCCTCCTTAAACAAAGCCGGCTGACTCGGCCCCGGGTATCCTGAACATGCAAATAAGCCCCGCTTGCGCGGAGCTTATTTGATGTTGCCGAACAATCAGGTCGACATTTCGGTGAGTATGTTCTTCAGCCAACTTTCCGCGTAGATTGCTTCGATCTTTGTGGCCGAGAAGTCGGCGGGTGAAACGCCGCCGGAATTCGGCACGGCAATGATCTTGCCTTCCTTGACCGCATAGACCCCGGCGACGCTGACGGCATCCTTGTCGGTGATGTAGCTGTAACAGGTGTTGATGCCCGACAGTTCGGTGGTCTCCTTGCCATTCAGCAGCGCCACTACATTGGTTGCGCAGATTTTGGCTTCCGAATTGGCCGAGTAGCCGGACTTGGGCATGGCGCCGGCAACGCAGGCATCACCGATGACGTGTATGCCGGCCTGCTTGGTGGACTCGAAGGTCGTCGGGTTGACCGGGCACCAGTTCTTGTCGTCGCCCACCAATCCTGCAGCAACGGCAATCTGCCCGGCTCGCTGCGGCGGGATGATGTTGATGACATCGCCCTTGACTTCTTCGATGCCTTCGATCATCACGGCCATCGCTTTGGCATCGACTTCGGTCACCTTCTTTGCCGGACGATAGTCGATGATGCTCGCATAGTTGTCCTTCCAGCCTTTCTTGAACAGTCCTCCCTTGGACGTGATGTCCGGGTTGGCGTCGAGCATGACTACCTTCGACTTCGGCTTGGATTGCTTCAGGTAGTGGGCAACCATGCAGGCGCGCTCGTAGGGCCCGGGGGGGCAGCGGTAGGGTGCGAGCGGAACGGTTATCACCACGGTACCGCCGTCCTTCATCGCCTCGAGCTGTTTGCGCAGCAGAACGGTTTGCGGGCCGGCTTTCCATGCATGCGGCATTGCTTCCATGGCCGCGGTATCGTAGCCCTTGATCTCATCCAGGCGGAAGTCGATGCCGGGAGAGACGATCAGTCGATCGTAGCTGACAGTGCCCTTGGAGGTAGTGACCACCTTGGCCGCCGCGTCGATTGCCGTGACTTCAGCCTGCACCACCTTGACGCCATGGTTGGCGGCGAGCTTGTCGTACTTGATGGTCAGCGGATTGAGGTCCTTCAGGATGCCGCCGATATAGAGATTGCTGAACGGGCAGGAAACGAAATGGTCGTTGCGCTCGATCATCACCACTTCGATGCTCTTGTCCGCCATGCGGATGTACTTTGCGGCGATCGTTCCACCGTAGCCGCCGCCGATTACGACGACGCGCTTGCCCGACTTGGGCATCAGTTCGGCGGCCCGGCCGATCAGCGGCAGACCGGCTGCACCGGCGCCGGCACCAATCAATTTCAGGAAACTTCTGCGATCCAGAGTCATGTTGTGTTCTCCCTTATTTAACGCTGGCGTAGAAGTGCAAGAGTGCTTCCAGATCTTCCTTGGACATAGGATCGACCTTCTCTTTCATTTCTTGCGGCATCTTGCGCTTGCCAGACAGGTAGTCCGCCATCTGCATCTGCATATACGGCAGCCACTGACTCGCCATGGCCGGGGTGTCGTCCTTGCCTTCCTTGCCGTCCTCGAGGTGGCAGCGGCCGCAGTTGGCTTCCTGCAGACTGGCGCCCTTGGCGATCCTCGCCTTGTCGAGTGGCTGATTGGTGGCATGAAGCTTCTGCTTGGAGAAGAATACTGACATGGCTGTTATGTCAGCGTCACTGTAGCCCTTGGCCAGGCGTCCCATGATCGATGAAGGACGTTCGCCGCTCTTGAACTTTTTCAAAGCTATTTCGATGGCTTCTTTCGATTGGCCGGCCAAACTCGGCATGGTTGGACCGGCGCTGCCGCCGTTGGTGCCATGACAGCCGGCGCAGGCGTTCGACAGCATCGCCGCCGAGGGCGGTGCCGCCTGTGCCATCGCGGAAATTGCCAGAGCGCCGGTCGCCAGCGCCCATCCTCTCCACTTCATCATCATTTTGTCTCCTCCTTGGTATTGATGAATGTACTGCTCAAGAAACGACTGCTGCCCTATTTTTTCTGCACGTCGATATAGTTTTTGACGCCCGGGTTGGGCTGGTCGAGGCCGAACTGGTAGCCCAGCGAAACATAGTGAAAACGGGCGTTGGTGTAGTCCTCGTGAATCGCGAAACCAAAGTTATACACCTTATCGGCAGTAATGGCATGGTCGCCCTTACCTCCGCCTGCCAGAGCTCGCTCGAACGTCACGACCCATTTGTTGCCCTCCTTTTTCCCTTCGGCCTTGAGTTGGCTCTTGCCGCCTTCCATGTGCCGTACGCTGTCGACCCATCCGTCCACCGGAGTTTGTCCCTTGCCGCTGCGGAACTGAATCAGGTCCATGAACTTGCCGCTGGCGAGGTCGGCGCCGTTGATGTACTTTGTTTTCTTGTCGTCCTTGGCATCCTTCATGGTGCGCAGGTCGGTGTGGCAGGTAGCCCAGCAACCGTTCAGCTCGCTCCCTTCGACGGTACCGCCGCCGTCGAACATCATGGTGACCTTGACCTCGTTTTTCGGGTCCATCTTCTTGTCGCCATTCTGTGGCGGCACCCATTCGAAGCGGAAATAGATCTTGCTGGCGTCATGGGTCACCTGGAAAGTTACCGGGATAAATCCCGCCTTTCCCGCAGGCGGATTCGGCTCCATCACGGTCTTGGAAACTCCCACCGGTTTGCCAGCCACGATAGCGGCGCCAATTTGGTTTGCATCGCCTTCGTGGCACTTGGCGCAGGCGCGTTTCTTTTCGATGATGTCGGAAGCGGAAGAATGGTCGGGTTTGTTCATCGCCCATTCCAGGCTCGCCTGGCCCGGATAGAACGCCTTGATCTGACGCGCTGGCACGTTGCTCCAGTCCAGCGCAGTGATCTTGCTGGCGGCTGCAGCCGGTGCGGCGGCAGGTGCTGCAGCGCTTGCTGCGTCAGCCTTTGGCGCCGGCTTGACAACTTGAGCGGGTATGGGTGCCGCTACGGCTGCAGGAGGTGTCACGGTCGGTGCAGGGCTTGTTCCGAGGGTGTTCCGGTCCTCCACTTTTGGCGCCGCAGGCGCCGCGGCTTGAGTTTGCGGCGGCGTGCCTTGCTGACCTGCCGTGGCTTGGCCTTGCTCTTTTTCCAGCAGTTGGTGGACCGGCTTGTGCGCGATACCCTTGTGGCAGTCAATACAGGTCTTGCCGTCTGCTGCGGCACCTTCGTGTTTGACTACCGAGCGGTCTTTCTGCTTTTCCGGATCCATGGTCTCAAACTGGTGGCAGTTACGGCACTCCTTCGAGTCAGAGTCCTTCATTTTCTCCCAGACGCGCTGGGCCATTGCCAAGCGATGGGCTTCGAATTTCTCGGGCGTGTCGACCGTGCCTTTAATGTGGCCGATGACATCGCGGGCGGCCAGCAGCTTCATGGTCAGCTTGCGTCCGTAGTCGAGCGGATGCTTGCTGCCGGCAACGTGGCAGTCGGCACAGGAAACCGTGGTGCCGCTGCGATTCTTGTAATGGACTGTCTTTTTCAGTTCTTCATAGGGAATGCTCATCTCGTGGCAGGAGAGGCAAAACTCGGTCCGGTTGGTCCATTCCATGCCGGTATTGAGGCCGCCCCAGATGATGATGCCGCCCAGGACGCCAACGACGATCATGCGCAACATCGAGCATTTCGGCGGGTTCAGAAGGCAATTGAAAAACCCGTCCTTGCATTCTGTTTTTGGGGCTTCGTCTGCCATTGTTCAAATCCAGATGAGTTGTTGGCCGCGAGCGGCACAACGTTTGATTTCGAGTCAATGAAAATGGCAAGGCATGCAGGGCATTGGCCCAACGCGGCACGCCGACTCACCCAGAGTTGGCGTCTGCTCCTCCTTGCTATCTCCTCCACTGCAACGATCAATCAACGCCACTATTATTTGTAGGGAGATTATTGCAGGGCCGTCAAAGCCGGTAAACGAATTTATTATGATCTACGGATCAAGACGGTTTCTATCAGCGGCGGCTAATGCAGTCATCACCGGATGTCGGTCTGGAGGTGACTACGGACAAGAGTTTATGCCGCCGCCCCGTCCGCGCCGACTTTCTATGAAGTCAACCCAACCAGCGCATCAGCGGTGGAATCAGCCACGGCAGCAGCACGGCTGTCAGGAGGCCGTTGAGGCCCATGGCGAGTGCGGCGAAGGCGCCGGCCTGTTCGCTGACCTGGAAGGCGCGCGCCGTGCCGATGCCGTGCGATGCAGTGCCTAATGCGAAGCCGCGCACCGCGGGATCGTCTATCCCGAGCAGCGTATAGAGGCCGCGAGCACCTATGGCGCCGAGGATGCCGGTGATGATCACGAGTACGGCGGTCAGCGATGGCAGGCCGCCGATTCGCTCGGCGATACCCATGGCGATCGGCGTCGTCACTGATTTCGGCGCCAGCGAGAGCAGTGTGGCGTCGCTCGCGCCGAGCAGATGACCAATGAGTACTGCAGAAATTGCTGCACTGAGTGAGCCAGCCAGTAGAGCTATGAGCAGCGGCATGGCCATGCGCTTCAGACGGCCGAGTTGGGCGTAGAGCGGAATGGCCAACGCGACAGTGGCGGGACCGAGCAGGAAATGGACGAACTGGGCACCATCGAAATAGGTGGGGTAGGGCGTGCCGGTAGCCCAGAGCAGGGACACCAGAGCTGTGACGGCCAGCAGCACCGGATTGGCCAGCGGGTGTCCGTTGCATTGTTTGCTGACGAGCACCGCGCCCTGGTAGGCCAGCAACGTAAGCGTGAGGCCGAGCAGCGGCGAGGCGGCGAGATAGACCCAGATTTCGCTGATGCGCGGGTTCATGGCAACTGGTCGGTGTCGGCTTGCGTTGCGCCATGGCGGGTCAGCGTGCGCAGGACCAGTGCCGTGATGGCGATGGTGATGAAGGTGCTCGCGACGAGCGCGATCAGTATGGAAAACCATTCGTCGGCCATGCGTTGCAAATGCAGCATGACGCCGACCCCGGCGGGTACGAAGAGCAGCGACAGATGCTGCAGAAGATTCTGCGCTGTTTCACGGAGTTCGCCCGAGGGTCCGCCGCGCAGCGCCAATGCGGCGAACAGCAGGGCCATGCCGATCACCGGACCGGGTACCGGCAGGGAGAAGAACAGGGTGATGGCCTCACCCGTCAGCTGAAACAGCAACAGCAGTGTGATCGCATTCAGCATGGCGGTTTCTCCTAAACAAAACGGCGCACAGGTTACCCCGCGCGCCGCCGATGTCCTTGCTGGCGCCGTGTCGCCAGCGCCGACTCTTTACTCCATCGCCTCGTATAGCGGCAGCGTGAGGAACTCGGGGTAGTTGTTGGCGAGTGACATCTCTTCGAAGATCTTCGCCGCCTGGTCGTAGGTCTCGGTCTTCTCGCCCTGGGCGGTGACGGTGGCCTTCACCTTCGCCAGTTCCTCGGGAATGAAGCCGCGCACCATTTCAGCGGTGACCTTGCGGCCGTCGTCGAGTTTTCCCTTGGGTGACACCACCCACTGCCATACCTGCGAGCGACTGATTTCTGCTGTGGCGGCGTCTTCCATCAGGTTGTGGATGGGCACACAGCCGTTACCGGCGAGCCAGCTACCGAGGTAATGGATGCCGACGTTGATGTTGTTGCGCACGCCGACTTCGGTGATCGGCTGTTCGGGCCGGAAGTTGAGCCAGTCCTTCGGGCCGAAGTTTTCGTCGCGCTGCTTTTCCCACTGGTTGGGGCGCTCGCCCAGAACCTTCTGGAATTCCTCCGCCGCAATCGGCACCAGACCCGGGTGGGCCACCCAGCCGCCGTCGAAGCCGTCGTTGGCATCGCGGGTCTTGTCGTGGCGAATGCCGGCCATCGCCTTTTCGTTGGCCACCGGGTCGTTCTTGATCGGGATCAGTGCGCTCATGCCGCCGATGGCCGGGGCGCCACGCTTGTGGCAAGCCTTGACCAGCGCCAGCGCATAGCTGCGCATGAAGGGCACTTCCATGGTGATGGCGCCGCGATTGGCGAGGCAGAAATTCTTGTTGCGCTTGAATTTCTTGATGCAGGAGAAAATGTAGTCCCAGCGTCCCGCGTTGAGACCGGCGCTGTGCTCGCGCAGTTCGTAGAGTATTTCTTCGAGTTCGAATGTGGCGAGGATAGTTTCGATCAGCACCGTGGCCTTGATCGAGCCCTGTGGCAGGCCGATCTCGTTTTGCGCCATGACGAAGATGTCATTCCACAGGCGAGCTTCGAGGTGACTTTCCATTTTCGGCAAATAGAAATAGGGGCCTGCGCCACGGGCGATTTGTTCCTTCGCGTTGTGGAAGAGGAACAGGGCGAAATCGAAGACACCGCCGGAGACTCGCTGGCCGTCGATCAGCACATGCTTTTCGTCCAGATGCCAGCCACGCGGACGCACCTGCAGGGTGGCGATCTTGTCATTGAGTTTGTATTCCTTGCCGGCTTCGTTTCTGAACGACAGTTCGCGGCGGATGGCCTTGTAGAGATTGATCTGGCCCTGAATCAGGTTGTCCCACTTGGGGCTGTTCGAATCCTCGAAGTCGCTCATGTAGGAATCAGCACCCGAGTTGTAGGCGTTGATGACCATTTTTGCTTCGACCGGGCCGGTGATCTCTGTGCGACGGCGCTCCAGGGCTTGGGGCAAGGGGGCGATCTTCCATGCGCCGTCGCGGATGTGCTTCGTCTCGGGGAGGAAGTCCGGCATTTCGCCGGCATCGATGCGCGCTTGGCGAACGACGCGGGCTTTGAGCAATTCCTGACGGCGAGGCTCGAAGGCGCGGTGCAATTTGGCTACCAGCGCAAGGGCTTCGGGCGTAAGAATCTTCGCGTAGTCGGCGGTGATGGGGGCGTTGATCTGAACGCCGGCGGGCAGGCTCATGTGGGACTCCTTGATGTGGGTTGCCGCAATCTATGAATTGTATTCTTGCCTAATCGGATACAGAAGCTATGATTCGATCAATTGATTGTTGACCAGTGGTATTAAATGGATCAGTTCAAGCAGATTTCTGCCTTTGCTGGCGTTGCAAGTCGTGGCAGCATGTCAGCTACCGCCCGTGCCGAGGGCGTGACGCCAGCGATCATCGGTCGGCGTCTGGATGCCTTGGAGGAGCGCCTTGGCGTCAAGCTGTTGTTACGCACTACGCGGCGGATTTCGCTTACCTTCGAGGGTGCCGCGTTTCTTGAGGATTGCCAGCGCATCCTGCGCGAGCTGGCGGATGCCGAAGGCGCGGTGAGCTTGGGCGGAATTCGACCCGGCGGGCATTTGAAGATATCTGCTCCGGCGGGATTCGGGCGTCGTCATGTGGCGCCTCTGCTTACGAGTTTTATAGAAGGCAATCCCGAAGTTACCGTGCGGCTCGACTTGTCTGACCGTCTCGTTGACCTCGTCGACGAGAACGTCGATTGCGCCATCCGCATTGGCGATCTGGCGGATTCGAGCCTGATCAGCATCCGGTTGGGCGAGATGCAGCGGGTGGTTGTCGCCAGCCCCGACTACATTGCAAAATTCGGCGTACCGCCAGCGCCGACTTCTCTGGTTGACCACAACTGCCTGTCGCTGCGCCAGCAGCGCGGCTGGACGTTGCGCATAGAGGGCGAGGTGAGGATCGTCAAGGTCAGCGGCAGCTTCGAGTGCAACGATGGCGCCGTGTTGCACGACTGGGCGCTGGCCGGCAAGGGGCTGGCGTGGCGCTCACTGTGGGAAGTCGGAGCAGATATTGCAGCGGGGCGACTGGTGACGGTACTCGATGAATTTGCCGCGCCACCGGTGGGCATTCACGCTGTGGTTCCGCAGCGTCGGCATCTGCCGCTGCGAGTCAGACTGTTCATCGACTTACTGAAAGTGACGTGGCGCGATCCGGCCTACTGGGTGGCAGCGGCGCGCGAATGAGCCGCCAATTCGGTGTCGGGCAAAGCCTGCTGCAGAAAACCGTCGAGACGACCGACCCAGTCCTTTCTGCTGAAGACAAAACCGTCATTGTGTCCGCCCTCGATTTCAAGAAACTGCTTGGGTGGGCGCGCGGCCTCGAACAGACGCTCGCCGTGCTTGAATGGAATGACATCGTCGTTGCGACTGTGGATTACCATCACCGGACAGGCAATTAGTGGCAGACGCACCAGGGTTTCATAGCGGATGCGGGCGAGCAGCTGCACGGGCAGGAATGGATACAGGTCGGTACCCATGTCCGGCACGGAAGTGAAGGTTGACGCCAGCACCAGGGCACCCGGGCGATTTCCGGCCGCCAGTTGCGCGGCAACCCCGCCGCCCAGTGATTCGCCGAAGAGGACAATACGGTCGGCAGGGAATCCGAGGACCTGCGTGGCATGGCGCCAGAGTGCGGCGGCATCCAGATAGGTACCTTCTTCCGACGGGGCTCCGCTGCTGCGACCGTAACCACGGTAATCGACGATCAGAGTGGCCAGCCCGAGATCATGGAACATGCGCAGATAGTCGAGTCGGTGACCGATATTTCCGGCGTTGCCATGGAAGAAAATGACCAGGCCGTGCGCTTCGCGTTTCGTGTCGGCCGGCACAACCCAGCCATCGAGGGTTTCGCCGTCAGGGGTGGCCAGCTTCAGCGAGGCGAACGTCAGACCAATGTCCGCTGGGCTGGTGCGGAAGCCACGATCGATTTCCGGCAGGAATACCAGCGAGGACTGCTTGAAATAGATCAGGGCCATCAGGCCCAGATACGCCAACAGAGTAATCTGGAGCGCCGACCACAGCATCTTTGAACCCTTCATGGGTAGCCGAGTGATCATCAATCGAGCAAGTGCAAGGAGTAGTCCGCAGGCGGGACAAGTTGCGCCACTTTAGCGCACATCGCCGGGATACCGTCCTCGACACTCCTATCGGGGGCACAAAAAAGCCGCGCCGGTTTCCCGGTGCGGCTCTCTGGTGAAATCTTGCCTGATGCCGACTTACTGGAACTGTTCTTCTTCGGTCGAGCCATGCAGCGCGGTGACCGATGACGCGCCACCCTGGATTACGGTGGTGACGTCGTCGAAGTAGCCGACACCGACTTCCTGCTGGTGCGAAACGAAGCTGTAGCCCTTGTCGCGGGCGGCGAACTCAGGCTCCTGCACCATCTCCACGTAGTGCTTCATGCCTTCGCCACGGGCGTAGGCGTGGGCGAACTGGAACGTCTGGAATCTGCCAAGCGAAAATGCACACAGAGATATAGCAAGACCCTCTGACCAGATTTAGTGTCACAGGCCAGAGCCACCCACCGCCTTCCCAACTGCAGCTCCTATGGAGTAGGCCGTATGGCGAAACCCAGTCGGCCAGTTTGACTACAACACCTACGCCGCGACCTTCCCAACTTCTTCCCACGCAGCGAGCAGACCAGACACGTTGTCCGAACTCAATTTTGCCCAGTTTCAGGCGGCAGCGCTGGACTTCTGCGTGTCGAGCCATTCGGTACCAACGGCATTGGCCGCCTTATCAACAGCAGACAGCAAACGTGCGTCACTGGCGACGCTATAGACCTGGACGTATTTCAGCGATCTATGTCCAAGCACCTTGGATACTGTCAGAAGATCGGCACCAGACTCCCAGAGATTGGTCGCCCCCGTTCGGCGCAAGTCATGGACGCGAACATCCTCCAGGCCAGCCCGCTTCCGCGCATTCTTCCAGGCGTGGAAGAAACTGACCATCGGCTTCTTGCTCTTCACACTCGGGATAAGCCAGGGAACACCTTCCCATCGAGGCAACAGTTGCAATATCTCGATTGCCTTTTGGGGAACTGGCACCAAACGAGGGCGACCATTCTTGCTCATCGGTATGCGCCAGATACGTCTTTCCAAGTCGAAGTCGCACCACTTGGCTTGCAGCAATTCTTCGCGGCGGCAAGTCAGGAGGATATACAGAGGTACAAGATATTTCAGTTGCGGATTTTCACTTTGCTTAACGGCATCGAGCAGTCGTAGTGTTTCCTCCTTGGTGAGATAGCGATCACGGGCATTGTTGCTCGTGTCGAACAATTTGACCCCTGTAGCGGGATTGGTCTCCGAGCCAGGAACCTTTAGTCGCTGGCACATCCGGTAGATCGTCATCAGGGTAATAGGTAGCTTGTTGCACATTGCCGGCGCATAACCTTGCTGGCGAAGACTCAGATGGGCCTCGGAAATCATATCCGTTGTGAGTTCGTCGAGACGGTATTTGCCGAACTGTGGCTGGATATGCAACTTTAGGAAGCTCAGCGACGATTGGAAATTTCGACGTGTCTTTTCGATCAGGGGAATGTATCTATCCTGGATAACCTCGGACAGGCGTGGAACCGTGCGCAGAACTTTTCGGTCTCCGGCAGGATCTTCCCCAAGCACGATCCGACTGCGCAATGTCTGGGCAGTGAGCCGCGATCTCTCGAACGATAGGGCGTCGGCACTCCCAATCTTGAATTGCTTTAGCGCTCCGTGGCGATTGCGGTACCGGATATACCAGGTCTTGCCTCCGGTCTTGCGAACCTCCAACACCCAGCCGGGTATCTGATCGCTATACAGGTCGAGTTTCGCCTTGCCGTCGGGACATACTGCATCCCTGACCAGCTTGGCATCGAGTGACACAATAGGCATGGTGTTTTCTCCAGTAGAAAATGGTGTGGGTTGGAAGGGATCGGATAAGGTCTTTGCGGCAGTCCTCGGTGGGCGCAGTCAGGACTTGGGGCAGGGCGGCGAGGAGGGATGTACCCGAGTCGCGCATAGCGGGCGCAGGCGGGGCGATCGGAGCGGCGGCAGCAGGACGGGTCACGGTGGCCGCGCAAACTGCTCCAGCGGGCCAGAATCGAGGCGAGGCGAGGGGGGCGGCACGGGCGAAAAAATGCGGCGATCCGGAAACCTGCCCGAACCGCCGCGAATGTGAAAACCTGCGAGCCTGGGAGGGCGGTGCTCTGCCCCCCAATGCAACTGCTGGGGTTAGTCTGAGCTGCCCTTCGAGTCGGTGGATTGCGAAGACGCGCCGAGCAGCGAATACACCTTGGCACCACGCTCCTGCACCGAGAATTGCCAACGATGCAGAACAGGATCGTCGCCGGTATAACGCTCGATGATCCTGATCGCGACACGCTTGCTAACGCCTGCAGTCTCGGCAACGGCATCGGCCAGACGCATCTTGGAAGTTATGCCGTTGGCGATATGCATCTGAACGACCGACACCAGTTCAGCATCGGTCTGCATAGTCTCGATCTGCTTGAACTCATCGAGCTTGGACGCATCGACCTCCTTCACCGAGGCAAGGAGCTCGTGGTACGAAAGGCCAGACTCGTTGCTGTAACTAAAGGCTGCCGTGCGAGGAACATCGCCACGCCTTTTCTTGTTCTCGAACTCGACGACTTTTTCGCCTGCGTCAACCTGCAGCTGGGAGAGCACATACACACAGTCAAAGTCGTTTATGACGTCGGTAGTGCCGCGATAGACTGGCTTCCCATCGGCGCCGGGATTCTTGTTCGCATGCGCCAGAGCAATCAGCGTGCCACCCTTCAGCACGAACTTACGAATCACCTTTGTGAAGGCGCGGGTCTTGGTAGCGTCGAGCACATTCACCACCTTGGTGGCGGTGTCGACAATGACGATGACCCCTTGCGCCTGATCGTGATCAATAAGATGGATCAGAATCTCTAGCAGGTCACCTGCATCGAAGTTCTTGTACGCTTCGGCCAGCATGTTGAATCCATACTCTTCTGCGATACGCAATTTCTCCGCCAGACCGATCGTGGTGTCATCGTTGTTGATGTAATACAGCTTGGCGGGGTCAATCAGGCCGGCCTTAATCCCATCGATGGCCAGCGCAAAGGAGATCAGCGTCTTGCCCGTATTGGGTGCGGCGTAGAGCATCGTGGCCTGGCCCATCAGCGCCAATTTTCCGAGGATCGGCTTCTGGGCAATGGCCCTACGCTCGATCTCTTCCAGTTGGCCATTCAACTTGTACTGGTCCAGCGCGTTGGTGGCAGCACGAGCAATCCTAGTGGGCTGTGGCTCTCCCGCAACGGTACCGGTGTCAACGGGCGGCAACTGGGCGTCCACCGCATCGTCATTTGCTGTCGCGCCACCGCCATTGTCGGCAGCCGCATTCAAAGCGTTCTCGACCTGGCTGGAATTGTCCCGTGCCAGCTGCAGCGTGGACCACATAGACTCGATCTCGGCGCGAGTATGGTGTCCGTCGCCCTTCTTGATCCAGTAGTCGAGCAACGTAAGGCCGTCCGCATCGCCATCGAGTTTCCGGAAGACAGCGTTCGCTACACGGCACATTGCTATGTCGCCGACGTCCGGATCGACCGCATAGAGAAGCGGACTGAGCCACTCCAGTGTTTGCGCAATCGGCTCAATGGAGGGGTAGGGTGACTTCGCGGTCTCTAGCTGCTGGATAGCAAGGTCTTTTGCATATACCGACGGGGCCGCCGGCGAGTTTCTATTTGATTCGGTCAATTCAGTCTCCAATGTAAGGGGTGATAAACGTTCCCCTTGGGATTGAAGTCCTACGTGACCTACTACGAGCGATCAACCTGGCGGCTGACTGTTGCGGACAACTTTTGACGTCCGGCCTCGTTGCTGACCTTGGTGATGCATCAGCGAGGTTCGGTTTTTACGCCGATCCGGAAGTGGTGTCAACAATGTTGCCGCGAACAATGCATGCATCGGAGCTGACATGTGGATCGCAGTTACGCTAGATCGCTGAGCGCCGATACCGCAATTGCTCTCGACGGTCAGAGTTGGTTGTCTGCAATGGGGCGTTGCCCGGCTACGACGGTGGCGGCGATGCGACCGAAAACCTACGGGCGCGACGAACTGAAAGCCTGCGCGGTCCGACCGGCTCCAGCAGCTTTCCAGAATTTCAGACTCCCGGCTCCTCCAGTTCCGCGTCGGGCATCGCGTGCGCCTCCGAATGCGCCGGGGGGGCCACTTCGGTCGCGGTATGCCATTAAAATAGTGGCGTTCTAGTGGCTTTGTGCGAGGGGTTGGCAGTTGGTAATGGTATCGAAGAATGTGTAGCGTTCCAGGACCTACGACATACAGTCACCAGCTCCCCGAAGGCCGATACGCACACCTGAACATGAGTGACTGCGCAATGGCAGGCGAACACATGTCTCCGCACAGAGCGGATCGGTGGCTGAATCGGACTTTCGGAGAGGGGTGTCGAACGACGTAGGAAGTGACTGTATTGCTTTAGCCCGGTACTACTGTAGTCAGCGTTGCACTGACTTTGGCCTTGATTCAGTCCTGCGCCTGATGCGCAAGGTACGAGGCCATCGATACAACGGCTGACGAAAGAGCTGAATCGTCCAGGGTGTCGGCAAACTCTTCCCTCATCACCAGTTCAACAGCATCGAGCAAATATCCTTCTAGTAGATATGACATGTGATACTCCTTTGGTTAGTGCGAACGGTAACGAAACAACAGATATGCGCCAGCGCCGGCTATGACCAGCACCAAAGTTGCCATAGGCATGATCATGGAAAGCAATGCCAATCCGATGACGCCATACAGCCGCAAAGCTTTAGTGGCTAAGCAGAGGACAGTAAAGACAGTGACGCCGGTGATGACCTCAAGCATTTGCGGCAGGTGCTACTACCTTCTTGGGCGACTTCTTACTCGCCTTGGTGACCGGAACGACGATAGGTGCATCCTCCACGCCCATAGACGGTGGCGGCAAGTTGGTCCCTGCCTCGACCAAGGCCTGAAGCTCACGCCACCATACGTCTGCATTGCACCGCGCATATTCGCCCTCGACTGTCCCAGCCAGGGCAATCAGCTTTTCGGCCTTTAGAACAGCAGCCAGGAACGAATGCGAATTGGCAGACTGGCCTGCATACACTGGCCGAAGTCCCGTGACCCGGAAGAGTGCATCGCCTGGATTCTTCGACAAAACCTGTTCGATGTCTGACAGGTACTTCCAGTCGCGATTCCATAGGCCACTGCCCGAACTGCTCCAGATCCGCAGACAAATGCGATCCTTAGCGCCAATCTCATACCCGACGTGGTACTCAAGTTCGCACAGACCTGACAGCGACAGGCAGGTGGCAATCTTGGCTATGGCGATGGGTGGTGCAGTCGAATCAACATCGGATGTTTGCTTACTCATGTACTTCTCCTAAGGTTGGTTGTGGTGTTAGCGAATATGCATTTCATATAAGATGGTTGCGGTTGCTCAACCTAGACATGTCAGCGCAGCTACCCCGCTGTATTGCTCATCAATCATGGTGCGCAGATCGAGGACGGCAATCTCGATTGCGTGCATATCTGCAAGGTGCTGCCGGGCGTAGATCAGATCGGTGGTGGCGATCCATTGCGTCTGCCCATCCATTTCAATCTGCATGGCACTGACGCCGGACAAGCCAGTGAGATTTCGGCCAAGGACATCGAGAAGTCCAAGGCATTCGGCCAGGCGTCTCGGGAAGTTCGCATCGAACTCGATGATGGCGGCCCGCTCCTCGAATTCTTCGCGCAAGTTATCGTTCAATCTCGCCACCAGATCGGCAACGATGGGGTCAATCGGTTCAGGCATTGATGGCTCCTATACAAAAGAGAACGCCACCGAGACCATGAAGGCCAAGGTGGCGTGTAGTGGTGGTAATGTTTCGGCGATCGTCGTCGGTGTCTGCTCACGATTCCATCAACCCGGTGGCGGGAACGGCATACTGCTTGAGAGCAGCCAGCAGACTTGCATCGATGCCTTCTTCGGCAGGTACGAACAGGGTGCTACCAAGCCCAGCATCGCCGGTGTCAGCATGGGCTTCGAAACAGGTGATATTTCCGTTTGCATAGTGAGCCTCGATGTAGTCGAACGATGGGGAATAATCTGGATGGCCGAATGGAACACCCGAGAATGTGTCGTGCAGGATTGCCACGCCGCAAAGCTTTTCCACGTCTTCGATGGCATCGCCTACCTCGACCACAACCAGCAGGCCATCGTGGAATGTTCCTAGCTGGCTGAATCGAAGGTCGATGAGTGCGCGGACATGTGGATTAGCGATACGGTTGGCATCGGCAGGGTCACGAATGATGACCATCGCGGCTGTCCTTGTGCCAGCGCCATACGTGGGCCAGAGCGAGCAGCAGGGCAACCGCAAGGGCGACAGCCAGCATTGCTTTGAGATAAACCACAGTGACTGCCAATACGCCAAGCTGCACCAGGCCGATGGCGATTGCGGAAATGCCGAGGAAGGGGAAGAACATCGTTGCTCCTTTTTGCGGGGGAAAAAGCAAAGCGCCCCGGATCACAATGACCAAGGGCGCTTCGAATGCCGTGGCGCTTTCATATTTATCGACCCCTAAAGCGCCACGCGAAGGGTCTTGTTGTTGTCAGGTCAGGTCATAGTCTTGATTGGTACAAGTTGTCCGCGTAGATGATCAGCGGTATTAGTTCAGTGGCAATTGTCGGGCACTCAACAACAGAAGAGTTACTTTCGTCGATGGTCTATCACCGCTGAAGCCGTGAGCAAGAGTGCGGAGATGATGGCGGCATACGCCCCGATTCCATATGAAAAACTCGCCCCGTCAATTCTCGCCATAATTGTTTCTGCGAAGTCCCTATAGAAGACGATCTCACGAATTACCGCAGCAAAGGTAACCACTGAAGCAACCCAAAGTACTGACCTCTTCGGTTGAATATTTCGGATCACAACATATGCTGGATAGCTCCAACACAAAATTAGCACCACGAGTACGGGGCTATTAATCGCGGAGCCTCCTACAACCATTCCTTGAATGATGTTGGTTTGCCAGTCCGTAACAATTGCGACAACAGCAAAGGTAATCCCGAGGAGCATAGCCATTTTGGAAGCGCCAAGCGCAACCCGTCGCTGCTTTGAGCGGGTGACGATGGTTGTTTGATTTATTGGGTCTTTAATCGCTTCGGCACATTCTGAATTGTCGGCATCGTGGATGGGTGCTACGTTGCTCTTGCAGAACCGGCAAAGTATTGCATCTGCGCGGATTTGTTCCGCGCAATACGGGCATTTCCGATCAGACGATGACTGTGCTCGGTTGTATTTCCATGGGATATCTCCTAGAAGGGTACGAAGTCGATCTCGGTTCTTCAATGTCACGGCTGCCAGTACGCCAAGCATCACGCTCCACATCAATATGGATAGCCATGTTGTTTCCTTGTTTAGTACGTAGCTCGTTCCCTTGCAATTGCATTGGGCCTTACCAAAGTCATTTTCAGGGATTTCTTTCGGGAAGGCGGTAGCAATTGTCCAGCCATCATCAACGTATTTCTGTGGACAATTATTTATGGCATGCTTAGAGCACTTCTTGGTGCAGTCTGATTCTGATGAATACCAATTGTAGGAAATGCTTTCAGCGCAAAATACTTCCTTCTGACCCGCGCCGTATGCAACGGGCGCTCCGAAACTAAGGGCAGCAGTAAAGATCAATGCCTGCAAGATGAACAATGCAGGCGCAGTAGTCCAGCTTGTATTCACGGTTACCTCCCATAACGAGCCTAAGAGTAATTCAGTTCATGCGCAATGCATTGCCACTGACACTAAATGAATTAGGGTTTATGTGAATTGGAGCATATCGCAGACAGTTCGCGAGGTGACTTCTCAACTTTTCAAACAACTCGGCACTTGTATTCGAGAACTGCGCCTGGACGCCCTCATCGCGTGGGATTGGGATCGCCAATGCACAAGCAGCCCTACAGAAAAAGGAGCCCGCCGATGACGAGGCATGTGATTGCTATCGTCCAAGCAGTCCGTTCTAGAGCATTGGCAAAGACCATCTTGGGAAGACTATTGAACGACTTTTCTCGTTGCGTTCGCTCGAACTGTCGCTTCTTTACCCAGTAAGCGAGAACAGCTCCGACCGCCAGCAATGCAAGCCCGCTTGCACGCTTCATTATCTTTTGCCCTGTGTAGGCAATCGAACGCAAAAAGGCGCGATTGCCACGGCCTTAGGTCTTGCTCAAGAGCTTCTTCTTCTGCACACCAAATTCGGCGTCTGTAATGATGCCCTTCTGTCGCAATTCGTCGAGCTTGAGCAATTCACTGTGGATATCCAACACTTCAGTTTGCTCGTCGCGACTTTGCGATTTTGTGATGCTTCT
>JAPLQZ010000176.1 GCA_026399415.1 Rhodocyclales bacterium | reverse complement strand
GCGCACTTCGCGCTTCAGCAGCGCCTGCAGGTCGCGTCGCAGCGGCTGGCCGATCAGGCAGGTCGAATTGGCGTTCTTGATCAGTCCGCTGACGAGCGATTCCGCGCCGGGAATGCCGATGCCAACACTGGCCACCGTACCGGACTCTGTCTGCCGGGGATTCCGCTTCGCGGGCCGGCAAGCGCCGACTCTTCTTTCTGCCGCTGCGACCAGATCGGCTACCGCCATGATGGTTGAGTGGTAGTCGCCCTGCGGCGTCACCACGCGCTCGCGCAGCAGCACCTGACCATCGTCGCCCAGCGCGATGATTTCAATCTTGCTGCCGCCGAGGTCCACGCCGATGCGTAACTTGTTATTGTCCATTATCGGTCGAAGTATATTCAAACGATTCGCCGAACGCCCGCGACTTGCAACCCATGCTTGGTTACAGCCAGTGGCGACGGTTCGAGGATGCCGTCAAACGCGCCATGACTTCCTGCCAAGCCTCTGGCAACAACCCTGACCACCATTTTGCCGGCGCCGGCAAAATGGTCGACCTTGGGTCGGGTAGCCAACGACAAGTCGAGGACTATCACCTCTCCCGTTTCGCCTGCTACCTCATCGCCCAGAACGGCGATCCGCGCAAACCGGAGATCGCCCGTGCGCAGAAATACTTAGCCGTCCAGGCCCGCCGACAGGAGCTTGGCGACCAGGCCGCCGCCGACATGGAACGGCTGGAACTGCGCAAGCAAACCAGCGAAGAGTTCAAGGCCCTCTCAGGTGCGGCGCAGGATGCCGGCGTACAGAGCAAGATGTTTGGCGTATTCCACGACGCCGGTTACAAAGGGCTGTACGTTCGATAGCAGCCCGCCAGCCATCCCCGCCGACGTGGGTAATGACCATACGCCAGCAGTCGGAGCCATTGACGCAGGCTTTGCTTAGGGGCCAGAATCGCCGCTGTCCGAATCTCTTCGCAAAACCGGGGCGTCCCGAAGTCCATCCGTGAATATCTTCGCCCGCTTCAAGGGTCTGTCTTCGAAAATCTATATTGCATTCCTGGTCGCCGCCGGCGTGCCCGTCATGGTGGCTGGTCTGGTGGGCATCTATCTTTCGCTGGCGACCCTGCGCGAGGAAACGCTGCATCACCTGGAGCAGGAGGTCCAATCGCGCGCAGCCGGCATGGGGCATTTCTTTGATCAATTGGCCAGCGAGCTTCTCTACCTGGCTAGCTCGTCTCTGCTTTACGACCTTGCCAACAGCACGAAGGCGGCTGACGGAAAACTGCCGGCCATTGCGCGACAGCGGCTCGAACGAGACTACGCCGCTTTTGCCCGCGCCTATCCCTATATCTATCAGGTGCGCTTTCTGGACGCCAAGGGACAGGAGGTAGTCCGCGTCGACCGTCGCGACGGTCAGCTGGTAACGGTCGCGGAAGAAGATTTGCAGGACAAGTCGGATCGTTACTATGTTCATGAAGGTCTGGCCCACGAGGCGGGTCAGGTCTATGTCTCTCCGCTCGACCTGAATGTCGAACGCGGCCAGGCCGAGAAACCGGAACGCCCGGTGATCCGCTTCGCCACGCCGATCGTCGATCGCAAGGGCGAGAAGCGCGGCTTGTTGATTGTCAACCTTCATGCCGCCTACATACTCGGGCAGATACAGGAAATGGCGGGTGGGCGCGGAGGTGTCGCCTACCTGTTCGACCGCTCCGGCTTCTTCCTTTCCCGCTCGGCCGATGCGACGGGCAGCGAAGCCTTCAGCATGCAATCAGTCGAGGCGCTGGCCGAATTCTTGCCGAGACCCTTGCTGGCCCGCGTGGTCGGTGGCAAGAAAGGAACCGAAGTAGAGGGCAACTGGATTGTTGCCTATTCGCCTATCGCCATCGGCCAAACCCTCGCCGATCGCAGCGACAGCTCGATGGAATGGTCGGTGGCACTGGCTTTTCCGCGCAGCCAGTTGTTTCATGCGGTATTCAATCTCTACCTGCTCTACGGCGTGTTAGCCCTGAGCCTGCTGATCGCCGCAGCGTTGGGCTACGTGCTGTCGCGCCATCTCCTGCGGCCGATGACTCTGCTGAGCTCGGAGACGGAAGAAATTGCCAGGGGAAATTTTTCCCATCGTGTCGAAATCCGCGGCGACGACGAGATCGCGGATCTGGGCGCCCGCTTCAATACCATGGCGGTGCAACTGGAGCAGTCCTACAAGGCGCTGGAAGACCGCAAGGGCGAACTGGAGGCCGAGGTACTGGCCCGTACCATCGATCTGGAGCGCGAACGCAGCCAGCTGGCGGCGGTTATATCCAACACGGCGGACGGCATTCTCTCTGCCAATACCGAAGGCGTGATCGTGTTGGCCAACAATGCCGCACGACGCTACCTGATAGACGATATCGGCATCCTCGTTGGACGCTCGATAGGCGAGTTCTGGCATGGCTGGACCGAGTACGCAGAGCAATCCCCGGCGACGCGGATGCCCGGCAATTTCGATCTCGCTGTGCGGGCGCGTACGCTATCGCTGGGCATCGCGCCGGTGATGACCGGAGCGAAGCCGGACGGTTTCATTCTTGTCGTCCGCGATGTCACGGACGAAAGGCGCTTGCAGGACGATCGCCGCGAACTCGATCGCCAGATGTTTCAGATGGAAAAGATGGCGACCCTGGGCGAAATCGCCATGGGCCTGGCCCATGAAATTGGCAACCCTCTTGCCGGCATGAAAGCCGTGGTGCAACTGCTGCTCGAAGACAAACTGGCAGAAGCGCAACGTCAATACCTGCTGCGAGTACAAGGCGAGATAAATCGCCTTGCCGATTTTCTGCGTACCTTCCATGGCTTTGCGGCGCCGCAGGAGATGAACCGGATGCCCTGTCGCTTGGAGAAGATCCTCGAAGACGTGGTCCTCTGGACGCGCAAGGAAGCGCGTTCGCGCAAGGTCAATGTTGCCTACGCGCCATGCTGCGATCAGGTACCGGAACTGTGGGCCGATCCGGCGCAGCTCAAGCAGGTCTTGCTCAACCTCGTCATCAATGCGATCCATGCCATGCCCGAAGGCGGCAGCATCGAAATCGGCATGTGCGCCGGCAGGAAGTCGGCGGAGGGCGAAAAAGGTGTACCGCGCATGAGCTTCTGCGTGTGCGACACCGGCGTGGGAATCCCTCCCGAGGTGCAGGCGCGGATATTCGACCCCTTCTTCACCACGCGGCCCGACGGTTCGGGTATCGGCCTGGCGGTGGTCAAGAAGATCACCTTGCAGCATGGCGCCGACATCCGTGTCGAAAGTACGCCTGGGCATGGAACCTGCTTCGAACTGGACTGGCCGATCGCGGCTTCGGCGCCAAATTCGGCGGCGTTAACGGCGGCCGGGTACTGCCGGAGAGAGATGAATGGCTGAACGAATTCTCGTCATCGAAGACGACACGACCATACGCGTCACGCTGCGCGACGTGCTGCAGAAGCAGGGCTACCAAGTCGATCTGGCCGAGGACGGCACGGAAGGTCTGGAGCTCTCCCGCAAGCGTTTCTACGGCCTGACCATGCTCGATCTGCATCTGCCCGACATGCACGGGCTTGAGGTCCTGAAAGCCATGCGCGAATCCGACCCCGATGCGCTGGTGGTCATCATGACGGCCTTCCCCGAGGTGCGCACGGCCGTCGATTGCGTCAAGGCCGGCGCCTACGATTACCTCAACAAGCCCTTCGAACTGGATGACCTCAAGGAGATCGTGCGCCGCGCGCTGGAGACGCGCAGCCTGCGCCTCGAAGTCGAGCGGCTGCGCACCCGTGCGACATCGCCGGGGCCGCTCGAAGGCATGGTTGGCAGCAGCCAGGCCTTCAACGCGCTGGTAGAGATCACGCGCCGCATTGCCGCCGCTTCTCGTGTGCCGGTGCTGATCCGCGGTGAATCCGGTACCGGCAAGGAACGCGTGGCCCAAGCAATTCACAATCTGTCGCCGCGCGTCGCCGGTCCTTGGGTAACGCTCAATTGTTCGGCGCTGGCCGAGGGACTGCTCGAATCCGAGATGTTCGGCCACGAGAAGGGTGCCTTCACCTCCGCCGTCGCTGCCAAGCGCGGCCTGCTCGAACTCGCCGACGGCGGCACCTTGTTCCTCGATGAGATCGGCGACCTGTCGCTGGCGCTGCAACCCAAATTGCTGCGCGCGCTGGAAACGCAGACCTTCCGCCGCGTTGGCGGCCAGAAGGAATTGCAGGTCGACGTGCGTTTTGTCGCCGCCACCAATCGCGACCTCTCGGCGATGGTCAAGGCCGGTACTTTCCGCGAAGACCTCTACTACCGGCTCAATGTCGGCAGCATTGAAATGCCGCCGCTGCGAGCTCGGGTCGGAGACATTCAGGCGCTGGCCCGGCGCTTCCTCGACGAAGCCTCGAAGGTCATGGGTATGCCCAACGCGGAACTGGATCGGCAATCCTGCGAACTCATCGAACAGTACGCCTGGCCCGGCAACATTCGCGAATTGCGCAACGTCATGGAACGCGCCCTGATCCTTTCCGGCGGCGAAACGATTCAGCCGGTCCATCTGCCCAAGGAAATCAGTGCAGCGGGGAAGGGCGTGCCGCCCGCCACTGATGACGCAACGCTGTCACTGGCGGAGGTGGAGCGGCGCCATATTCGCCGCGTGCTGACCGCGAATCGCGGCAACAAGACCCACGCCGCCAAGGCGTTGGGCATCACCCGGTTGACGCTGCGCACCAAGATCGCCGAGTACGGCTGGGACGAGTTTCTGGACAAGTCGGACACCGCGTCCGAGCGGTAGATTATTACTCGGGCTGGTCGGTTTCTGACCAGCCGGCACCTCTTAGCCTTCCAGATAATCGCATGAAACCGGTGCAGGACAGCGCTTTTCGGCTCCCCTGCCACATGGCACGCTTGCTGCAATCCCAGTGCGAACCCCATACCAGGAGGCGCACTTGGCCACCGCATCCGCAACACCGTCCGCCGCCGCACCGTCAGCATTTGCCGCGCTCAAAGGCACTTACAAGGGCGTACTGAAAATCTCGCTCATGCTCGCGGCAACCTACCTGGTCGCCCAGGGTTTGAGTTCATACCTTCCCGCCGCAGACTACCGCTCCCTGTTCGGCTTCCCCAACCGCATCGCCGTCTGGGTCATCGCCGAGCTGCACCTGATGTTCGCCGCCTTCGTGCTCGGCGTACCGATCTTCGCCGTGATCACCGAGTTCGTCGGGGTGACGACGAAGGAAAAGCGTTATGACGACCTTGCCAGGGAATTCACCAAGCTCCTGGCCATGGCCTACACGCTGACCGCGGTGCTGGGCTGCATCCTGCTGGTGCTGCTTATCGTCCTCTACCCCAAGCTCACCGGATATATGTCCGGAATGTTCAAGCCGACCTGGCTGCTCTATATCGTGCTGATCTTCGGCGAGGTCATCATTGCCTATCTCTACTGGTACTCGTGGGACCTGCTGCAAGGCTCCAGGAAGAAATGGCACCTGTTGCTGGGAGTGCTGGTGAACGTCTGGGGCACGGCGCTGCTGTTCGTCGCCGACATCTGGGTCACCTTCATGATGAGCCCGGCCGGAATCGATGACGCGGGTAACCTCACCAGCTTGTGGGCGGCGATCAACAACCCCACCTGGATGCCGATCAACATCCACCGCCTGCTGGCAAACGTGGCTTTCGGCGGCTCCATCGCCGCCGCCTACGCCGCCGTTCGCTTCCTCAACGCCAAGACCGACGAGGAGCGCGCGCGTTTCGACTGGATGGGCTATATCGGCTCCTTCATCGCCATCGGCGCCTTCATTCCGCTGCCCTTCGCCGGCTACTGGCTGGGCCGCGAGATTTACCAGTTCTCGCAGCAGATGGGCGTTTCCATGATGGGCGGCAGTTTCGCCTGGTTGTGGATTCTGCAGGCGATGCTGATCGGCGGCCTGTTCCTCGCCTCCAACTTCTACCTCTGGCTGGGCATGGGCCGCATTCCCGGCGCCGAGCGCTACGTCAAGTTCCAGGTACCGATGATGATCCTGCTGACCATCGGCTTCATCGTCTGGGCGACGCCACGCTCGATCATGGCCTCCGGCGCCGAGATGTCGGCCATGGGCGGATCGCACCATCCCTTCCTCGGCCTGTTCGGCGTCATGGCGGCGAAGAACACGGCGGTGAATCTGATGATCCTCACCACCTTCTTTTCCTTCATGCTCTACCGGCGCGGCAACCGCATACCGACGGTATCCTGGGCCGCGATGGGCAAGATCGTCCAGGCGCTGGTCATCGCCGCCGCTGCCGGCGTGGTGCTGGGCTACGGCATCTACAGTTACTACGTGCCCTCCAATATCCGCATCGGTTTCTCCATCTATCAGGTCGGAGCGGTGCTGAGCGCCATGGCGATATTCGTCGCCATCGACATTCCGCTGCTGCGCGGGGCGAAGGAAATCGGCGCCATACGCTGGGGGCAAATCCCGGCACGCGCCCAATACGCGCTGTTCTTCCTCGCCATCAGCTTCACCTGGCTCATGGGCCTGATGGGCTACATCCGTTCCGGCATTCGCCAGTATTGGCACATCTATGGCCGCGTCATGGACGAGAGCGCCAACGCCTACACGATGATGCACGGCCATGCCACGATCATCGTCTCCATCATCACCGTTATTTTCTTCCTGCTGGTGTCGGTGGTGTTCTGGATGGCCAGTCGAAACGACGAAAAGAAAAAGAAGAAAAAGGGGCCAGGCTCGACTTTTCCTCACGCAGAGAACTCTGAATGTCATTTTCGTCCCAGGAAAACTCGAACCTGGCCCCTTTTTCTTTTCCTGCTGGCGACGGTTTCCATCTACTCCTATGTTGGCCAACTGGTGCCACAGTTTGAGGAGTATCCGCCGGAGAAGAAAGTAATCACCGTGTCGACACCGCCGGCCGAACTTGCCGCGATCGGCGAAGAGCTGGTGCGTGTCAAGGGCGGCTGCCTGATCTGCCACAAGGTCACCGAAACCGGCAACGTGCGCGGGCCGGACTTACGCAAGGCGGCCGGGCAGGCAGCTACCCGCAAGCCGGGCATGGACGCCGAGGCCTACCTGCTCGAATCCATCACGCAGCCCGATGTCTTTCTCGTTCCTGGCTATCCGAAGATGATGCCTTCAGCCTTGAAGCCCCCGGCCAACATGAACCTGGCGGAGGTCAAATCCATCATCGCCTATCTGCAAACCCTGGGTGGCGCTGAGGTCACGGTGAAGATCGTTGCCGAGGACATCAAAGCGGCCAAGGCATCCGGACCGGTGCATAAAGGCAAGGAAGCCATGGGAATCTACGGCTGCGTCGGCTGCCACAAGATCGAAGGCGAAGGCGGCGAGGTGGGTCCCGAACTCACAAAAGTCGGCGCTGGCAGGACGGCGGAGGAAGTGATGAAGAAGATTCTCGATCCCGCCGCATGGACCACGCCGAACTTTCAGGCCGGCATCATGCCCGCCAATCTCGGCAAGTCGATTCCCGAAGGCGAGCGTCACGAGATCGTTGCCTACCTGATGGGTCTGTCGGGCATCCACTACTCGCCGACCGGCGCCGAATCGCCCTGGTCGCACGAGGGCGTGCGCCTCGGCCTGGTCATCCTGATCTTCAATCTCGGCATGCTTGCGGCGCTCGCCATTGCCGCGCGCCGGGAAAAGCAGAGAAAGGCCGCCTGACATGCGCCGCCATACGCTCTACATTGCCATCATGCTCTGGCTCGCCATCCTGGCCGGACTCAAGTTCGGCGTGCGGCCGCCGATGCCGGCTTCCGTACTGATGATCTACATGACATTGTCGACCATCGCCATCATCCTGTTCGCCGCCGCCGACGAGGCGCGCTTCCAGGCTTTCCTCGCGCCGCTGCGCGCCGTGTTCGAGGGACGCGCGCCGAAAGCGGTGCAGCTTCTGGTGCTGGCGGGGATTCCGCTGCTCGCCGGCTGGGGCGCCTGGCTGCGCACCGCACCCTCGTGGGACGCACCCTTCGAGCCACGCGTGGTGCATCCCGAACCGCCGTCCACATTCAACTTCCACGGCAAGCGCATCGACACCGCGAGCCTGAAGAATCCGCTGCGCGCCGCCCATGAGAAAGACCCGGCACAACTGGAAAAACTGACGGCCGAGGGCAAGACCATCTACTACCAGAACTGCTTCTTCTGCCACGGCGACGCACTGGCTGGCGACGGCCACTTCGCCAACGCCTTCTCGCCGATTCCGGCCAACTTCCGCGATGTCGGCACGATTTCGATGTTGCAGGAATCCTTCGTTTTCTGGCGCGTGTCCACCGGCGGCCCCGGTCTGCCCAGGGCCGCCACGCCCTGGCTGTCGGCCATGCCGGTGTGGCAGAACTTCCTCACCGAGGACGAAATCTGGAAAGCCATTCTCTACATCTACGCCGGCTCGGGTTCGACGCCGCGCACCTGGGACGAAGAGACGAAACATGAAAAGCACTGATTTCCTGGGCATGATTTGCGCGCTCGCTTTTTGCGCGAGCGCCCTTGCCGCCGACGCGCCGAAGCTGAAGACCGAGCCGGTCAAGCCGACACCGGTCGCTGCCGACCTCGACGCCGGTAAAAAGCTTTACCAGCGCTGGTGCGCGCAATGCCATGGCAACGAAGGCAAGGGCGACGGCCCGGCGGCCGATTTCGTCTATCCGCGGCCGCGCGATTTCACGCTGGCGATTTTCAAGGTGCGCACCACGCCCTCCGGCCAGTTGCCGACCGACCACGACCTGTTCCATATCATCAGCGAGGGACTGCCCGGCACCTCGATGCCGGCCTGGAAAAAGTTCATCCCGGAAAACGAGCGCTGGCAACTCGTGCATTACGTCAAGACCTTTGACTCGCTCGGTCTGTTCAAGGAGGAACCGGCGAAGGAACAGGTGGTCATCGACGCAGCCCCGAAGATGACGCCGGAGCTGATCGCCAAGGGCAAGGAACTTTACCAGCAGAAGAAGTGCTGGCAGTGCCACGGCCCGACGGGGCGCGGCGACGGCCCCTCGTCCGCTGGCATGAAGGATGAATGGGGCTTTCCGATCCGGCCGGTGAATTTCACCAAGAGCTGGCGCTTCCGCGGCGGCGACCGCATCGAGGACATCTACCGCACTTTCACTACCGGCTTCAACGGCACGCCGATGCCGTCCTTCGTCGACGCCATTCCGGCAGCGGAAGACCGTTGGGCGCTGGCCGCATTCGTCAAGAGCCTGGCGCGGCCGCAAAAGAACGCGCAGGTATTGAAGGCCGGAAACATCGCCGGCGAGATTCCCGCCGATCCTTATGCCAAGGAATGGGAAGCGGCCGAGTTCGCCGATTTCCCGCTGGCCGGCCAGATCATCCTCGAACCACGCTGGTTCAAGCCGGTGCATGATGTCATCACTGCGCGCGCCCTCTACAACGACAAGGAGATCGCCATCCTTCTGGAATGGGACGACGGCACGAACAATACCGGCATCGGCAAACCGGCCGACGAAGTCGCGCTGCAAATGCCGGTACAGGCGAGCGACGGCGTCAAACCCTACTTCATCCTCGGCGACGACAAGCATGCGGTCGATGTCTGGCGCTGGAGTGCGAAGGACGGCCTGCAAAGATATACCGCCGAGGGTGCTTCAAAGCAGACGCCGCGCGAGGCCGGCGGCGTGGTGGCGCAGGGCGGCTACAAGGAAGGCCAGTACCGCGTCATCCTGCGCCGGCCCTTGAGAGTCGGCGCTGGCGAGACGGCGATAGAACCCGGCCGCTTCGTGCCGATCGCCTTCCAGCTCCGCGATGGCGACAACGGCGAGGAAGGTCTGAAGATGTCGTTATCCACCTGGTATTACCTGCTGCCGCAACCGGCGACGCCGCTCACGGTTGTACTATGGCCGCTCGGCATCGGCTTCCTGACGCTCGGTGGCGAATTCTGGCTGCTGCGCCGCATGCGGCGGAGGCCATCGTGAAGCGACTGTTGCTTCTCACGCTGGTCATTGGCGGCCTGGCGCAGGCTGCCCAGCCGACGCCCGGCAGCGAATGGCAACGCCTCGACGCCAATGAGCCGGCACCGACGTTCTCGCTGACCAGCCAGGATGGCAAGCGCGTCTCGCTCAAGGATTTCCGCGGCAAGGCGGTGGTATTGACTTTCATCTACACGGAATGCAAGGACATCTGCCCGGTGCTGCCGCAGATCATCGGTCGCACCGACCAGATCCTGTCCGAGGCGGAACGCAAGAAAGTGCGCTTCGTCGGCATCAGCATCGACCCGCGCCGCGACACACCGGAAAAATTGCGCAGCTTCATGCAGGGCCACAACCTTTCAGCCGAGCGCTGGACGCTGCTCACAGGCTCCTTGCGGGAGGCAAGCAAGGTCGCCGACGACTACGGCATCGTCGCCAAGCCCGACCTGCAAGGAGATCTGGTGCATAACGCGGTGTATGTACTGATCGATCCCCAAGGCCGGCTACGCACCGAATTCCACGGCCTGTTCACGCCGACGCAGGAGATCGCCAAGGCGCTGCGCCAACTCATCGCAACACCCGTCCGTAAAGGGGCCTGAGCATGTACAAGTCCATCTATCTTCCCCTCGACAATTCGGCCCACTCGCTGGCCGGTGTCGATATCGCCATCGCACTGGCCAGGCAGACTGGCGCGCAACTCACAGGCAGCCACGTTTATGCCGCGAAGCTGCACGACCGGCGCTTTCGCCAGATGGAGGGCGGCCTGCCGGAGCCCTACAAGAAGGAAGACAAGCTGGTCGAGCAGCGCGAGGTGCACGATGATCTGATCACGCGCGGCTTGAGCGTGATATCCGACTCCTACCTGGATGTCTTCGATGCCCGCTGCCAGGCCGCCGGCCTGGCAGGTCGTCGCGTCAATCTGGAAGGAAAGAACTGGCAGGCTCTGGTGAATGACATTGGCGCCGGCGATTACGACCTGGTGGTGATGGGCGCGCTGGGCCTCGGCACTGTGTCGCATTCGCAGATCGGCAGCGTCTGCGAGCGCGTGTCACGGCGCATCGGCTGCGATCTGCTGACCGTTCGCGAAACCACGCCGCGCGAGGATGGCGCCATCGTCGTCGCCCTCGACGGCAGTCCGCAGTCCTACGGTGGCCTGATGACGGCAATCGAGTTGGCCAAGCTTGTCGGTCGGCCGGTGGAAGCGGTCGCGGTGTTCGATCCGCACTTCCACTACGTCGCCTTCAACAGCATCGCCAAGGTCTTGTCGACCGAGGCCGCCAAGATTTTCCGTTTCGAGGAGCAGGAAAAGCTGCACGAGGAGATCATCGACTCCGGACTCGCCAAGATCTATCAGGGACATCTCGACGTCGCTGCGCGCCTGGCCAGGGAACAGGGAGTCGAATTGAAGACCACGCTGCTGGCCGGCAAGTCATTCGATCAGTTACTGGGCTTCATCAAGGAAACCAAACCCTGGCTGATGGTGCTGGGGCGCATCGGCGTTCATTCCGAAGCCGGCATGGACCTCGGCTCCGCCACCGAAAACCTGCTGCGGCTGGCGGACTGCAATCTGCTGCTCTCGGCGCGCTGCTTCGAGCCGCCGATCGAGCACATCGCCGAAACAACCATGTCATGGACTGACGAGGCCGAGGCAAGAATGCTGCGGATACCTGACTTTGCCCGCGGCATGGCCAGGAAGTCGATCATCAAGCACGCCGCCAAGGAAGGCCACACCATCGTCACTTCGGATGTCATCGACTCCCTGATGGCGACCATTCCCCAAGGGGCAGTCAACCGACATGCGGACAAGAATGGCATTCCGCCCGAGTCGCTGGGCGGTGCGGGCAGCAAGTGCCCATTCGCGCCGCGTCAGGACCAAGGCAGCGCGGGCCCGCAATGGGATGCTGCCGCGCTGACGCGGCTGCAAAGCATCGAACCCGCCTCGCTGCGTGAGCACGCGAAACTGCGCATCGAGAAGATGGCCTTGCGCCAAGGCGCTAAGATCATCACCGAAGAGCTGGTCGAGTCGGCCTCGCGCGCCGTCGTCGAGATGTTGGGCTAGGAACCCATGGTCGCGCCGCACCTGATCTCATGGAATCTGACACGGCGCTGCAATCTCGCCTGCGGCCACTGCTACCTCGATGCCGTACAGCGCAAAAGCGAAACCAGCGACGAGCTGACCCTGCCGGAAGTCGTGCGGGTCATAGACGAGATCGCCGAATTCGCCTCGGGCGCGATGCTGGTCCTGACCGGCGGCGAGCCGCTGCTGCGCCGCGATCTCGGCGACATCGTCGAGCATGCGGCCGTGGTGGGACTGATGCCGGTCGTCGGCACCAACGGCATTCTGCTCGATGCGGCCCGAGCGCAGTACCTGCGCGAACGCGGTGCGGCAGGCGTCGGCATCAGCCTGGATTCGACCATGCCCGAGTTTCACGATCGCCTGCGCGGTCATGAGGGCGCCTGGCAAGGCGCCCTGGCCGGCATGCGCGCTGCGCGCGCGGCGGGCCTCGGAGTCTTGATGCAGGCGACACTGTTCGAGGAAAACCGCCACGAACTGGCTGGCTTTGCCGATCTCGCGGCGGAAGTCGGCGCCATGGCGCTCAATTTTTTCTTTCTCGTCTGTACCGGTCGGGGCGTGACGCAGACCGATCTGTCGGGGCAAGCCTACGAGGAAACACTGAGCGGGATTCTGGCGCTACAGCAGGCGCGGCCAAAGCTGATGATCCGCGCCCGTTGCGCCCCCTATGCGCGGCGCATGCTCGGGCTGCACGCCGGCGAGGTGGCCGAAGGCTACGCCGAATGGTCGAGCGCCTGCCTGGCCGGGCGCCGCTATCTGCGCATCGGACCGAAAGGCGAAGTCACACCCTGTCCCTATGTGCCGGACGGCTCAGGTAGCGTGCGCTCGCAGCCGCTGCGGGAGATATGGGATACCGGGGCGGACTTCGTCCGGCTGCGCGACGAGATGCCGGGTGGCAAATGCGGCGCCTGCGACTACCGTGTCAGCTGCGGTGGTTGCCGTGCCCGTGCGCTGGCCACCACTGGCGACTTGATGGACGAGGACGGCAAGTGCAATTACTGCCCCCCAGTTTCGGCCAATCCGGAGTTGCCGTCGCAGCGCTGCGCCTCTGCGTTGGCCTGGTCGCCGGAGGCGCAGCGCCTGCTGGAGCGCATCCCTTCTTTCGTGCGCGCGAAGGTGCGCGCCAGTCTCGAACAAAAAGCGTCGGCGGCCGGTGAGGTAATCGTCTCTGCCGACTTCATGCGCCGGCAGCGTCCGGCGAACCTGCCCTTCAGCCGCCCGAATTCACGCGATTAATCCCGAATCGCCGTGTCGCCAGCGCCGACTCTTGCGCAAGGCGTCCGGCCGCCGCGATCGCGGCATCTATGCAGGCTGCTGTAGAAACGCCGGCGACATAATTCCCGGTGACGACCAGACCGGGGTATTGCCCCTCAAGTTCGCTCAGGGCCGCAATCCGCCGCGCATGGCCGAGATCGGGTTGTGGCAGGCTCTGGCGCCAGTAACGCAAGCTGTCGAATACCGGGGTGCCTTTGGCGCCAAGCAGATCGACGGCTTCCGCCCTGACCATGGCGATCAGATCTTCACGCTGCAATTGCGCCAGATCGGGCTGGCGCGCGCCGCCGACATAGGCGGTCAGAAGGACGTGGTCATCGGGTGCGCGCTGCGCGAACAGCGTCGAGGAAAACAGGAAGCCGAGCACCTTCCTGCGCTCCACCGTCGGCGTCAGCACGCCTAGTCCGTCGAGCAGATGGGGTATCTGTTCGCGGCGATAGCCGAGGGCCACCACGGCCAGGGGTGGGTGTTCGATGGCCGCCAGCCCCTCGGCGACCGAAGGCGCCAGGGGCGCCAGCACCCTGGCGGCGGCGTAGGCGGGGAGTGCAACGACGACGCCGTCGACGCGCAAGGCGGTTACACAATTCTGATCGCGCAAAGACAGGTGGAAGCCGCCGCCAGCTTCGGCGCGCAGGCCCTCGACGCGGACTCCCGACCAGACGCGGGCACCGAGCGTGGCCGCCAGCTGTCGCGGCAGGCTCGCCATGCCTTGTCGAAATGAAAACAGATTGCGCCGGCGCGGATCGAAGCGCGGATCCATTCCGGCAAGCGCCTTTGCCGCCACGCCGCGCACCACCGAGCCGTAGCGCTGCTCCAATTGCTTGAGGCGCGGCAGCAGCGCCGTCATGCTGAGATTCTCTGGATTGCCGGCATAGATCCCGCCGACCAGCGGATCGAAAACGTACTCGAGCAGTTCCCGGCCGAAGCGCCGACGGACGAAGTCGGCGACCGATTCGTCATGCGGGCCGCGACGCACGAAGGGTTCGGCGAGCATCCGCAGGCGACCGCGCAGGCTGAAGAAGCCGGACGAAAAGAACCCCAGCGGATCGAGTGGCAGCGCATGGGCACGGCCATCGCGCACCAGGTAGCGGTGGCGCACTCCGCTGCCCTTGTCGATACGTTCGCCGGAGAGGCCCAGCGATGCGATCAGGTCTTCCGCGCCGGGCGCCGGCGAGATCATGCTGTTCGGGCCGTGTTCCACCAGAAAGCCCTCGCGCTGTTCCGTGCGTATGCGTCCGCCGGGTGTCGCGCCGCGATCGAGGACTACGACCTCGTGGCCCTGGCACATCAACGCATGGGCGGCGGTGAGGCCGGAAATACCGCCACCGAGAACAGCTATCAGAGGTTTCGAAGAATGGAATCGCATACGCACGAAGCTCTTGAGGCAAGAGCCGTGCCTTGCGCCAAGGCGCTGTAGCTGACCGCACAGAGGCGTCCCGGTCGAAATCGACTGGTCGCTTTCTGTTCACCCTGGCAGAAAACTTACCGCACGCCAGCCCGGGCGAGGGCGTGAATCCCTTGCATAGACAAGGATGCTGGCCGTGGCATGGCTGTTGCGTTAGGCAATGCAGCAATCGACTTGTCCCGCGAATTTATCCTGGAGGAAATGCAATGCAGAAGCTTCTTACCCGCTGTGCCATCGCCGTCGGCGCACTGTTCGTCACTCTAGCCATGGCCTACGAAGGCGGTACGGTTTCCGGCGGCGGCAAGGTCGCCGGCAAGGTCAGCTTCAAGGGTGCCGCACCCGCGGTGAAGAAGCTGGCCATCACCAAGGACAACGCAGTTTGCGGCACGGGCGAGCGTGAAATCATCGAGGTCAATGCTAAAGGCGGCAACCTGGCGGGCGCCGTGGTCTATGTGGCGAAGATCGAGAAAGGCAAGGCATGGGGCGCGTTGGATGCGCCGGTGCTCGACCAGAAGGGCTGCCGCTTTGCACCCGATACCCTGGTGGTGAAGAAGGATGCCGACCTGACGGTACGCAACTCCGACACCGTGTTGCACAACATCCACACCTACGAAATCATCGGCGCCGTGCGGCGCACGATGTTCAACGTCGGCCAGCCCGACAAGGGGGACATGAAGCAGCCGATCAAGGTGCGTCGTGCCAATGTCATCAAGGTCGAATGCGACGCGCACGACTTCATGCACGCCTGGGCTTTCGCCGCCGACAACCCGTATGCCGTGGCAACCAAGGAAGACGGTTCCTTTACGCTCGATAACCTGCCGGCCGGCGACTACGAAATCAAGGCCTGGCACCCGGTACTGGGCGAGAAGAGCGCGATGGTGAAAGTCGGCGCCGGCGGCACGGCGAACACCGCATTCGAGTTCACGAAGTAATCAACCAGGAGGAAT
>JAPLQZ010000127.1 GCA_026399415.1 Rhodocyclales bacterium | reverse complement strand
CCTGGCGAAGGAAAAGGGCATTGTCGCCGGCGACAGGGTCAAGGTGCGCAGCAACCGCGGCTTCATCAAGGCCGTGGCGGTGGTCACCAAGCGCATCAGGACGCTCGATGTCGATGGCAAGAAAATCCATACCGTGGGCATCCCGCTGCACTTCGGTTTCAAGGGAGTCACCAAGCCGGGCTACATCACCAACACGCTGACGCCGTTCGTTGGCGACGCCAACTGCCAGACGCCTGAATACAAGGCGTTTCTGGTCAACATCGAGAAGGCATAAGGAGAGATCATGGCACTGCAATCGCTAGATATCGCCCGCCGCTCGGCGACGACCACCCCGGCACCCGGCATTCGGCAGACCACGGAAGTGGCGAAACTGATCGACGTGTCCACCTGCATCGGCTGCAAGGCCTGCCAGGCGGCGTGCATGGAATGGAACGACATTCGCGACGAGGTCGGCAGCTGCTCCGGCGTGTATGACAACCCGGTGGACCTGACGGCCAAATCATGGACCGTGATGCGTTTCGCCGAAGTGGAAGAGAAGGGCAAGCTGGAGTGGCTGATCCGCAAGGACGGCTGCATGCACTGCGCCGATCCGGGTTGCCTCAAGGCCTGCCCGGCGCCCGGCGCCATCATCCAGTACGCCAACGGCATTGTCGACTTCCACCAGGAAAACTGCATCGGCTGCGGCTACTGCATCACCGGCTGCCCGTTCAACATCCCGCGCATTTCGGAAGCCGACAACAAGGCCTACAAGTGCACGTTGTGTTCCGACCGGGTCGCCGTCGGTCAGGCGCCGGCCTGCGCCAAGGCGTGTCCCACCGGCGCGATCCAGTTCGGCTCGAAAGAGCAGATGACGGATTACGCAGCCAAGCGCATCGTCGACCTCAAGTCGCGCGGCTACGACAAGGCGGGGCTTTACGATCCGCAAGGGGTGGGCGGCACGCACGTCATGTACGTGCTGCACCACGCCGACCGGCCGGAACTTTACAGGGGTCTGCCCAACGATCCCAGCATCAGTCCGCTGGTATCGCTGTGGAAGGGCTTCGCCAAGCCGCTGGCCAGCGTGGCGATGGCTGCAGTCGCATTGGGCAGCCTGTTCCACTACGTGATGAAGGGTCCGAACGAGGTATCCAAGGAACTGGAAGACGAGATGGAAAAGGAGGATGCAAAATGATCCGCAATCCGAAGGATCTCAAGCGCTACGACGCGCAGGAACGGGCCAATCACTGGCTGGTGGGCATCAGCTTCTTCCTGCTCGCGCTGTCCGGTCTGGCCTTTTTCCACCCGGCGTTCTATCCGCTGACGCAGCTCTTCGGTGGCGGTGTCTGGGCGCGCATCCTGCACCCCTTCATCGGCGTCGTCATGGCGCTGGCTTTCCTGGTGATGTTCTTCCGCTTCAAGTCGCTCAACACCATGACTCCGGAGGACAAGGAATGGCTGTCGAGGGCAGGCGAGATGATGAGCGGCGACGACCACAACATGCCGGAACAGGGCAAGTACAACGGCGGCCAGAAGGCGATGTTCTGGGCCATGGCCTTGTCCGTACTGCTGCTGTTCGTTTCCGGCATCTTCCTGTGGCGCGCCTACTTCAGCCTGCCGGTGGATGTGGTACGCCTCGGCGCCGTGGTGCATTCCGCGATCGCCGCGATCATGATCGCCATGATCTTCGTGCACGTCTATGCCGCGCTCTGGGTCAGGGGTACGGTCCGCGCCATGGTGTATGGCACGGTGACTCGCGCCTGGGCCAAGCAGCACCACCGGGCGTGGTACCGCCAGGTAATGGGTAAATGAGCGGCAAGTCGTAAACCTGCCGCAGATTCTCCTGCCAACGTGACACCCGCGGGCTTCGGCCCGCGGGTTTTTTATAGACCATGACTACCACTACACCCTTCATCCCGATCAAATCGAGCAGCGAACCGCCGCATGTCATCGCCCCCGATCCGGCGACAATTTTTGCCACGCGCGCGCTACGCTTCGAGCAACTGGCCGAGGGCCACACCCTGAGCGACTGGCTGCGCTTTCTGGCCGCCATCAGCCGCGCCCAGCATCGGGCGCTGCAATCCCTGCCGGCACTCGCGCTGCCCGATGCGGCCCAGTTGGCACGCGCCCGCGAGCACGGCATGCCGCCGCTGCCGGCACAGTCCTGGCCGCGGGACCCGCTGTGGCAAGGCAGTCTGCGCCAGATCGCCGCAGCGATTGCCGATGTTGCGCCGGAACCCGCCAGAAAGGATCTCGCCCGCTTGTCCAGCATGAACAGCGAGAACCTCGAAGCACTGGCCGAGCGCGTCCTGCACACCGAACTGTATGGCGACGATGTCGCCCTGCTGCCCTATGTCGCGGCCGCCTTGCAGGTGTTGTGGACCGCCGGCGCAGCGCGTCTCGGCGTCAGCGAAATCGCCACGCTCGACGTTCCCGGCGTTTGCCCCTGCTGCGGCTTTCTTCCCGTCGCCAGCATCGTGCGCGGCGGCGGCGAGACCAGCAATCTGCGCTACCTCCACTGCGCCCTGTGCAATACCGAATGGAACCTGGTGCGCGTCAAATGCAGCAGTTGCGACGCCAACGATGGCATCAGCTATCGCCATCTCGAAAGCGAAGACATCAAGACGGCCGGCGCCGTGCGCGCCGAGACCTGCGAGGCCTGCAAGAGCTATCTGAAGATCGTCTATTCGGAAAGGGACATCGTCGACCCGGTGGCCGATGACCTCGCCACGCTGGCACTGGATATCCTGGTCGACGAGGCCGGTTACTCCCGCAGCGGACCGAACCTGTTGCTGGCGCCCGGCGCTTGAGAGACTGTAAGGAGAACGGAACCTTCGGCCCTGCAAACCAGTCTTCTTTCTGCCACCCCGGTGGCGCCTGCCAACCCCAAAGGAGGATATTGATGAAGCGCCTGCCAACCCTTCTGCTGCTCGCTTGCCTGGCATTGCCGGCAGCCGCGGCAGACCGCCTCGACGGCGTGCTGCCGCTGACCAGTGACGACATTGCCGCCGTCGCCCAGGCGCGCGCCACTCCCGAGCGCCATATCTTGCTGTATTTCGGCGATCATCTGAACTGAGGGGCCTGCCGCTACACCGTGAGTGTGCTGCACAAGCCCGAAGTGAGCGCCAGATATCTGCGCAATTACGTCGGCGCCCATGCCGATTTCGGCGAACTGGAACTGGATGACAAGGACCCGCGTCATGCCATGATCCAGCGCCACAACCCGCGCAAGCTGCGGCCGGTGCTGGTCTTCCTCGACAGCCAGGGCAAGGAAGTGGCGCGACTTAGCGGAGGCCTTAAGTCAGCCGAAGACGCCCTGCTGCTGGACCGCTTTGTCTCCGAAAGGCATTACCGGAAAATGGACTTCTCCGCCTTCAAGGCGGCGCAGCGGAGTTGATGGTCCGGGCGGCGACTGCCTGCGCCTCCAGCTCGCGATGCCGCCCGGTAGCAAGTCCGTAGATGCGCAGCAGATCCTCTTCGGAGACGTCGATGAAGGAATCCAGCTGCGACAGGGCGAAAACGAAGTCCTCGTGTGAAATGGCTTCGTAGCCTGCGGGATCCGGCTCGGGCGTCGCGGCGCGCCGCACCAGAAAAGCCGGGTAACGACGCCACGGAAACAGCGCATTGAAGGCAATCGCCACGGCCAGAATGATCAGGACGTTGAGCATCAGCGGTGCGAGGACGAAGCCGTAGCCCATCGCACGCACCGACTCGTTGCCAAGCGCGGCCGCCAGCGCGGTGGCGCCGGCGGGCGGATGGATGCAGCGCAGGTAATGCATGGCACCGATAGCCAGGCCTGTCGCGAGGCTGCCCGCCAGCATCGGATCCGGCACGTAAAGCAGGCAGGCAATGCCGATCAGGCCCGACACCAGATGACCGCCGAGCAGCGGCCATGGCTGCGAAAGTGCGCCGTGCGGCACGGCGAACAGCATGGCGGCGGTGGAACCCATCGACAGCACCATGAGCGGTGACGCGGCGGCGCCAAGCAGGGCACGGCTGACCGCGTAGACCAGGACGATACTGACAAAGCCGCCGAGCGCAGAAACCAGCCGCTCGCGATGGCTGACCGGGCTCAATTCGATGCCCAGAATTTTCTGCCACGGCGAGGGCGTCGCCGGATTTCGCGTAGTCATTTCCCACTCCTCGATCGGGGCCGGCGTCACGCCGTGCATGGTTCACACCCATTCAATACTGACACGTTCGCAAGGGGTCATGCAACGCGGCGGAAACCGCTACAATCTCACCATCTCGTTTCTGCCCGGTCCGGGTGAAATCATGAATCCACTCTCCCAACTTCCTTCCGTCGACCGCCTGTTGTCCTCAGCGGCGGTCGCTTCGCTCGTCGACACCCACGGCCGCGCAGTCGTTACCGGCATGGTGCGCGACGTTCTTGCCGCGACCCGCAGCGCCGTCAGGGAAGGCGCTCCGTTGCCCGACGAAGCGGCGCTGATCGCAAGAGTCGGCGCTGGTGTCACGGCGAAGATGCGACCGAAATTGCGCCCGGTGTTCAACCTCACCGGCACCGTGCTGCACACCAACCTCGGCCGCGCGCCGCTGCCCGAGGAAGCGGTGCAGGCCCTGATCGCCGCCGCGCGCAGCCCCTGCGCGCTGGAGTACGACATCGAATCGGGCGGCCGCGGCGACCGCGATGACATCGTCAATGAGCTGCTCTGCGAACTGACCGGCGCCGAGGCGGCGACGGTGGTTAACAACAACGCCGCCGCCGTGTTCCTGCTGCTCAATACGCTGGCGCAGAAAAATCAGGTCATCGTCTCGCGCGGCGAACTGATCGAGATCGGCGGCGCCTTTCGCGTGCCGGACATCATGAGCCGCGCCGGCGCCAAGTTGGTGGAAGTCGGCACCACCAACCGCACCCATCTCAAGGATTTCGCCGAGGCGATTAACCCGCGAACCTCAATGCTGATGAAGGTGCATGCCAGCAACTACGCGATTCACGGCTTCACCCATGCCGTGCCGGAAGCGGAACTCGCCGCGCTGGCGCACCAACATAATCTGCCCTTCGTCATCGACCTCGGCAGCGGCACGCTGGCCGATCTCGCCGCCTACGGACTGCCGCACGAGCCGACGCCGACCGAGGCCATCGCCGCCGGCGCCGATCTGGTCTGCTTCTCCGGCGACAAGCTGCTGGGCGGGCCGCAGGCAGGCCTGCTGGTGGGCAGGAAAGGCCTGATCGCAAAAATCAAGAAGAACCCGCTGAAGCGCGCCCTGCGCGTCGGCAAACTGACACTGGCGGCACTGGAAGCGGTGCTGGGACTCTACCGCGATCCCGACCGCCTGCACCTTCGCGTCACTGCGGTAAGGCAGTTGACTCGCCCCGAGACGGAGATCGCGGCACAGGCCGCACGCCTGCTGCCTGCGCTGCAAGCCGCGCTGACCGGACTGCCGGTGACGGCGCAGATCGTCGCGCTGAAATCGCAGATCGGCTCCGGCTCGCTGCCGGTCGATCGCCTGCCCTCGGTCGGATTCGCCATCCGGCCGCAGGGGAAGAGGAGCGGCGTACTCAATCGCATCGAACAGGGCCTGCGCGCCCTGCCGAAACCGGTGATCGGCCGCATCGAGGACGGTGCCTTGTTGCTCGATCTGCGCTGCTTGGCTGACCATGAAGAATCCGAATTCGTTGCCCAGCTATCCGCTTCGCGCGGACTGGGTGCGTAAGGCCGCGACCCTCGTGTCGCTTAGTAAGTCGCGGTGGCTTCCGCTCCGCGGCGGTTGCAGTACAACGGGAGACAGGATGATTCATCGACGTCTTTTTGCTTTGGCGGCAGCCCCGCCGATTGTTTGCAGTCTGCTATTGACCGCAGCATTTGCCGCACCCCCAATCGCAGCGGGCCTGAAGCCAGTCGCGCCCAGATCCGTTCCGGTCACGGCCGACTCGCGGCTGGCACAGGCTTTGGCGCAGCACAAGGGCAAACCCGTGGTGGTGAATTTCTGGGCCACCTGGTGCGAACCCTGCCGCGAGGAAATGCCTTCGCTCGCGCGCCTCTCCTCGCGCTGGCGAGCGAAGGGCCTGACCGTGCTGACCGTCGCTGTCGCCGACAACGCCAAACGGGGCGAGGATTTCCTCTGGGAAACCCTGCCCGATCAGCAGACGCTACCGGTAGTGCACGACCGCGAGCAAACCATCAGCCGTGCATGGGGAGCGCGCATGCTGCCCACCACGCTCATTCTCAATCGCCAGCACCGCATCGTCGCACACGGTATGGGCGCCATCGACTGGGATGCGCCCGCCATCGACAAACAACTGACAACACTCATCAACTAACCCCCGGAGATAGCCATGGACCGTCGCACTTTCATCAAGACCGCCACCCTGTCAGCTGCCGCGCTTGCCGCGCCACGCTTCGCCAACGCCGCCGAGGGCGGCTTCAATCCCTCGCCCGCCAATGGCTGGCGAATTTTCGAAGTCACCAGCCGCGTCGAGCTTTCCGCCGCCAATGGCGCCCCGCGCGTCTGGCTGCCACTGCCCTCGGTCGAAGACCAGACCTGGATCAGACCGATGGGCAACCTCTGGCAAGGCAATGCCGTCTCCGTGCAACAGCTGCGCAATCCTGCCTACGGAGCGCAGATGCTGGCCGCGCAATGGGACGGCGGCGAGCCCGCGCCGGTGCTGGAAGTGGTGAGCCGCTTCGCCACGCGCGACCGGGCTCTCGACCTGTCGCAGCCGGGCAAGGTGGCGCCGCTCGACAAGGTGACCCGCAGCCTTTACACCCACGCCACCGAATTGCTGCCGACCGACGGGATCGTAAAGAAAACCGCGCTGGAAATCACCAAGGGTGCGAAGGCGGATGTCGACAAAGCCCGAGCCCTGTACGAGTGGGTGGTCGACAACACCGAGCGCAACCCCAAGACCCGCGGCTGCGGCACCGGCGACATCCGCGGCATGCTCGAATCGGGCAACCTTACCGGCAAGTGCGCCGACCTCAATGCGCTCTACGTCGGCCTCGCCCGTTCTCTTGGCCTGCCGGCGCGCGACGTGTACGGCGTGCGCGTGGCGGATTCGAAATTCGGCTACAAGAGCCTGGGCAAGAGCGGCGACATCACGAAGGCACAGCACTGCCGCGCCGAGGTCTGGCTGGCCAATTTCGGCTGGGTGCCGGTCGATCCCGCCGACGTGCGCAAGGTGGTGCTGGAGGAGAAACCCGGCCTCACGTTGCAGGACGACGTGGTGATCGCCGCGCGGCAGAAGCTCTTCGGCGCCTGGGAGATGAACTGGCTGGCCTACAACACGGCCCACGACATCGCTCTTCCGGGATCCAAAGGCGCCAAGGTCCCCTTCCTCATGTACCCGCAGGCGGAATACAACACGGGACGACTGGACAGCCTCGACGCCACGACTTTCGTGTACAAACTCACCTCGAAGGAAATCACCGCCGCATAATGGTCAGCAAATGATTATCGGAACCGCCGGTCACATCGACCACGGCAAGACGACCCTGGTGAAGGCCCTCACCGGCGTCGACGCCGACCGCCTGCCGGAGGAGAAGGCGCGCGGCATCACGCTCGACCTCGGTTACGCCTATGCGCCGCAGGCGGACGGTTCGGTGCTGGGCTTCATCGATGTCCCCGGACATGAAAAGCTGATCCACAACATGCTGGCCGGCGCCACCGGCATCGACTTCGTGCTGCTGGTGATTGCCGCCGACGACGGACCGATGCCGCAGACTCGCGAACATCTGGAACTGCTCGGGCTGCTCGGCCTCGATCATGGAGCCGTGGCACTGACCAAGTGCGATGCCGTGGATGCGGCGCGCGTCATCGAGGCGCGCGACGAAATCGGGGCGCTGCTCGCCGGCACGCGGCTGCAAGACAGCCCCGTATTTCCGCTGTCGGCGACCAGGGGCGAAGGTATTGCCGAACTGCGTTCCCATCTCGATGCGGTTGCCGCCGCGCATCAGGCGCGCCGGGCGGATGGCCGCTTCCGTCTCGCCATCGACCGCTGCTTCACGCTGACGGGCATCGGCACGGTCATTACCGGCACGGCCTTCTCGGGAAGAGTCGGCGCTGGCGATACGGTGATCATCGCTCCCGCAGGACGTGATGGACTCAAGGCGCGGGTGAAAAGCCTGCATGTCCAGGATCGGCCGGCCGGGCACGGGCAGGCCGGCGATCGCTGCGCGCTGGCGCTGACGGGCGACTTCGAAAAGAAGGATATCGAACGCGGCATGTGGGTCGTCGATCCGGCTGCCGCGCGGCCGCTGACCCGCTTTCAGGCCGAGCTGAGAGTACCGGTGACACAGCCGGCACTGAAGCACTGGACAACCGTCCATGTGCATCTGGGCGCCGCCGACATCACCGGCCGCGTCGCACTGTTGGAGGGCGATCAGATCGCACCCGGCGCAACAGCGCTGGCGGAAATCCTGCTGGATCGCGAAACCATCACGGTGCGCGGCGACCGCTTCGTGCTGCGCGATGCATCGGCGCAACGCACTGTCGCCGGCGGTCGCGTGCTGGATCGCTTTCCGCCCTCGCGCCACAAGCGCAATCCGGCGCGCCTGGCCCTGCTCGACGCATTGCGCGATGACGATCCGGCAACCAGTCTGCGTCTGCTGGCGGAGCAGTCGGCCGCCGGCGTTGATCTGGGTCGCTTCGCTGCGAACTGGAATCTTGCCGATGATGCGGTCGCTGCATTGTGGCAAGCCGCGGAACTGCGCGTCGTCCGCGCCGGCGAGGAGCAGATCGGCTTTTCTGCCGCAGGGTGGCAGGCGCTGGGCGACAAACTGCTCGCTTCGCTCGCCACAGAGCACCAACGCGCGCCGGACATGGTCGGTGTCGAGCGCGAGCGCCTGCGCCGGCTGACGCTGCCTACGCTGACCCGCGCCGCATTCGACACGCTGGTCGCCGAACTGCTCGCCGCCGGCCGCCTCGCCGCCTCCCGTGCCTGGCTGCATTTGCCGGAATACCAGGCCAGCCTTGCCGCCGGCGACCGTGACCTGTTTGGCGTACTGAGACCACTGCTCGACGCTCAACCCTTCGCGCCGCCGCGCGTGCGCGATGTCGCGCGCGACTCGGGCACCGCCGAGGACGTGGTGCGCCAGTTGTTCCGCCGCGTGGCACGGGCCGGTGAACTCTATCCAGTGGCACATGATCACTACTTCTCCGCCGATGCCGTGGCGCAGCTGGCCAACCTTGTCGCCGAACTCAACGCGGAACACGGCGCGGCGCGTGGCGCCGACCTGCGCGACCGCATCGGCGGCGGACGCAAGGTGGCGATTCACATCCTCGAATTTTTCGACCGCATCGGCTACACTCGCCGCGTGCGTGACGAGCACGTATTGCGCGGCATCGGTTCGACCCACGCATGGATCAACAACTAAAAACGAACAACGGAAGAGAACGTTCCCCGGTGGGACGGCCGGTCTTCAAAACCGGCAGGGG
>JAPLQZ010000275.1 GCA_026399415.1 Rhodocyclales bacterium | reverse complement strand
GACGGCCCGCAACCGGCGCGCGCGGCCACCGCACTGGCAACGGCCTGGCAACCCTGGCGCAGCTACGCCGTCATTCGACTCTGGCACGGAGAATCCCCATGAAACTCGTTTGCAAAACCATCGCCACTCCTTTGGGCACCATGCTGCTGGCTGCCTGCGATGCCGGCCTGGCGGGTTTGTGGTTTGAAGGCCAGCGCCACCACCCGGATGCATCCGGATGGCAAGCGGTGAAGTCCCAGCGCTGGCTGGACCAGTCGGCCGAGGAACTGCAGGCGTATTTCCGCGGCCAGTGCCGGCACTTCAAGACACCGCGCGCGGCGGCCTGGGGCACGCCGTTTCAGCGCAGCGTGTGGGAGGCTTTGGCGGCGATTCCGTGGGGTGCCACCACCAGCTACGGCGCCCTGGCCGCGCAACTGCACAAGCCGCAGGCGGCGCGCGCCGTCGGCGCGGCCGTGGGGCGCAACCCGTGGAGCATTGTGGTGCCATGCCACCGCGTGCTGGGCGCCAACGGCAGTTTGACCGGTTATGCCGGTGGCCTCGCGCGCAAGCAGGACTTGCTGACGCGCGAGGCCTCGCGGATATTCTTGATCTGATCCGGCTCCAGCGGCTTCCCTTGTTCGTGGCGACCAGCGTGGGGCATTTATGTCAATTTTTGACAATATTTGATAGGATTGGCGCCAATGGTCGCCGAGGGGTGGCCGGTACAGCGAGGAATCGAACATGGGCATGAACGTCAATCTCACTCCGCACCTTGAAGAACTGGTGCGGCAGAAGGTCAGCTCGGGGCTTTACACGTCGGCCAGCGAGGTGGTGCGCGAGGCCTTGCGTCTCATGGATGAACAGGACCATCTGCGCGCGGCAAAGCTGGCGCAGTTGCGCCAGGACGTCCGTGCCGGCCTGGACAGCGGTCCGGCAACGGCCTGGGATGCCGAGAGCGTCAAGCGCGAGGGGCGCGCCAGACGCCAGGCCAAGCCAGGCACGACCAAATAATAGGATGGCGCGCATCCTTCGGCGGCCGCTCGCCGGCGCCGACATTGCTGATATCTGGGGTTACATCGCCGAGGATAGTGTCTCGCAAGCGGATGCCTGGGTCGATCGCCTTGACGGCAAGTTGCGTCTGCTGTCGAGCCAGCCAATGATGGGCCGTGCTCGCGATGACCTGTCGCCCGGCTTGCGCAGCATGCCGTTCGGCCGCTATGTCATCTTCTACGAGCCGCTCCCCAATGGCATCGACATCGTTCGCGTGCTTCATTCGGCGCGCGACATCGATGCCGTGTTCGATCCCGACCCGGGCGCTGCTGATATAGTTACCCAATGAATTGTGAGTTTGTTGGGTAACTATTCAGGTGCGATATGGGGTCAGGTTGAATTGCTTCTTTGACGCATCGAATCGCCGTGTCGCCAGCGCCGACTCTTCGGTGTCACAAGCGTCCCGATGCTCAACTTTTGAATTGGGTCGCCACCTCGGCCACGCGTTTGCCAAACAACCTGGCTGTTTCGAGATCGCCCGGAAGCATTTCCGCGGGGCTGCTGTCCGACGGCGATTGCGCCATGGCACCACTGGAAGATCCGACATAGTTGATGTCGTTGCGTTGCGCCGCCTTGGCGTTGCTCGGCAGCATGCCGGTGCCAACCCAGATGCCGCTGTGCTGCATGGCCAGCGTGAACAGGTAGTGCAAGGTGGATAGCTTGTCGCCGTTCATGGTGGCGCTGTTGGTGAAGCCGGCGAACACTTTGTCCTTCCATTGCTGGCTGAACCAGGGCTTGGAAGAAGCATCGGCAAACTTCTTGAACTGCCAGCTGACGCTGCCCATGTAGGTCGGGCTGCCCATGATGATGGCGTCGGCGGCCGCCAGGGTTTCCCATCCGCCTTCGGGCAGGTTGCCTTCGGCATCGATGGCGACGAGCGAAGCGCCCGCGCCTTCCGCGACCGATTGAGCCATGCGTCCGGTGTGACCATAACCAGAGTGATAAACCACTGCTACTGTTGTCATTTTCATATTCCTCGAAACGGGGTTAAAGAACTGGGTAAAGAACTACGATCAAGCCAGGGCCGGGGAGAAGCTGACTCGCTCCTCGCGGCGGGCATCCAGACTCCATGCGCCGGCACCCCAGGCAGCGAGTGTCAGCAGGCCACCCGTCACGGCGACGTTCTTGAAGAACAGCAGTTGCTGCATGAACTGCTGGTCAGCCGGTACGGACCAGAAGGCGTGGAAGAAGAATGACGCCACCAGGGTGAACAGGGCCAGCGCCAGGGCAGCCCAGCGGGTACCGAGACCTGCGATCAAGGCCAGGCCGCCAAGAATCTCGACGGTCAGCGCCAGGACGGCCGCGACTTCCGGCATGGGCAAGCCGACCGAGGAGATATAGCCCACCGTGCCGGCGAAGCCGGTGAGTTTGCCGATGCCTGCCGGCAGGAAAAGTACGGCCAGCAGAAGACGGCCCGCCAGGGCCAAGGGGTTTTGAAGTTTGTTGAACATGTCGATTCCTTTACGTTGATCAGGGTTGAGAAGGGAAGCTCAGGCAGCCAAATCGAACACCAGCACCTCGGCATCGGTGCCGTGGCTCAGTTCGATCCGATTTTCGTTTTCCAGCAAGACAGCATCGCCTGCGTCGATGCGCTGGCCATTGACCTCCAGCGCGCCGCGCACCAGATGCACATAGGCCTTGCGTGCCGGGTCCAGCGCCAGTTCGGCACGCTCGGCGCCGTCGAACAGCCCGGCGTAGAGCGCCGCATCGGCATGGATGGTGACCGAACCCTGCGCGCCGTCGGGCGAGGCCACCAGGCGCAAGGCGCCCCGCTTCTGTTCGGCCGGAACGGTCTTCTGCTCATAGCCTGGCG
>JAPLQZ010000186.1 GCA_026399415.1 Rhodocyclales bacterium | reverse complement strand
TTTACGGTGATCCGGAACGCTACAAGAAGTCCTATTTCCCGGTGGATTTCGGCGGCAATCTGTATCTGGCGGGCGATGGCGCGATGCGCGACGCCAAGACCGGCTACTTCACCATCATGGGCCGCATCGACGATGTGCTGAACGTCTCCGGACATCGCATGGGCACCATGGAAATCGAGTCGGCGCTGGTATCCAACCCGCTGGTGGCCGAAGCCGCCGTGGTGGGCCGCCCGGATGACATGACCGGCGAGGCGATCTGCGCCTTCGTGGTACTCAAGCAGTCACGTCCGACGGCGGAAGATGCAAAGAAGATTGCCAACGAGTTGCGCAACTGGGTCGGCAAGGAAATCGGTCCGATCGCCAAGCCCAAGGACATTCGCTTCGGCGAGAACCTGCCGAAGACGCGTTCCGGCAAGATCATGCGGCGCCTGCTGCGCAGCCTGGCGAAGGGCGAAGAGATCACCCAGGACGTTTCCACGCTGGAGAACCCCGGCATCCTGGATCAGCTCAAGCAGAACGCCTGACGCCGGCCCATGACAGAAGAAAAGCGCCCCTCGCAAGACGGGCGCTTTTCTTTTTTTGCGCCTGTTTTCGTGGCAATAATGCGGTGTACGATTCCTGCTGAAATACGCTCTTTGGAGGTGTCATCATGATTCGCTCCCGGCTCACGGCGCAACGCCTCGCGTTTCTGTTCCTGCTCGGCTGCTTCTTTTTCAACTATCCATTGCTTTCGGTGTTCAACCGTGGCGGCGATTTTTTTGGTATGCCACCGCTGTATGCCTGGCTGATGGGATCATGGCTGGCGCTCATTGCGCAAATGGCCTGGGTAGTCGAAAGCAGAGGCGACTAAGGTGCTGCAAAGCTGGGTAATCGTCCTCGCTTCGTTTTTCTATCTGGGCATTCTGTTCGCCATTGCCTGGTATGCAGACCGGCGCGCGGATACCGGGCGCTCGCTGATTGCCAATCCGGTGGTCTATTCGCTCTCGCTGGGCGTCTACTGCACGACGTGGACCTTCTACGGCAGCGTCGGTCGTGCAGCAGCCAGCGGCATCGGTTTCCTGCCGATCTATCTCGGCCCGACCCTGCTGTTTGCGCTGGCCGGTTTCATCCTGCACAAGATGATCCGGGTGGCCAAGGCGAATCGCATTACCTCGATCGCCGACTTTGTCGCTTCGCGCTATGGCAAGAGTCAATTGCTGGGCGGCCTGGTGACGGTGATCGCGGTGGTCGGTGTAATTCCCTACATCGCACTGCAACTCAAGGCGGTCTCCAACAGCTTTGCGATCCTGGCCAGTTACCCGGACATCATCATGCCGGCCAAGGCCGGCGCCGTGCCGATCTTCCAGGACAGCGCGCTGTATGTGGCGATGATCCTGGCCGCCTTCACCATCCTGTTCGGCACCCGCCATCTGGACGCCACCGAACGCCATGAAGGGATGGTGGCTGCCATTGCGGTCGAGTCCATGGTCAAACTCGCTGCCTTTCTGGCGGTGGGTATCTTCGTCGTCTGGGGCATGCACGACGGTGCGGGTGACATTTTTGCCCAGGCGGCCGCGGTACCCGAAGTCGCGCGCCGTCTCACCACCGCCGACTCTCCGGCGGCCTACGGCACCTGGGGCACCCTGATATTTCTCTCCCTGTTCGCCTCGCTGCTGCTGCCGCGACAGTTCCAGATCGCCGTGGTGGAAAACGTCGACGAAAGTCATTTGCGCCGTGCGGTATGGATGTTCCCGCTCTACCTGTTCCTGATCAACCTGTTCGTGCTGCCGGTGGCGCTGGCCGGCATGCTGCACTTCCCGGGCGCCGGCGTCGATGCCGATACCTTCGTCCTGACCCTGCCGATGGCTCACCAGCAGGAAGGGCTGGCGCTGTTCGTGTATATCGGCGGATTGTCGGCGGCCACCGGCATGGTGATCGTCGAAACCATCGCGTTGTCGACCATGGTCTGCAACGATCTGGTGATGCCGGCGCTGCTGCGTCTGCCGATGCTCGGGCTGGCGACACGCGCCGATCTGTCGGGCCTGCTGCTGGAGATACGGCGCTGGGCCATCGCCGTCATTCTGGGCTTGGGTTATCTGTATTTTCGTGTGGCCGGCGAAGCCTACGCGCTGGTCTCGATCGGGCTGATCTCCTTTGCCGCGGTGGCGCAGTTCGCCCCGGTAGTGATCGGCGGCCTGTTCTGGAAAGGCGGCACCCGGGATGGTGCGCTGGCCGGCCTGGCAGGCGGGTTCGTGCTGTGGGCCTATACCTTGCTGTTGCCCTCCTTCGCCAAGTCGGGGTGGCTGCCGGATGGTTTCATCGCGCATGGTTTGTTCGGTATCGAATTCTTGCGTCCGCAGCATCTGTTTGGCCTGACCGGACTCGACGAGATCACTCATTGTCTGGTGTGGAGCCTGCTGGTCAACCTGGGCGCCTACATCGGCGTTTCCCTGCAGCGCGTGCCGAACCTGCGCGAGGCGCGGCAGGCGACATTGTTTGTCGGTGGCGCCGAGGCCGCCGGCATCCCCGGCTGGCGCGGCAGTGCCGGCGTGACCGATCTGCTGCCGCTGGCTGGACGATTCCTCGGCCTCGAACGTGCGCACGAAGCCTTTGCCCGCCATGCGCGGCAGCGGGGACTGCGGGGCATAGAGGAACTTCCCCCTGATACCCGGCTGGTCAACTTCGCCGAAACTCTGCTGGCGGGCGCCATCGGTTCGGCGTCGGCGCGAGCGATGGTGGCGTCGGTGGTGACGGAGGAACCGCTGGGCATCGACGAGGTGATGAATATTCTCGACGAAGCCTCGCAGGTGCGTGCCTACACGCGCGAACTGGAGCAAAAGTCCCTGGAACTGACACGTGCCACGGCGGAGTTGCGGGAGGCCAATGCCCGCTTGCAACAGCTGGATCGCATGAAGGACGATTTCATCTCTACCGTCACCCACGAACTGCGAACCCCACTCACCTCGATCCGTGCCTTTTCCGAAATGTTGCAGGAGGATCCGAAGATAGATCTGGCTCAACGAGCACGCTTTCTCGGCATCATCGTCAGCGAGGCCGTTCGGCTGTCGCGGCTGATCAACCAGATTCTCGATCTGGCCAAGCTCGAATCCGGGCGTGCCGAATGGACCGTGACCGCCGTGGACGTGGCCGAGGTGATCCGCGAAGCGGCGGAATCGCTTACCGTCCTGTTCGCCGAGAAGCACGTTGCTCTGGACCTTGATGCGTGCGAGGATGGGCTCATCGTGCTCGCCGACCGTGACCGGTTGATGCAGGTGATGGTCAACCTGCTGTCGAACGCGCTCAAGTTTGTTCCGGCGGACAGTGGTCGGGTAAGAGTCGGCTTGGCTGCGCTTTGCGTACCTGAGATTCCGCTGCGCGGGCAGGTAACCCCGCAAGAAGTGCGCGTCAGCGTTACCGACAACGGCCCCGGAATCCAGGCGGAGGATCAGGACGTGATTTTCGACAAGTTCCGCCAGGGTGCCGGCACCGCGGATGTCCTCACCGACAAGCCGCAAGGTACCGGCCTCGGCCTGCCTATCAGCCGCCAGATCATCGAATATTTCAACGGTCGGCTGTGGGTGGAAAGTACCCCGGGTGCCGGTGCGTGTTTTGTCTTCGCACTACCACGGCAGGCGGGCGATAATGACGCAAGTAAGTCGACCGGAGGAGTGCCGTGAGCCATCGCATATTGATTGTTGATGACGAGCCGAACATCGTTATTTCGCTTGAGTACCTGATGAAGAAGGAGGGCTTTCAGGTCGCCGTGGCTACCGACGGTGAAACCGCTCTGCAACTGGCTTCGGAATTCGTTCCCGACCTGATCCTGCTCGACGTGATGATGCCGAAGAAGTCCGGCTTTGAAGTCTGTCAGGCCCTGCGCGCCGCCCCGGAACTGGTGGCAACAAAAATCATCATGCTCACCGCCAAGGGTCGCGAGACGGAGGTGACCAAGGGACTGGCGCTGGGTGCCGACGTCTATATCACCAAACCGTTCTCGACCAAGGACCTCGTACTCCAGATCAAGTCGCTGCTGGGATGAAAGCAAGGCTGCGTTTCATTCTTGCAGCCTGCGTGCTGGGACTGCTGATGACCGGTCCCTTCGCGCTCACCGGCCTCCTGTTGTTTGCCGACGCGAAGGACGCAGAACGCGCGGCATTCGCTCAATTCCTCGTGCCGCGCCTGCCGGTCGGCGGCGTGATTACCCTGCTGGGCCTGGTCGCCGGCGTGCTGCTGTTGCGCGGCTTGTTCCAGCAGTACGTACAGGGTCTGTCGCGCATGGCCGAGACCCTGCGCCTGATGCTGGGCGCCAATCGCAACTTCCGCGTCGCGCCCGAAGGCCCTCCCGAAGTGCGCGAGCTGGCGCGTGCGGCAAACGATCTGGCGCAGCAGCGAGACGAGTTGCTGAACGATGTCGAAGCACAGATCAGAACCGCCAAGGCCACGGTGGAAGAGGAGAAGAACCGGCTGGCCGCACTGATGTCAGAGCTGGCCCTGGGTGTCGTGGTTTGCAATCTCGATGGTCGCATCCTGCTCTACAACAGTCGTGCGCGGCTGCAGTTCAAGGCGCTGGCGCAGGGGCCGACGTCGATGAGCGGCGGCGCGCTGATCGGTCTCGGCCGGTCGATTTTTTCCATTCTGGAGCGCGGACAGATCACCCATTCGCTGGAGAATATCCAGCAGAGGTTGCGCAGGGGCAGTGCTGAGCCGACGGCCAATTTCATCACTTCGACGCGTGGCGGGCAGTTGCTTAGGGCGCAGATGGCCCCTGTGCTGCGCACAGGAGCCACTGGCCCAGCAACTGCCACTGTGGACAGCCTCCCCCCCGCCCCCCCTCCCGGGGAGGGGGGTGACAATGTTGGTTCGCAGGCTGCGCCTGCTCAGGGGGTGGCGGCTGCAACGATGCTCGGTGCCGAGTTGCAGGTCACCGGCTACGTCCTCACCATCGAAAACATCACGCGCAATTTCGAGCGCGAAGCGGAGCGCGATCAGGTGCTGCAGTCGCTGACCGATGGCAACCGCGCGGCGCTGGCCAACCTCCGTGCGGCAGTGGAGACGCTGATCGACTCGCCGGAGATGGAAGTCGACTACCGCGAGCGCTTCACGCGGGTGATCGCGGACGAGGCGTCGGCCATGAGCCAGCGCCTCGAAACCACCATGAGCGGCTTTGCCGATTCGCTGAAAACGCGCTGGCCGCTCGAGGACGTGCTGGCGATCGATATCGTTGCTGCTGCGGCCCGACGCGTCGCCGACCGGTTGCATCTGCCGATCAAGAACGAAGATCAGGATACGAGCCTGTGGATACGGGTTGACAGCTTCGCCCTGATTCAGGCCATCACTTTCCTCGCCTCGCGCCTGCAGGATCACTATGCCATTCGTGAACTGCGTCTGCGCCTTTCCGCCGAAGGCAAAATGGTCTTCGTCGATCTGATCTGGTCGGGTACGCCGGTCTCTTCCGAGACCCTGTACACGTGGGAACTGGAGCCGATGAATGTCGGCGCCGAGACCAGCCCGCTGACGCTGCGCGACGTGGTCGACCGTCACAGCGGAGAAATCTGGTACCAGCGCGACAAGGCCGCGCACAACGCCTTTTTCCGCATCGTGTTGCCGGCGGCGGTCACTCCCGACGTGCAGACAATCGATCAGACGCAACATCTGCACAGCGACAGCCGCCCGGAGTATTACGATTTCGATCTGTTCGCCGCGCGCGATGCCGAAGGTTCCGGCATCGATCCTGATCGCCGCTTGACTGACCTCGCCTATTCGGTGTTCGATACCGAGACTACAGGGCTGCAGCCATCCAATGGCGATGAAATAATCCAGTTGGGCGCGGTCCGCATCGTGAACAACCGTCTGCTGCGACAGGAAATATTCGATCAGCTGGTCGACCCGGTGATACCGCTCAAGCCCGAAGGCATACTGATTCACGGCATTACCGAGGCCATGGTGAATGGCCAGCCCAGGCTGGATGTCGTGCTGCCGGCATTCCATGAGTTCTGTGCCGAGACGGTGCTGGTGGCGCACAACGCCTCGTTTGACATGCGATTCCTGCAATTGAAGGAAGACAGCCTCGGCGTGCGTTTTACCCAGCCTGTGCTCGATACGCTGCTGTTGTCGGCGGTGATTCATCCCAACCAGGAATCTCACCGCCTGGAGAGCATTGCGGAGCGTCTCGGCATCAATGTCATCGGTCGCCACACCGCCCTCGGCGATGCCTATGTCACCGGTGAAGTGTTCCTCAAGATGATTCCGCTGCTTGCCGACATGGGAATCCTTACCCTGCGTCAGGCGCTCGATGCCGCGCAAAAGACCTACTTCGCCCGTGTCAAGTACTGACCATGACTGATCACAATATCCTGCCGCAATCAGGCGCCATTTCAGGCTGCGCTGCCAGCATCGCCGGTGCGCCCGATATCGCTACCCTGGTGGTGTGTGCAGTCGAGACGCGCCGACTGGCCCGGGCCTTGCACCATGAGGAAGCCGGGCCGGCGTTGGTGACCCGGGTCTTGTCCGGCCTCAACGACGCCATCGGGGCGAGGGTGCTGGCCTTGCTTGCGTTGCGTTTTCGTTTGCCGCCGACACGCTGGTGCTGGCTTGGCCTCGGTTCGGAGGGGAGACTGGAGCAGACCCTGACAACCGACCAGGACAATGGATTGATATTTTCCGCCAGCGACGACGGTGAAGCGCGCCAGTTGCGCGCGCTGTTTCTTCCCTTCGCCCGCGCGGCGAATCAGGCCCTTGCCGAATGCGGCTTTCCCCTCTGCGATGGCGACGTGATGGCCGGCAATCCGCGCTGGTGCCTTTCGCTGTCCGAATGGACGGAAAGCTTTGCCACGTGGGTCCGCACACCGGAGCCCGAGGCTCTGCTCAACGCCGCGATCTTCTTCGATTTCCGGCCGCTGGCCGGCGATGCGGAATTGGTGACGCAGTTGCGCCGGACTTTGTCGGAGCTTACGCGCGGCAACGAGATTTTTCTGCGCATGATGACCGTCAATGCGCTGGCGGCATCGCCTCCGCTGGGACGTCTGCGCGATTTTGTTACCGGGACCGAATCCGGCGGAGCAATCGATCTGAAGAAGTTCGGCTCGCGCATTTTTGTCGATGCGGCACGCATCCTGGCGCTGGGCGCCGGAATCGCCGAAACAGGCACCGCGCCGCGATTGCGAGGGGTTGCGGCGGAGGGGATCATGACGTCCGCCGACGCGACGGCGACCATCCACGCGTTCCACGCGTTGCAGGACATTCGGCTTGCCGTGCAGGCCGGTGCCGGTCTCGATGGACAGGCGCCGGGAAATCAGGTTGATCCGGACCGCCTCAACGAATTCGACCGCCGCGTCTTGCTCGAATCGCTGCGCCAGGCGCGCAAACTGCAGCAGAAGCTAAAAACCAGATTTCATATTGAAACATGATTGCAAAGGCACGTATTCATGACTGTTGAGTCGCGCGAGGAACTGCTGGCTTTTCTGCGCCACCATCCACCCTTCAAGGACATGGGGGCATTCGCCCTTGATGCGCTAGCCGCATGTCTGACCCCCGTCACAGTGGCCGGCGGCGGCTTCATCCTGACCCCGAGCGACATGCCGCCGGACCTGTTCATCATCCAGTCCGGCACGGTCCAGGCCCGGCTGGCGGGCGACGTCAATCTCACCGACAAGGTTTTGTACGATCTGGAACCGGGCCAATGTTTTCCGCTGGCGGCGGTGGCGGCGAAGCGGCCGGCAATCAACATCTATACCGCGGTGGAGGATGTGCAGGTCTGGCGTCTCACCAGCGCCGACTTCTTCAAACTGCTGCCGGGCAGTTGCGAATTCAATCGCTTCGTGCTCGACTATCTTGCCGGTCTGCTCGATGAATCGCGGCGCCAGATCGAACTCCAGTTCGGTCAAAGCAACGCGGAACAACAGTCGCTGAATGCGCAGATTTCCGGCTTGCCGCGGCGGACGGTGGTGCGCGTGATGCCGCAAGCGTCGATTCGCGAAGCCATGGAGGCCATGGTGCGCGCCAATGTCGGCTCGGTGGTGGTGGCAGACGCGGAGGGCAGGCCGACGGGTATCTTTACCCAGTCCGATGCGATGCGTCGCGTGGTGTTCCCGAACTACCCGACCACGGCGCCTGTCGAAGAGGTGATGACTACCTCGCCGGCGACTATCTCCGGTCACGCCACGATGTATGAGGCGATGCTGGCGATGGCAACGCACGGCATTCGCCATCTGGTCATGGTCGATGCCGACGAGCGGGTGAGCGGCGTGGTTTCGGAACGGGATCTGTTCGCCATGCAACGCGTTGGCCTGCGCAACATCCGCAAGGTGATCGAGGCGGCAGTCGACATCGATGCCCTGAGCCGGGCGGCAGGCGATGTGCGCCGCCTGTGCCTCAATATGCTGGGCCAGGGGGTCAGCGCGGAAAAGCTGACCCAGTTCATTTCCGGTCTCAATGACAGGCTCACCCGCCGCGTGATCGAAATCAAGCTGGCGCAGCACGATCTGTTCGGCCTCGACTGGGCCTGGCTGGCGTTTGGTTCGGAAGGACGCGACGAACAGACCTTCAGCACCGATCAGGACAACGGCATCATTTTTGTTTGTCCCGATTTCGCCGACCGCGATGTGCTCCAGCTGCGCTTTCTCGACTTTGCCCGCGAGGTCAATGAAGGCCTGGCGCGCTGCGGCTTTCCGCTGTGCAAAGGCAACATCATGGCCAGCAACCCGCTGTGGTGCCTGACGCAGGACGAGTGGCGGGAGCGCTTTACCCAGTGGATACGCCTGCCCGAGCCCGAGGCCTTGCTCAACGCCACCATCTTCTTCGATTTCCGCCCGCTGTATGGTAACGAGGCCCTGGCCAAGGCTTTGCGCAAATGGTTGCTGGAGATGACTGGCAACGCCAAACTGTTCCTGCGGTTCATGGCCGAGAACGCGGTGAAGGTCTCGCCGCCGCTGGGCATGATCCGCGATTTCGTTTTTGACGCCAATCCGGACTTTCCGCACACACTCGATCTCAAGGCCTTTGGCGCTCGGCTTTTTGTCGACGCGGCGCGCATCATCGCGCTGGCCAACGGCATTTCCCACAGCAGTACCACGGCACGCTTGCGGGCGGCGGCTGAACAAATGAAACTGGGCGGTGACGATATCAATGCGGTGATCGATGGCTTCTACTTCATCCAGCAACTGCGGCTGCGCAACCAGCGCGCCGATACTCCGCCGGGCGCGGAGAACCGCATCGATCCGGACAAACTCAACGAACTGGATCGGCAGGTGCTGAAGGAAGCCTTCAAGCAGGCGAAGCGCTTACAGTCGAGGTTGCAACTTGAATACAGGCTCTGAGTGATGGAAGTCTCTGTTCCCTTGCGCACTCCGCTGTTGCGCGGCGAGCGTCGCCTGCGCATTGCCCTGGTCGGCCTGCCGGGAAGCGGCAAGACTACCCTGTTCGAGGCAGTATCGAGCACTGCGCCGCATCGCGGGGAATTGACCGGCACACATCGCGTTTATCGCGAGTGCACGGTTCAGATCGGTTTCGATGAAGCCAGCGTGGTCGATCTGCCGAGCGTCCATTCGTTGCATCATCTGCAGGGTGACGATCTTTCCACCTTGAAGTATCTGCTGTGGGGCGACGAGCGGCCGCCGGTGTCGGTGCACGAACAGTCCGGCCCGCCGGCACCCTTTGCACCGCCCGACCTGATCATCCAGGTGGTCGATGCCACCAGCCTGCAAAGTCACCTCGAACTGACGCTGGAACTGAGCAAACTCGGCCGGCCCATCGTACTGGCGCTGAATCACATGGACGAGGCGGCGGAAAAAGGCCTGTACATCAACGTCAAGTCCCTGGAAAAGCTGCTGGGAATGCCGGTGGTACCGACGGTGGCCCTGATGGGACAGGGCATCGCCCAACTTTTCGCCGCCGCCGTGAATGCCGCGCGCGAGGCCACCTGTCCCCTGCCGCAACCACCCAGCCGGCACATCGCAGAGAGCCTGCAGCCGCTCAGCGCGGCGATGAACCGTCCCGAGATTCATGCGGCGTTTCGCGTGCCACATCCCTTGTTGCTGATGCACTTCGCCGCCGATGACCGCTATTTCGAGGACGAACTCGGACAGCATTTCCCGCAACTGCTGCCCGGGTTTCGGGCCCTGCGCGAAGCCGCCGGCCTAAGGCTGCCGCGACCGCTGGCGGAGGAACTGCATGCCGATCGCCACCATCGTGCCGCGACGCTGGTCGAGGCCGCAATGCGCATGGGATCGCCGGCGGTCACGCGCGGCTGGCGCTACTGGCTCGACGAGTTGTTCCTGCATCCGCAGTGGGGACTGATCGGCAGCCTCGCCGTATTCGCCGCGGTATTGTTCGTCGTCTTCGAGATCAGCGGCTGGATCGATTCAATGACCACGGCGCGCCTGACCGAGGTATTCGCCGACTGGCAGCCACAGGCCACCGGCGGCGTAGTCGCGCGAGCCGTGCTCGATGGACTCATTGGTCTGGTCGGCATCGTGGTGCCGTACATGATCCCGCTGGTGATGCTGCTGGTGACGCTGGAGGAGGCCGGCCTGATGCACCGCATCGCCTTCGTCGTCGACCGCGGTTTCCACCAGATCGGCCTGCATGGCGGCGTTGCCGTACCCTTCCTGCTCGGGTTGGGCTGCAACGTGCCGGCCATCTCCGGCGCGGCCAAGGCCACCAGCGGCCGCGAACGCGTGATTGCCTCGGTGCTGATCACCTTCGTGCCCTGCTCGGCCCGCTCCGCCATCATCCTCGCCATCGCCGGCAAGTACCTCGGCGCCGGCGGCGTGTTCGGCATATTTGCGCTGACCCTGATTGTCATTGCCGTCATGGGTCGTCTGCTTTCGCGCCGGGGTCGGGAACTCGGCCCTGGTCAGGTGCAGGAAATCCCGGCCTATGCGCTGCCGACCTGGCGAAAACTGCTGGCCGAGACCTGGGACCGCACCAGCGATATTCTCACCATCGTCACGCCCTTGCTGGTGGGCGGCAGCGTGGTGCTGGCGCTGCTCAGCCACGTCGGCGCCGACAGCCTGATCAACACCCTGCTAATGCCGGTGACGGTCTGGTGGCTGGGCCTGCCGCTGGCGCTGGGCGTACCGCTGCTGTTCGGCGTGCTGCGCAAGGAGCTCTCGTTGCTGATGATCTTCCAGGCGCTGGGCACCCAGGAAATCGGATCGCTGCTTGATTCGGTGCAGATGGTCACCCTGCTGTTGTTCCTCACCTTCTACATTCCCTGCGTCTCCACCTTCGCCGTCATGCTCAAGACCATCGGTCGCCGGGAAGCATTGTTCTCCGTGTCGGTATCGGTTGGCGTGGCCCTGTTGGTCAGTGGTGTCGTACGAATGGTTTTGAGCGGGGCGCAAATGTTTGCGAACTGACCGGAAACAGTCACCGCCTTGCCGGTTCCCATTGGGCATAGGTCCGGCGTTAAACTGCTGCCCACCCGAGCCTATGGCTCAGATCACGACAAAGGACTTTAATGAATCCCCAGAATGGTTACGACATCGAAGACATCGCGGTCGGCATGAGCGCAGAAGTGGGCAAGACCATTACCGATGCAGACATCGTCCTGTTTGCTGGTGTCTCCTCGGATGTGAATGCGGTGCATATGGATGAAGAGTACGCGCGGACCACGGCGTTCGGCGGCCGCATCGCTCACGGCATGTTGACCGCCAGCCTGCTTTCATCCGTTCTCGGCAATCGCCTGCCCGGGCCCGGCGTGATCTACATGAGCCAGTCCTTGCGCTTTCGCGCACCGGTGCGTCCCGGCGATACCGTGCATGCCAAAGTGACCGTCAAGGAAGTCATCACGGAAAAGTGCCGGGTGGTGCTCGACACCGTGTGCACCGTGGGCGACAAGGTAGTCATCGATGGTGAAGCGATGGTCATGGCGACCTCGCGCAAGAAGCGCGAAGCGGCCGGCAAGTAGTTTCCGGCCGATTTCCTTCTCCGGATTGTCCGCGCTTCATGACTGACGCTGCCGGCCCGCAGTGCCAGCGCATCGACAAGTGGCTCTGGGCCGCGCGCTTTTTCAAGACGCGCAGCCTGGCTGCCGCTGCGCTCGATGGCGGCCGGGTCAAGTGGAACGGCCAGCAGGTCAAGCCGGCGCGCGAGCTGAGGCCGGGCGACGAGCTCGACATCGTCGCCGGTGAAGTGCGCTGGACCGTCGTCATCCGCGGCATCAACGCGCAGCGCCGTCCGGCGCCGGAAGCGCGCCTGCTCTACGAGGAAACCATGGCCAGCGCAGCGCGGCGCAAGCAGCAGGAGGAAATCAGCAGGCTGGCGCCGATGCCCGGCGCGAACCTGAAGGGACGGCCGACGAAGAAGGCCGGCCGGCTGATTCGCGGCTTCAATGAATAGGGATCATCTGGTGAGCCAGTCAGGAGTGATACTCTCGGCTCTGACAGCAAATCGGGAATGAGCACGGCATGGAAATAGGCATTGCACTGGTGATTGGGCTGCTGATCGGCGGCGGTTTGGTGGCCGTCGTTTTTGCGGCGCGGCTGAAGGAAGCCCAAGCCCGGCTGGCCCAGCAGGATAGCGAACTCGCGGCGCTGCGGCTGCAGGAGTCGGCGCTGGCGGTACGGTGCGCTCAGCTTGCCACCGAGCTGGAAAAGGACCAGGCGCTGTTCGCCGAACGCCAGGCCACGCTCGAAGCCGCCCGCGACAGCTTCGCCGATGCTTTCAAGGTGATTTCGGCCGACGCGCTGGCGAAGAACAACCAGTCCTTCCTCGAACTCGCCCGCGCCACGCTGGAGGCCCAGCAGGCGGCGGCCCTGGCCTCCGCGAAGACCGACCTGGACAAGCGCCAGTTGGCCATTGGTGAACTGGTGGCGCCTGTAAAAACCTCGCTGGAAAAATTCGAGTTGCAGATCCAGGGCATCGAAAAATCGCGCATCGACGCCTACGCCACGTTGACCGAACAGGTGCGCGCCATGGCCGAGGCGCAGGGCGCCCTGCGCCTGGAGACGGGCAACCTGGTCAAGGCCCTGCGCGCGCCGCAGACGCGCGGGCGCTGGGGCGAGCTCCAACTCAAGCGCGTGGTCGAGATGGCCGGCATGCTCGATCACTGCGACTTCTTCGAGCAGGAAAGCACCAATACCGAGGAAGGGCGGTTGCGCCCCGACATGATCGTCAAGCTGCCCGGCGGAAAGAACATCGTGGTCGATGCCAAGGCGCCGCTGGCCGCCTACCTCGAAGCGCTGGAAACGACCGACGAGGAGGAGAAGAAGCGCAAGCTGGCCGATCATGCGCGCCAAGTGCGCGAGCATCTCAGGAAGCTCGGCCAGAAAGCCTACTGGGAGCAGTTCCAGCCCTCACCGGATTTCGTCGTGCTGTTCCTGCCCGGCGAGATGTTCTACTCTGCCGCGCTGGAGGCCGATCCCTCGCTGATCGAGCAGGGCGTCGAGCAGCGCGTGATACTTGCCACGCCGACCACGCTGATCGCCCTGCTGCGCGCCGTCGCCTATGGCTGGACGCAGCAGGCACTGACCGAAAACGCCGAACGCATCAGTGTGCTCGGACGCGAACTCTATGATCGCATCGCCACGGTGGCCGAGCACTGGAGCCGCGTCGGCAAGAACCTCGGCGAGGCGGTCGGCGCCTACAACGATTCGGTGGCGTCGATGGAACGGCGGGTGCTGGTCTCGGCGCGCAAGTTCCGCGACCTGAAAGTGGCCAGCGAAGACAAGGAAATCCGCGACCTGAATCCGGTCGAATCGCTGCCGCGCGACGTGCAGGCGCCTGAGTTGCTGGCGAAGGACGACAGGCTCATCCCATGAGCTTTGCGGCTGGCAGACTGTTCTCCATTCTCAAGGAGGCAGTCACATGTACATCGATCAGGTATTCGTCCAGCAATCCGTTCATCCGGCCGATCTCGCCGTGTTCATCGTCACCACGACCCTGTGCGCCCTCGGCGCGCTGATGCTGCCGCTGGCGGGATGATCAATCAAGGTGTGGCCTAAAAAGTCTGATCCTCGATGACCAAGATCACTCCCAAGCCGGAAAATCTTGCGCCGCTGGTCTTGGCCATCCGGGGCGAGAAAGTCCTGCTGGATTCCGATCTCGCGGAACTTTATGGCGTAGGGACAAAAGTTCTCAACCAGGCAGTAAAGAGAAACCTCGATCGGTTTCCTGCCGATTTCATGTTCCAGCTCACGGCCGCGGAATGGGAACGGATGAGGTCACAATCTGTGACATCATTCTCCAAGGCAAGCCCGATGCGGTCACAAGTCGTGACCGCATCGCGGCGCAAGATCAGTGCCGTGCCGTACGCCTTCACCGAACAGGGTGTTGCCATGCTCTCCAGTGTTCTGCGTTCGCCGCGCGCGGTTGAAGTGAATATCGCCATCATGCGCACCTTCGTCCAGTTACGCCGTCTCATGGACTCAAATCGAGACCTCGCGCGCAAGATCGAGGCGATGGAAATGAGGTACGACGAGCAGTTCTCGGCCATCTTCGATGCCATCAAACAATTGATTGCGGATGACCAGACGCGCAAGGCGAAGCCCAAGCGCTCCATCGGATTCGTTTGATCCGCGGACGTGTGGGGTCCCCGATGATTCGTTGCGACCTGCCGCGCATCCCCTTGGCCGACCTTCCCGGCGGGCCGGAGCCGGCGGTGCTGTGCGCCACCGCGCGGCTGGCGATCAGTCTGCGCCGGGCTCACGGTGAGTTGCAGGCGGCGCGCGGGGCCGTGGTCTGGCAGGCGCTGCAAAGTTCGACGCCGGCACTCTGGCTGGAGCACCTGACATCCACGGCGCTGTTGCGCGGCGATATTCCGCCGGCCAGCATGTCCGGAACTTTTCTCTCGCGGTGGCAGGAACACAGCTTGTGGGAGCAGGCCATCGCAGTCGATTCCGGCGCCACGGCCGAGCTGTTCGATCGGGAAGGCATGGCGCTGGTGGCGATGGAGGCCGCCAGTTTGCAGCGGGCTTGGCACATCGAAGTGCCCGAAGCATTGCACACCGAGGAGTATCGAGCCTTTCTGCGATGGCGGGGCAGGGTGGGCGAAGCCTGCCAGACTGGCGGCTGGCTCACCGCGGATGAAGTTCTGGCGTGGCGCATCGAGTGCGTCGAGCGAGGCATCGGCGGTTTGCCGGCGCGGCTGGGCCTGGCCGGTTTCATCGCACCCGATCCGGTGATTTCGCGCCTGCTGGTAGTGCTGGAAGCGCGTGGCGTCGAGTTGTTCCAGCTTGATTTCGGACGCGGCGAAACGATGCCTGCGACCGGTGTCGAACTACCAGATGCCGATGCCGAATGCGTGGCGGCGGCAGGGTGGGCGCGCGCCTGTCTGGCGCGCGATGCACGGGCGCGCCTGCGCATCGCCGTCGCCGATCTGCCGGCGCAACGCCGCCGCCTGGAATCCGCACTCGAAGATGCGCTGCATCCGACTGCCGTGGGCGCGGGCTGGGCGGCGCTGGAACGCTACTATGCGTTCGTCGCCGGGTCGCCGCTGGCGGCCGAGCCGCTGGTCGATGTCGCCCTGAGGCTGTTGCAACTCTTCGTGCATCCGCGAGGCGTGGCGCAGACCGGGTTCGGCGCCTTGCTCTGCGGCGTCGGCTGGTCGGCGGATATTGACGAAGCCGATGCCCGGGCGCGGATCGAAGCCGATTTGCGCCAACGGCTGCCGCCTGAAACCAGTTTGGAGCGCCTTGCGCGTGCCGTGGCAAGACGGGCAGAAGGTCTGCCTGCGCCGCGCCTGGTCGCGCACCTCGGCGCGCTGCTGCAAGCCGCGCGCGCCGCGCCGCGCCGCCAGCTTCCTTCCGCGTGGGGCGCGGTTTTTGGCGAACTGCTCGAAGCGCTCGGCTGGCCCGGCCAGCGCGCCCTGCTGGCGGCGGAAGGTGCAGCCCGCGATGAATTGCGCGAGGTCTTGAGCCGCCTTGTCGCGCTGGATGCCGTTCTGGGTCGCGTCGATTGCGGTCAGGCCCTGAGTCAACTGCGGCGACAGTGTCGCGATCAGGCTTTTGCGGTTGCCCGGCAGACCGTCGCGCCGGTCGAGGTATGCAGCCTGGCCGATGCCCTGGCCGGCGCGGTCGATGGGCTATGGGTGATGGGTTTGAATGAAGGGGCATGGCCGCCGGCGCCGCGACCGAATCCGCTGCTGCCCGCCGAACTGCAGCGTCGCGCCGGAATTTCCGCGGCGCGCGCCGACAGTTTGGCAATGGAGGCGCAGTCCCTGCAGACCATGTGGTGTGAATGCGCCGGTGAGGTGGTGTTCTCCTGGGCGCAGCGCGAAGGAGAACGACCGTTGCGGGCCAGTCCGCTGCTGGAGGCGATTCCGCACCGCGAGTGGCCGTCGGTTCCGGTGTTGCCGTTCTCCTCGGAGCCGCTTGAACGGATCGACGATGCGCGTGCGCCACCCGTCGGCGCCACCGAGCGCATTCGAGGCGGCACCGCGCTGCTGGCGGCGCAGGCGGTGTGCCCGGCATGGGCGTTTTATCAATACCGGCTCGGCGCCGCCGTATTGCCAGCGCCGACTTTCGGCCTCGATGCGATGGCGCGCGGCTCGCTGCTGCACGCGGCGCTGGAGGAGTTCTGGCGCGGTCGCGGCCTGGCCGATTTGACGCAAATGGACCAGGACACCCGCAACGCGGAAATCCGGCGCGTGGTGGCGCATGCACTGGACGAGTTCGACCGCCGTGCGGCCGAGCCGTTGCCGCCGCGCCTGCGGCAGCTCGAAGGCGAAAGGCTGCAGGAACTGCTCGCAGTCTGGCTCGACGTCGAGGTGCAGCGCCCGGCTTTCCGCGTGATTGCCTGCGAGGAAAAGCACACACTCGACATCGAGGGTCTGCCGGTGCGCGTGGTGATCGACCGGGTCGATGAACTCGACGACGGGCGGCTGGTGGTGATCGACTACAAGAGCGGGCGCAACGTCTCTGTGGATAGCTGGGCAGCGCAGCGCATCAGTGAGCCGCAACTGCCGATCTATGCGGCGCTGGCGTTTCCCGACCGCGCCGTGGCGGCGGTGGCGCTGGCTCGCGTCACCCGCGACCAACCGGCTTTTCTCGGCGTGGCGGAAAACGAAGGCCTGCTGCCCGAGGTGAAGTCGCTCGATGCGCAGCGCAAGCGTTACGTCGAGGATGAGTTTCCCGACTGGAACACGTTGCGCCGGTTGTGGGCAGAGCGAATCAGCGAGATAGCGCGCGAAGTGCGCGATGGCGCAGCGGCGGTCGTCTTCGACGATGAAAAAGATATCCAGTACTGCGATGTGCGCCCGTTATTGCGTGTTGCCGAGCGGCGGCAGCAGTTCGACGAGGCCGGCGAGCCATGAGCGACCTGCTGCGGGAAGACGAGATCAATCGCCACCGCGCGCTGGAACTCGACTCCTTCATCGTCGAGGCGCCGGCCGGGGCCGGCAAGACTGAACTGCTGACGCAGCGCTACCTGCGCCTGCTGGCGACGGTAGACGAGCCCGAAGAAATCATCGCCATCACCTTCACCAACAAGGCCGCCGGGGAGATGCGCCAGCGCATCGCGGAAAGCCTCGAACTGGCGCGCGCTGGCGTGCTGCCCGACAAGCCGCACAAACGCATCACTTTCGAGCTGGCGGCGGCCGCGCTGGCCCGATCAAGCGAGCTCGGCTGGCAGATCGACACCCAGCCGGGCCGGCTGCGCCTGACCACCATCGATGCGCTGTGCGCCAGTTTGGCGCGGCAGATGCCGCTGCTGTCGCGCTTCGGTGCGCAGCCTGCCGTGGCGGAAGAGGTGCAGCGGCATTACGACGAAGCGGCGCGGCGCGCGCTCGACCATCTCGAAGGCAAGGGTGACGACGAGCGCGAGCATGCCGATGCGGTGGCCACGGCACTGGCACACCTCGACAACGATGTCACGCGGCTGGCGCGTCTGCTGGCCGATATGCTGGCGCGGCGCGAGCAGTGGCGAGAGATCGCCGAACTTGACGATCCCGAGTCTGCCATCGGCGAGGCGCTGCAGGAGATGGTCGGCGACGAACTCGCGCGGATTGCGGAGGTGCTCGATGACGCTTGGCAGACGCAATGGATGTCGCTGGCGCGGTTTGCCGCGGACAATCTTAACGGCGGCCCGTTGCGCGATTGGAGCGAAGCGCTGCACCCTGACCCGGAGCAACTGCCGCGCTGGCGCGCGCTGGCCGATTTGCTGTTGACCAGGGAAGGCACGGCGCGCAAGACCGTGAATGTAAGAAGCGGTTTTCCGGCGGGCAAGGAATTCAAGTCGCAAAAGGACGCCATGCTGGAACGGCTCGCCACGCTCGACGCCGGTTCAGTCGTTGCCTTGCGGCGCCTGCGCGAACTGCCGGCGCCCGAGCACGACAACGATGCCGTGGTGCGCGCATTGGCGCGCCTGATGAAGCTAGCGGCCGCCGAACTGTGGCTGGTGTTCCGCGAGGCCGGTGAGGTCGACTTCGGCGAACTCGCGGCGCGCGCCAGCGCCGCCCTGGGCGATGAACTCGATCCCTCGGAGCTGGGCCTGCGCCTCGATTACCGCATCCGCCATTTACTGGTCGACGAGTTCCAGGACACCAGTCCGGCGCAGATCGAACTGCTCGAACGCCTGACCGCCGGCTGGCAGCCGAATGACGGCCGCACGCTGTTCGCGGTGGGCGACCCGATGCAATCCATCTACCGTTTCCGCAAGGCCGATGTCGGCCTGTTTCTGCGCGTCGCCGAAAATGGCATCGGCGCGCTGCGGCTGAAGCCCTTGCGCCTGTCGCGCAACAACCGCTCCTGCCCGGCTGTGGTGGACTGGATCAACGCCTGTTTCCCGGTGGTTTTTCCTGCGGCGGACGATCCGCTGCGCGGCGAGATCCGCTACCGCGAGTTTGTCGCCACACGCGATTCCTTGCCCCGGGCCGGCGTCACGATTCATCCAGTGCTGGCTGAAAAAAGCGAGGGCATCGCCGCCGCCCGTAGTGAGGCACAACAGATCATCGAGTTGATCGAGGCCGAATGGCGCGAAGACCCGACGCGCACTGTCGCCGTGCTGGTGCGTGCCCGAGACCATCTGGCCGCCCTTGTCGCCGTGGTTCGCCGGGATGCGCCAGGCTGGCGCTTCGCCGCGGTTGAAATCGAGCCGCTGGTGCGTCGCCAGGCGGTGCAGGACCTGATCTCGCTGACCCGCGCGCTGCATCACCGGGCCGACCGCGTGCATTGGCTGGCGATCCTGCGCGCGCCGTGGTGCGGCCTGCGCCTGGCCGACCTGCACGCGCTTGCCGGCGACGATCACGACGCCACGATCTGGTCGCTGATCAACGATGCCAAACGCATCGAACGCCTGTCCGCCGATGGCCGGCAGCGGCTGGCCCACGTACGCGAGGTGCTGGCCGAAGCGCTGGCCGGGCAGGGCCGGCAGCGCCGCCGGCGCTGGATCGAGGACGCCTGGAAAAAGCTCGGCGGGCCGGCCTGCCTCGCCGACGCGAACGAGGCCGCCGATGCCCGGGCCTACTTCAACCGTCTCGATGCGCTCGATGCGGCGGGGCGCTTCGTGCTCGACAGCCTCGAAGACGACATGGGGCGCTTGTATGCAGCGCCGGATACGCAGGCGGACGGGCGACTGCAGCTGATGACCATACACAAGGCCAAGGGACTGGAGTTCGATACCGTGATCCTGCCGGGTCTGCACCGGGTCCTGAAGGGCAACGATCCGACCCTGCTGGCCTGGGACAGCTTTCCTTTGGCCTCGGGCGAGCGCCTGATCGCCGCGCCGTTGAATCGGCGGCGCGGCAGGACGGCCGGTGAGCCAACCGTGTATGACTTCCTGCAGCGCATGGAGCGCGAGCGCAGCCGCAACGAGGAAGCCCGCGTGCTCTACGTCGCCGCCACGCGCGCGGTGCGCCGCCTGCATCTGGTCGCGGTGGCCGTGCTTGACGAGACCGGTGCGCTGGCCGCACCTCCTGCCGCCTCGCCGCTGGCACGGCTGTGGCCGGCGGTCGAGGCCGAATTCGTTCGGGCGGCAGGCGCCACTGGCGTTGCCACGGAGTCGCCGGCAACGGGCGATCCGGCCGACGAACTTGCCAACTTCGCGCCGCAACTTCTGCGCTTGCGCGCGCCTGCCGTGGAGTCGGGCTGGCGCGCACCTGCGCTCCCGGCGCCCGCGACGGACCACCGCGAGGACACTGCCGACCCGCTGGCCGCTGCCGTCGGCACCTTGGCCCACGCCGTGCTGGAACTGATCGCCGCCGATCCGGAAGGCTGGAGTGCACCGCGCGTGACCGAGCGCCGGCCCGGCTTCGAGCGCTGGCTGGCCAGCCGCGGCTGGTCGCCGGCGGAGTCGAGGGCAGGTGCGGCACGCGTCGCGCGGATGCTGACGACGACACTCGCCAGTACGGATGGCGAATGGGTGCTGCGTCGCCGCCCGGATGCGGCAGCCGAACTGGCGCTTACAAGAGTCGGCGCTGGCGGTACGGCGGAAACCCGTGTCGTGGATCGCAGTTTTGTCGAGGACGGCGTGCGCTGGATCATCGACTACAAGACCGTTGATCTTGGTGATGCCACTGATAGCGCACGCCTGACGACCCACGCCGGGTGCTTCTTGCCGCAGTTGGAGTCCTACGCCGCCCTGTTCGCCGCCGAGGGTTTGCCGCGGCGTCTGGCGGTGTTTTATGTCGCGCATGGCATCCTTGCGAGTCTGGAATACAATCCGGTTTTAGCTACGGTCGCTGCGCTTAACGCCGATGAACCCGGCGTTAGCCTGCACTGAAACTTTGCTACGCTTCGTTTTCGACTGAGTTTTCTGGGAGTACAGACATGTCCGACAAGAAATATCGTCTCGTGACGCGCAGCGATTTCGACGGTCTGGTCTGCGCTGTGCTGCTCAACGAGCTCAACATGATTGGCGAGATCAAGTTCGTCCATCCGAAGGACATGCAGGACGGCAAGATCGAGATTTCGGAAAACGACATCACCACCAATCTGCCCTTTGTCCCGGGCGTGTATCTGGCCTTCGATCATCACCTGTCGGAGACCTTCCGCAGCCCCGGCGAGCGGCCCAACCACATCATCTGGCCCGACGCACCGTCCGCAGCGCGCGTGGTATTCGAACACTTCGGCGGCAAGGGGCGTTTCCCGGCGCCTTTCACCGAGATGATGATCGCCGTCGACAAGAGCGATTCGGCAAATTTCACCCGGCAGGAAATCCTCGACCCCAAAGACTGGGTGCTGCTCAACTATCTTATGGATTCGCGCACCGGTCTTGGCCGTTTCCGCGAATTCCGCGTCAGCAACTACCAGTTGATGATGGATCTGATTGCCTATTGCCGGCATCACGGCATCGACGACATCCTGGCCTTGCCGGATGTCAAGGAGCGCGTCGATCTCTACTTCGAGCATGCGGAAAAAGCCAAGGAACAAATCAAGCGCTGCACCACGGTGCACAAGAACCTCGCGGTTCTCGATCTGCGCAAAGAGGAAACGATTTTTGCCGTCAATCGTTTCATGATTTACGCGCTCTACCCGGAGGCCAATATCTCCATCCATATCCTGTGGGGCGTGCAGAAGCAGAACACGGTATTCGCTGTCGGCAAGTCGATCGTGAATCGGACATCGAGTACCAACATCGGCGAACTGATGCTGTTCTACGGCGGCGGCGGGCACGAGAATGCCGGTACCTGCCAGATCGCCAACGACAGGGCCGATATCGTTCTTCACGAGTTGATTACCAACATCAATGCCGATGGCTGAGGTGTCAACCGCGCCAGGCATTCGGAGCGAGTTTTGGTCGGTATTCTGGAGCAGGGCGGATGCCGCAAATTCACAAGGTTAGCGTTGCCAGCGGAATCCAGTGGGTGGATATCCCGGGGGCAGGTCTGCGCGTCCTCTGCGGCTGTCCGGCGGATGCGGTCAAGCATCTGGCCAAGCGTGGGCTGATCCTGCCGCACGAGGTCAATGGCGTCGCCTGCGAAACCGGGCCCAATGCGATCCTGCTCTCGGACCACTCGCTGCAGAACGGAGAGTTCGCCAATCTTGCCGAATTCCCGGTATTGCAGATGCTCTACAAGCAGGGCTTGATCATTCCCGGACATCCAAACAACACCGGGTCGAAGCCGATGCTGATTGGTTCGACCGAGCAGGTCGAATCCCAGATGCGCTACATCTACCGGGGGAATTACGGGCTGGTGTCGCGCGAGGAGATGATCCAGGCTGGCGCATCAGGCGAGCAGGCTACCCGAATGATGCGCCTGAAGCTGCGCTTCGCATTCGGTCGCATTCGACCCACCGGCGATTTCCTCGATACCCGATTGCTCGGCGAAACTCCGCTGGAACTGGCGGCCGGAGTCGGCCTGCGCCGGGTGCGGCCCAATGTCTTCGAGTTCAGTTTTCGCGGCGAGACGGTCGTCGTCGACATCAACCTGCGGCCCGGCGAAAGTTATCAGTGCGCCTATCCGCTGGGCTACCACCGTTTCAAGCCGGAATATTTCTCTGTCATTCACTCGGGCGAGGGCGACGGCTGGGATGTCAATCGACCGTGCATGTCGAGCATCATCACCCATCAGGGTCGCGTCTATCTGATCGACGCCGGTCCGCGCCTTGCAGACACCATGGCGGCGCTGGGCATCGGCATCGACCAGGTCGACGGCATTTTCCACACTCATGCGCATGACGACCACTTCGCCGGCCTGACCGCTTTGATGCGAGCCGGTCGGCGCATCAGCTACTTCGCGACGACCCTGGTGCGGGCCTCCGCGGCAAAGAAGCTGGCTGCCTTGCTGGGGGTGGAGGAAGAGCGCTTCGGTGACTATTTCGAGATTCACGATCTGGTCGCCGACCAGTGGAACGATGTCGAGGGACTGGAGGTGATGCCGGTCTTTTCGCCGCATCCGGTCGAAGCCAACGTACTGGTGTTTCGCACCCTGTGGGGCGACGGTTACCGCAGCTACGCCCATTTTGCCGACATCGTCTCGCTCGACGTGCTGGAGGGCATGGTCACTGCCGAAGCCGAGGCGCCGGGGCTGGATCGCGAGGCGTTTGAGCGCGTCCGTGCAGACTACATGGTGGCGGTCGACCTGAAGAAGATCGATATCGGCGGCGGCATGATCCATGGCGATGCCAAGGACTTCCGTGCTGACCCGTCGGCCCAGATTCTGCTGGCCCATCGGGCCACCGACTTGACGCCGGAAGAAAAGGAGATCGGTTCCAGCGCGGCATTCGGCAGTGTCGATATCCTGGTGGCAGGCCAATCCGATGGACTGCGCCACCTGGCTTTCGGCTATCTGCAGGCCCATCTGCCCGGGGTGCCGTTGCACAACATGCGCATGCTGGTCAACCATCCCATGATGGAGATCAATCCCGGGTCCATCATCCTCAAGGAAGGGGAGACTCCCCGCGAAGTGTTTCTGCTGGTCAGCGGATTGGTGGAAAAGCTTCGCACCCGTGACAAACTGTTCGGCAGCCTGCCGGTCGGGTCGCTGATCGGCGGTAGCGCCATGCTCGACAACCGCCCGTCCCGGCATACCTACCGCGCCTCCTCCTTCGTGCGCGTGCTGCGGCTACCGGCGGGTCTCTTTGCAACCGTGGTGAAGCGCAACGGCTTGCTCGATCGCGTGCGGCGCGCGGCCGATCTGAGCGCCTTTCTCGATACGACCAACCTGTTCGGCGACGGCCTCCAGGTCGCCGTCCTGGGGCGCATCATCGACAGCGCGTCGGAGAGGCGTTTTCAACCCAGGGAAGCCGTTGTCGGCCAGGATATTTCGGTGTTCAATATCATCCGCTCCGGCCGGGTCGAACGCCTGGTCGGCCGCAAGGTCGTGGATGTCCTCCAGGAACGTGATTTCTTTGGTGAAGAAGCGGCGGTGTTCAATGATCCGTGCCTGTTCCGCATCCGCATTCTGGAAGAAACGGCGGTGATCCAGATCCCCGGAGAGGTTCTGCAGGACGTACCCATTCTGCGCTGGAAACTCTTCGAGAACTGCCAGCAACGCGCTGCGCGCTTTGTTCACGATTGCGATGCGGCGGCAGGAATGACCTGGAGCGATGAACTGTCCATCCAAGTGGCTCACATGGATCTGCAGCACAAGCGCATGATCGAGATCGCCGACGTGATCGCGGAGCATCTGTACCCGGGCGCCGACCGATGCGCGCTGACCAATGCGTTCGATGCGCTGGTCGATTACACCAGGTATCACTGCGCCGCCGAGGAGAAACTGATGGCGCTCTACCGCTATCCCGAGGCCGCCGAACATTGCCGGGGACACGCCAACCTGGTCAGTCAGGTGACCGAGTATGCGACTCGGGTGCTGGCGGGAGATGTTTTCGACAGGGCCGCATTCCTCGCCTTCTTCCAGTCATGGCTGGTGCGGCACATTCGCGACCAGGACCGCGACTATGGCGCGTTCCTCAATGCCAGGGGGGTGTATTGACTTGCCGTGCAGTGTGCGCTTCTAGCTAAATGGATCGGTATCAAGTTAGCCTGGCAGAGTCAAGCGTTGTCGCCGACGTCAATAAATATCATGCATTCTGAGCAGACAAAAGAGTGCACTGATAAGCAGTTACTGGGCGAATTGCCGAGCAACAGGAGGCGAGGCTGTGAGGGTAGTATTCACTACGTTATTTCGGCAGGCGTTTGTCGCCATATTGATCGTTCTCGCTACTGGCATATCGTTCGCCCAAGAGGACGTAGCTTCAGACGCGGGTTTTCAGCAGAACAAGGAGTTGCTTGCCGAACAGGAAAGGCAAGCGAGCCTTCCCGTCCCTGGTACCGATGATCCCCAGGAACTCTGCATCTATTTCCATCAACGGGGCATGGCGAACTCCAGGCTTGGGCGCTACGACCAGTCTGTTAGCGACTTGAAACAAGCACTTTCACTGAATCAGCCTAATCGACTGTCGCCAAACAATTGGTGCGCTCGCTTCACCATACAGAATGACTTGTCTGGGGCCCTCTATAACTCCGGCGATCGCTTTGCGCAGATAGACCACCTGACAACTGTTGGTACAGAACTGCGGCAGACTAACTCCCGTCGATACTTGTTATCGCAGCTTTTCTTGATCGACCCCTATCTGTATCTAGG
>JAPLQZ010000287.1 GCA_026399415.1 Rhodocyclales bacterium | reverse complement strand
TCGGTGCGGCTTGCCCGCTGAAAGGTCAAGGTCTGTTCCGGCAGGGACAGGCGTTCGCCGGCGTTCCAGGCGGTGGTTTCGAAAGGCACCGTCCACCGCACGACCTGGTCGGCATCGATCCAGATGATGTGCGTCAGCTCGGGATTGTTTGCCAGATACTGGCCGGCCTGCGCCTGAAACGACTCCCTCCCCAGACTGCCCTCGGCGAGCCCCTTGGCCAACTGCTGCAGAAACTCCTGGTTGTTGGTGAGGTGAGTCCGGATGGTCTGCTCGGCCCACTGGATGTCCTGCGCCAGCGCATTGCGCTGGGTCGCCTGTTCGTAGTGTTGCAAGACCACCAGCAGGGCAAACAGGGATGCGACGAACAAGCCGAGGACGAGATTGGGCAATACCCATACCCAACCGCCTCGCGGGCGCCTGTCGAACAGGAATGAGACCAGGGCAAATGGACGTTTCATGACGATGAACGGCTGAGGGCGACACAAGAATGGAATGCAGGATAAATACTCCTGACCGGATCGTAGCGCTATAGGGGTTTCCCCTGATGGGGTAAGACCTGATTTCAGCGCGATGCCGGCGCCGATAGAGTACGCCCCACACGGCATTGCGCCAAATGCGTTCATTTACCGAGGAGATTCTCATGGTCTGGCAACAAATCTACGATCCGTTGGGCAGCATGTTCTTATCGACCCTGGTCGCGTCCATACCGGTTGTTGTCATGCTGGTCGGTCTCGGCTTTCTTCATCTCAAGGCACACATCGCTGCCGGCGCCGGCTTGCTCGCCGCCATCCTGATTGCCGTCGTCGCCTACGGCATGCCTGCCGAGATGGCCGCAAAAGCCGCGTTTCTCGGCGGTCTCACCGGACTGGTGCCGATCGGCTGGATCGTGCTCAACATCATCTTCCTGCATCAACTGACCGAACAGAACGGCTCGTTCAAGATCCTTCAGGACTCGATCGCCGGCATCACCGCCGACCGCCGCCTGCAACTGCTGCTGATCGCTTTCGCCTTCGGCGCCTTCTTCGAGGGCGCTGCCGGCTTCGGCACTCCTGTTGCCGTAACGGCGGCGATCCTCATCGGCCTCGGCTTTTCACCGCTCGCCGCTTCCGGCCTGTCGCTGATCGCCAACACCGCACCGGTGGCCTACGGTGCGCTAGGCACCCCGATCATCACGCTGGCCAAGGTTCATAACTACGACCTCATGGCCGTGTCGGCAATGGTCGGCCGCCAGTTGCCCTTCTTTTCACTGATCGTTCCGTTCTGGCTGATCTGGGCCTTCGCCGGCCGCAAGGGCATGATGCAGATCTGGCCCGCCATCCTGGTCACCGGTGTCAGCTTCGCCGTCCCGCAGTTCCTGGTGTCCAACTACATCGGACCGGAACTGGTGGATGTCATCGCGGCGATGTCGTCGATGATCTGCCTGGTGCTGTTCCTGCGCGTCTGGCAGCCCAAGGAAATCTGGACCTCCGTTTCACTCAAGGGGCATGAAGCCGACGGCGGCGAAGGCCATGTGGCAGAACCCGTCACAAAGCATCCGCGTGCCGACGTGATCCGCGCCTGGCTGCCCTGGGTCATCCTGACGGTGTTCGTCTTCATCTGGGGCCTGCCGGCAGTCAAGACCTTCTTCAACGGCATCTACGCGCCGAAGTTCGAGATCAGCGGCCTGCATAACATGATCGAAAAAGTGGCGCCGGTCGTCGCCAAGCCGACCAAGGAAGGCGCGGTCTATGTCTTCGGCCTGCTCTCCGCAACCGGTACCGGCATCCTCCTGGCTGCCCTGGTCGGTGGCTTGGCGGCAAAGTACAGCTTCGGTCAACTGGTGTCGGCCTATGGCCGCACGATCTGGCTGGTGCGCTACTCGTTGGTGACCATCGTGCTGATGCTGGGTCTGGGCACCCTGACCCGCTTCTCCGGCCTCGACACCACGCTTGGGCTGGCCTTTGCCGGCACCGGCATGTTCTACCCCTTCTTCGGCACGCTGATGGGCTGGATGGGCGTGGCGCTGACCGGGTCGGACACGGCGAGCAACGTGCTCTTCGGCGGCATGCAGAAGGTGGCAGCAGAGCAGTTGGGGTTATCGCCGAACCTGATGGGCGCGGCGAACAGTTCCGGCGGCGTCATGGGCAAGATGATCGACGCGCAGTCCATCGTCGTCGCCTCCACCGCCACCCGCTGGTTCGATCACGAAGGCGACATTCTGCGCTACGTATTCTTCCACTCGATTGCGCTCGCCTGCCTGGTCGGCATCTTCGTTACGCTGCAGGCCTACGTCTGGCCATTCTCGCTCATGGTCATCAAGTAATCCCGGAGAGCAGGCCCCCGGCCGTGCCGGGGGCCTCGCCAAGGTTTGGCCTTTAGCGCAACGGCGTAGGAGGTGACGACAGTGAGTTGGAAAATCTGCGAAAAAGCGGAGGACAAGGGCGGCGTGAAAGAGTGGTCCTTGTTTGTCCTGATGGATGGCGAACAACACCCAAGCAGCACGGCCAGGCCATTCAGAAAGGGCCACTGGTTCTTTGGCAAGAACGGTGGTGACCCCGCAGGACATCGGATATATAGAGATGGATTGAAGGAAGCCAGGGCGGAAGTTGAACGGCTGAATCAACTCTCAGGCGAGTCGCTGCATCAGTAGCGAAAACCGGAAAGGCATCCGCGATATGCGCGCGGCGGGCGCACCGACAATGCCGGCGACCGGCGCGCGGCCGGCCGATCCTGCGGAAATCACCAGGAAGACAAAGTAATCCGGCAGCCATCCGCTTTTCGTACTATCGTGCAACCACCATCAGGAGGACCCATGTTCAGCGAAACCATCAAGCTTCTGACGGGCGTCGCTGCAATCTCATTGTTCGCTGTCGCCCCGGCTTATGCCAGCGCCAGGTACCACTTGAAGCTCGCCCATGTCATCACGGCCGGAACCCCGATCGACGTGGCAGCCAACCGGCTCGCCGAACTGGTCAGGCAACGCACCAACGGCGAAGTCGAGATCAAGGTGTTCCCGGCGTCGCAACTCGGCGGCGAACGCGCCATCATCGAGGGAGTGCAGCTCGGCACCATCGAAATGTCCTTCACCACCACGGGCGCCATCGGCGGCTTCGCCCCGGAATTCCATGTACTGGACCTGCCCTTCCTGTTCCAGGGCTACGAAGCGGCCTATACCTATCTCGATGGCGAACATGGCGGCAAGCTGCTCAATCTTCTCGACCGCAAGGGAATCCACGGCGTGGTCTACTTCGAAAACGGCTGGCGCAACTTCACCACCTCGAAGAACCCGATCAAGCGTCCGTCGGACATGAGAGGCCAGAAGATCCGCGTCATGGAAAGCCCGATGTACATGGGCCTGATCAAGACGCTGAACGGCACTCCAATGCCGATGGCCTACTCCGAACTGCCCAACGCACTGCGGCAGAAAGTAATCGACGGCCAGGAGAACCCGGCGGTCAACGTCTACTCGGCCAGGATGTACGAGTCACAGCCCTACATGATCAAGGACCAGCATACCTACAATGTGTTCATCTTCAAGGTGAACGGCAAGGTGTGGAAGGCGTTGCCGGCGAGCATCCGCAAGACCATCGAAACCACCGCCGTCGAAGTGCGTGATTTCCAGCGCAAGCTGAACCGCGAAGCCGACGCCACCTTCGTCAAGCGCCTGGAGGACAAGGGCATGAAAGTCTATGTGCCGAACAAGGAAGAGATCAAGGCCTGGCAGACCGCCACCGCCCCGCTCTGGGAAGACGCAAAGAAGATCGTGACTCCTGCGCTGATCGCCGAGGCCGCGCAGTTCCGCGCGGACTGGGAAGCCGGCAAGTACAAAGCCGAAGAGCTGAAGTACATCGAGAACTTCAAGAGAATCCCGGTGCCCCTTGATGACGTGATGAAGAACTTCAAGTAGGAGCCGCAAAGGTGGACATGAGTCAACTGGGTGCCGACCCATTTTTTCCTCGCTTCGCCGGCAGCCAATATCGCCGCTGTACTTATTAAAAATACGGAAGGAGCAGGGCCATGGAACGCTTGCACGGCCTTTCGCGGGATTACCCCGCCAAGCCAGCGAATGTCTATCTGTTCGCCACCTGTCTGGTGGATCAATTCGCCCCCGAAGCAGGGCTCGACACCATCCGTTTGCTGGAGCGAGAAGGCATCACGGTGCATTTCCCCCAAGCGCAGACCTGCTGCGGCCAGCCGGCCTATTCCAGCGGCTATCCCGACCAGGCGCGCGCCGTCGCCCGGCAGCAACTCGATATCTTCCCCGAACCCTGGCCGATCGTGGTGCCTTCCGGTTCCTGCGGCGCGATGCTGCGCCACGACTACCCCAAGCTGTTCGCCGCCGATCCGGTGCTGGCGCCCAAGGCGCTAGCGCTGGCCGAGCGCATCTTCGAACTGACCGAGTTTCTGGTGCACGTCGTCGGCTTCGCCCGCAACGACAGCGGTGCGCCCTGCACCATCGCACTGCACACTTCCTGCCACGCCCGGCGCGAGATGGGCTGCCACGAAACCAGCGCCGCCCTGCTCGCCGGCCTGACACAGGTCAAGGTCACCGAGCAGGCGCGCATCGAGGAATGCTGCGGCTTTGGCGGCACCTTTTCGATGCGCTTTCCCGACATCTCCGAAGCCATCGTCAGCGACAAGGTCGAGAGCCTGCGCGCCACCGGCGCTGAGCGCGTCGTCAGCGCCGACTGCGGTTGCCTGTTCAATATCCTCGGTCGCGCCGCGAAACTGGATGAAATCGCCGTCTCGCCAGCGCCGACTCTTGCCGGCGAACACATCGCGACTTTCCTCTGGCGCCGCACCGGCGGAGAGCCATCATGAGCGCGCGTGACCGCATCCTCGGCCGCCTGCGCGCCGCACCAAAAGGCAGCCCCGTTGCGCTGCCCGACATCAGTGCTTGGCACGCGCAGCGCGCGTCGCTGGAGGGGCCAGAGGCCATCGCGCTATTCCGCAAGAACATCGAGGCCGCCCACGCCGAAGTCCATGACACCACGGCGCAAGACTGGCCGCAGTTGCTGGCGAGGCTTGCCGCCGCGAAGGGCGTGCGCACCCTGCTGTTCGGACCGAACACACCACACGGCGCGCAACTGGCGGCAAGTGCTCCGGCCGGCATGCAGTTGGTCGCCTACGACCGCCCCGTTACACAGTGGCGCGACGAACTGTTCGACACCATCGACGCCTCGCTCACCGGCGCCCGCAGCGCCATCGCCGACACCGGCAGCATGGTCCTCTGGCCGGACGCCAACGAGCCGCGGCTCATGTCGCTGGTGCCGCCCATCCATTTCGTGCTGCTCGATGCCGCCCAAATGCACGCCAACCTCCTCGCGGCGATGCTCGCCGAACACTGGGCGAGCGGCATGCCGACCAATGCCCTGGTCATCTCGGGGCCGTCGAAGACCGCCGACATCCAGCAGGTGCTGGCCTACGGCGCCCACGGTCCGCGCGAAGTGATCGTCCTGCTCTGCCACGCCAGAGGAGAACAGCCATGAGCCAGCCGATCCGAATTCACGCCGCCAGGGACTTCAAGGAGCGCAGCCTCGCTGCCCTCAACGATCCGGCCCAGCGCAAGAACTTCCGCGGCGCGATGGACTTCCTGCAGATGAAGCGCCGCGCCCAGTTCGGCGACAAGGACGAACTCACCACGCTGCGCGACCTCGGCGAATCCATCCGCCGCCACGCCCTCGCCAACCTCCCCGATCTGCTCGAACAGCTCGAGCGCAATCTCACCGCCAATGGCGTTCAGGTGCACTGGGCAGAGAATGCCGACGAGGCCAATGCCATTGCGCTGGGCATCGCCCGCCGCGTCGATGCGCGACTCATCGCCAAGGGCAAGTCGATGGTCAGCGAAGAGGTCGGCTTCAATCACGCCATGGAAGCCGCCGGTTTTGAAACACTGGAAACCGACATGGGCGAGTACATCGTCCAGTTGGCCGGCGAAGCGCCCTCGCACATCATCATGCCGGCCATCCACAAGACCAAACAGCAGATCGCCGCGTTGTTCGCGGCGAAGATTCCCGGCGTTGCCTACAGCGAAGACGTCGATACGCTGATCCAGATCGGCCGCCAGGTGCTGCGCCGCAAGTTCGCCGAGGCCGGCATCGGGCTGTCCGGAGTCAACTTCGCCGTGGCCGATACCGGCACCCTGTTCCTGGTCGAAAACGAGGGCAACGGCCGCATGTGCACCACGGTACCCAGGGTGCATATCGCCATCACCGGCATCGAGAAGGTGGTGGCCAAACTCGAACACGTGCCGCCGCTCAACAGCCTGCTGCCGCGTTCGGCCACCGGCCAGGCGGTCACCACCTACCTCAACCTGATCAGCGGTCCACGCAAGGCAGGCGAGCTCGACGGTCCCGACGAAGTGCACCTGATCCTGGTCGACAACGGCCGCACCCAGGCCTACAACGACCTGCAGTTGCGCGCCACGCTGCAGTGCATCCGCTGCGGCGCCTGCATGAACCACTGCCCGGTGTATGCGCGCATCGGCGGCCACGCCTACGGCACCACCTATCCGGGCCC
>JAPLQZ010000065.1 GCA_026399415.1 Rhodocyclales bacterium | reverse complement strand
CTGACCGGCAGCGGCGACTCGCATGACCGGATAGACGCCGGGATACTGCTCGAGGGCGACGACCATCGCATCGAGGACAACGACATCGATGACGTCCTGTTCGGCATCCACCTCAAGCAGGTCAATCGCTCGCGGGTCACCGCCAACCGGGTCACCGGCAAGGATCTTTCGCTGGCCATGCGTGGCGATGCCATTCGGATATGGTACAGCCGTCACAATGTCATCGAGGGCAATCGCTTCACCCGGGCGCGTGACCTGACCTTCGCCAATTCCGCCGACAACCGGATTGTCGGCAACGAGTTTACCGACGGCCGCTACGGCATGCACATCATCTTTTCGCCGCGCCTGCTGGTCGAGAACAACCGCCTGTCGAATACCGGCACCGGCATTGTCGTGCTCTATTCGCCGGACCTGATCCTGCGCGGGAATCGCGTGGCCCACGCACTGACCGATGGCGGTGCCGGCATCGTGTTCAAGGAAAGCAACGGCGCTCTGGTCGAGAACAATGAGGTGCTGCACTGCTCCGTGGGGCTCAAGGTCGACGCTCCGCCGCAGTCGGTCGGCGCGCTGACCGTGAAGAACAACCGCTTCGCGCACAACATCATCGGCCTGTTCTTCTACGGCGAGGAGGGCGGCCATCGCTTTTTCGACAACCGCTTCGAGAACAACCTGACCACCGTGGCGATCAGCGCTCCCGGCGCCGGCAGCGCCAATGTCTGGCGCGGCAACTACTGGGACGAGTACCAGGGCTTCGATCGCAACGGCGACGGCTACGGCGACACGCCGCACGAGATCTATCTGTTCGCCGACCGGATCTGGATGGAAACGCCGATGGCGACTTTCTTCCGCAACTCGCCGGTACTCGAAATGCTGGATCTTCTCGAACGCCTGGCGCCGTTCTCAACGCCGCATCTTGTCTTGCGCGATCCCGCGCCGCGCATGCGCTGAGCCTACAATCCCGATTCGACAACCAAGGAAAGCCCCATGAAACATTTTCACACTACGCTCCTGCTGCTTATCGCCGTGCTGCCAGCGCCGACTCTTGCCGCTGACGCCGAGGCCGGCTTGCTGGCGATCAAGGCTCTGGGCAGCGTCAATGGCCAGGCCCTGGCTTGCGCCGAGACCAGACTCGCCGCCCGGGCCAAGGAACTGATGCTGGCGCACGCGCCGAAGACGCAACGCTTCGGCGCCGCCTACGAGGAAGCCACGCAGGAGGCCTTCCTCGCGCAAACGCGCGCCGCCGGCACCTGTCCCGATACCACGCGCCTCACCGACCGCCTCAACCAGTTGGCGTTGCGGCTCGCCGATACGCTGCCTGTCGTCGCGCCCGCGGCGAAATGACATGAGGCGCCGGATGGCCGGTGTGCTGCTCGTCACGGTGCTGCTCGCCGGGTCGTTGCTCGCCGCCTGCGTTCCGGCGCTTGCCCAGCCAGTCGCCGGCGCCGGCCATATCCCCGCGCCGCAGGATGCCGCTCCGCTTTTGCCGCGCTACCTGCTGACGGATCCGCAGGGCAGGGCAGTGACCATCGATGATTTTGGCGGCCGCTACCAGCTCGTCACTTTCGGCTTCATCTCCTGCCCCGATGTCTGCCCGACCACGCTGCTGGAATTCAAGCAGGTACTCGAACTTCTCGGCAGCGAGGCGAAGCGCATGCAGCCAATTTTCATCACCGTCGATCCGGAGCGCGATACCCGCGATATCCTGCGCGAATACACCGCCGCCTTCGATGCGCGCATTCTCGGTCTGACCGGTTCGCCGGAGCTGGTGCGGCGGGCCGCGGACAGCTTTCGCATCCAGTACGAGAAGGTGCGCGAACCGGGTGCGAAGCCGGAGAATTACACCATGAATCACACGGCCGGGATGGTTCTGCTGGACACCCGGGGCCGCTTTCTCGCCCGCTTCGCCTACGCCATGCCGGCAAGCGAGATCGCGCAGCGCATCCGCGCCGCGATGGGCGTCGACGGCGGACGCTGAGGCCGACGCATGGTCAGCCGCCGGCGCTTTCTTGCCGCGGGCGCTGCGTTTGGCGCCGCCCGTAGCTTCGGCCAGTCGCTGCCCGACTTGCTGCCGGCGTCCGGCGGGCGCCGCGTGGCCATCGTCGGCGGTGGCTGGGGCGGGCTCACGGCGGCCCGCCACCTGCGCCGGTTGGCGCCGGAACTCGAGGTCGTGCTGATCGATCGCGACGCGGTATTCCGCTCGCTGCCGCTGTCCAACAAGTGGCTGGTAGACCGCACGCCCGATGCCCTCGTGCAGCAAGACATCGCCTCAGCCGCGCGGACCTCGGGCTACCGGGCGATCCAGGCCGAGGTCACGGCGATCGACCGCGAGCGGCGCCGCCTGCATACCGCACAGGGCGCGCTCGGCTACGACTGGCTGATTCTCGCCGCCGGCATTCGCCACGATTACAGCCCATGGTTGGGCGACGATGTCCGCGCCATCGAAGCCGTGCGGCGGCTCTACCCGGCCGGTTTCCTGGCCGGTGAGCTGGAGACGCTGAAGCGCAAACTGGCCGAATTCAAGGGCGGCGACCTGCTGATGACGATTCCGCCACCCCCCTTTCGCTGTCCGCCGGCGCCCTATGAGCGCGCGGTGATGATCGCGTGGATGCTGAAGACCAGGCGCATCAAGGGGCGGCTCATTTTGGTCGATGCCGGCGGCGGCATGCAGCGCTTCAATCGCATGTTTGCCGAGCGCTACAAGGATCAGATTCTGCATCTGACCCACGCTCCGGTGAAGAGCATCGATCCCTTCAGGAAGACCCTGAGCACCGAGTTCGACGAACTCAGGTTCGACCATGCGATCATCATTCCGCCGCAGCAGGCGGCCGACCTGATCTGGCAGGCAGGGCTGATCGGGACCGATGCCGCGGGCAAGCCGGGCGGCTGGGCCGGCTTCGATCCGCTGCACCTGCATGCCATCGGCGACGAGCGGGTGTTCCTGGTGGGAGACCTGCTGGGGCGCGTCTCGCCGCTATTCGGCCACTACCCGAAGAGTGCGCACATGGCCTGCCAGCTCGGTCGTATCGCCGCCGCGGAAATCGCCGCGCGCTCGCGCGGCAAGCTGCCCGAACAGCAATTGCCGGAAAGCGTTTGCCACGTGTTCACCGATGTCGAACCGATGGAGATGATGCGCATCGATGCCCATTACCGCCTGCGTGGCGACGGTCTGATCACCCAGGCCGTGCGCCAGCATGAGGATCCTCAGCCGCGCGGCGAAGACGTGGAGTGGGCGCGGGGGCTCTACAAGGAGATGCTGGGGCTTTGACTCCGGCCCTGCCGCAGGCTTCAGTGGCGGGCAAAAACGCTGGTCTTGCCGTCGGGCCCGACCAGTAGCGTGTTGTAAGCCTCGCGCCGGACTTCGCGTTCCTGGCTGGCG
>JAPLQZ010000110.1 GCA_026399415.1 Rhodocyclales bacterium | reverse complement strand
CCGCGGCGGGTGACCTCGACCTCGGGCAGTTCAGGCATGCCGGGACTCGCACGAAACAGCGGGCGAAACTGCTAACATCGCCGCATTGTATGTGACAGGACAGCAGTGTTCCAATCAGGTGCCGCGCCCATGAACCATTTCCCCCGTCTCTTTGCGCTTCTCCTCGCGTTGGCGAGTGCCTGCGCATGGGCGCAGGCACCGGCCGCGGCACCGGCACCCACAACCACACCCGCACCCGCAAAAGAAGAGGATCGGCTGCCGAAGCAGGAATTGACCGGGCAGATTCTCTATCAGTTCCTGCTCGCCGAAATCGCCGCCCAGCGAGGCCAGTTCGGGCTTTCGGCCGGTGCTTATCTTGATCTGGCAGTGAGCACGCGCGATCCGCGAATTGTGCGCCGGGCGGCAGAGATCGCCTTTCATGCGCGTCAGTACGATGCCGCGCTGACAGCCTGCCGACTGTGGCTTAGCCTCGAGCCGGAATCTGCGCAGGCAAAGCAAATGTTGTCCACCTTGCTGCTCGCCAGCGGACGTGTCGAGGAACTGGCCGGCAGCCTCGCCCGCGATCTGGCGGCGGAAGCCCCGCGCGTCGGTGATGCCCTGATCCGGCTGGCGCGCGCCTTCGTCCGCTATCCGGACAAGCTTGCGATACAGCGCCTGTTCGACCAACTGACCCAGCCCTATCTCGACCTTGCCGAAGCTCACCTGGTGCGCGCTCAGGCGGCGGCCGGTGCAGGGGATGCCGCCCGCGCGCGCAGCGAGATCGATCAGGCGCTGGAGTTGCGTCCGGGGTGGGAACTGGCAGCCTTGTTCAAGGCCGAACTGCTGCCCAAGGGAGCTGCGCAGCTCGACTTTCTCAAGATCTGGCTGGCGGCCAATCCGGACGCCCAGGATGTGCGTCTGGGTTATGCCAGAGGGTTGGTGAGCGAAAAGCGCTACGAAGTTGCGCGCATCGAATTCCGTCGCCTGCTGTCGGCCAGTCCGAACAATCCAGACATGCTCTACGCGGTCGGAATACTCTCGCTGCAGGTCAACGATGCCGTCGAAGCCGAGCAGCAGCTAAAGCGTTTCGTCGAAATCGGGCGCGGTGATCTGGATCCGGCACGCTTCTATCTGGGGCAGATCGCCGATCAGGCAGGGCGTGCCGACGAAGCCTTGCGCTGGTATGACCAGGTTGCTGCCGGCGAGCATGTCATGCCGGCGAAGGTGCGGGCATCCCAGGTCTTGCTGCGCCAAGGCAAGCTCGACGAGGCACGCGAGCGGCTTGCGGCTGCGCGCGCCAACGCGCCGGGCGACATCCGCCTGGTGGTGGCCGAGGCCCAGTTGCTGCGTGATGCCGGGCGCCACGCAGACGCCTTTGCCTTTCTTGCCAAAGTGCTGGAAGTGCAGCCGGACCAGCCTGACCTTCTTTACGAGACCGCACTGGCTGCCGAGAAACTCGGCTATGTGGATGTGCTGGAGCGCCATCTGCGGCGTCTGATGGCCCTCAAGCCTGACTCGGCACAGGCCTACAACGCGCTCGGCTTTTCGCTGGCAGATCGCAATCTGCGGCTTGAAGAAGCTGCGCAACTGATCGACAAGGCCTTGTCGCTGGCACCGGATGATCCCTTCATTCTTGACAGCAAGGGCTGGCTGTTGTTCCGCCAGGGCAAGCAGGCTGCGGCACTCGAGATACTGCAGAAGGCCTTTGCGCAGAAGCCCGATCCCGAGATCGCTGCCCATATCGGTGAAGTGCTGTGGGTTCTCGGGCGGGCAACCGAGGCACTGAGCGTGTGGCGCGAGGCGACCAAGGCTTATCCGACCAACGAAGCGCTGGCGGCGACCATCAAGCGATTTGTGCCCTGAGAGCTCGTGAATAAATCTACTGCGCGTGCCGGATCGGGGATTAGGCGTTGTCTTGTCGCTCTGTTGCTGGTGGCTTGCGCCGAGGCTCCAGCGCTGTCGGATGTCCCGCTCACCCTCGGTCCGCCGCTGCAGCGTTTTACTGCCGAGGGACGTATTTCGCTGCGCCAGGGCGATCGTCGCGACCATGTGCGGTTTCGCTGGGAGCACACCCCGGGCAGTGATGTCGTGCTGCTCATGTCGCCCTTGGGGCAGGGCATGGCCGAACTGGCGCGCGATGCGACCGGCGCGCGGTTGACGCAGCCGAATCAGGCGGTGATCGCTGCCGACACCCTGCCGCAACTGGCACAGCGCGTCTTTGGTGCGCCGCTGCCGCTGGAAGCCATGGCTGACTGGCTGCGCGGCGCGCGGCCGGCCCTGAGCGGGGAAATTGACGGCTGGCACATGATAATCAGCGATACCTCGGCGTTCCGCCAGAGCCGACTCTTGCGCGTCATGGAAGCCAGTCGCGAGGATGTCGGCTTCAAGCTGATTGTCGACGACTGGGATGCGCCTGAATGAGCGAATGGGATAGTGACTGGCCGGCTCCGGCGAAGATCAACCTGTTTCTGCATGTGGTCGGGCGCCGCGCCGATGGCTACCACTTGTTGCAAACCGTGTTCCGATTTCTGGATTTCGGCGACACCCTGCGCTGCGAGCCGCGCGGCGATGGCCGCATCGTGTTGGCAACTCCCCTGCCCGGCGTGCCGCCCGAGACCGACCTCACCGTTCGCGCGGCTGCCACGTTGCGCGCAGCGACCGGCGCCACGGCCGGGGTCAGCCTGCATGTCGAGAAACGCTTGCCCATGGGAGGTGGCCTGGGTGGCGGCAGTTCGGATGCGGCGACGACGCTGATGGCGCTGAATCGCCTGTGGCACACCGGCCTCGATTTATTGCAGTTGCAGCGGATAGGCCTTGCGCTGGGTGCCGACGTGCCGATTTTTGTCCATGGCCACGCGGCCTTCGCCGAGGGAGTGGGCGAACGCTTTACCGACCTGACTCTGCCTGCGGCCTGGTATCTGGTGCTGGTGCCCGCCGTGGTCGTGCCTACGCTCGAAATCTTTCGTTCGACGCAACTGCGCCGCGACACTCCCGCCATTGCTGCCGCCGATTGGCACCCGGGTTTCGGCCGCAATGATCTCGAAGCCGTCGCCTGCTCGCTCTATCCCGAGGTGAAACGCCATCTCGACTGGCTGCGGCACTACGGTGACGCGCGCATGAGCGGCTCGGGCGCCTGCTGTTTCGTCGAATTTCATCAGGAGTCCGCGGCGTGGGCGTCTTTGGCCGCTCTGCCCGCCGACATGCGCGGTTTTGTCGCCGCCGGACTGGACCGCCATCCGCTCGTCATGATTTGACAGCAGAGGCGAAAACCCCGAAAATGCGCGTCCTTCCGGCCTCCGCTCTCAAGGCGGAATGCCGATGTTGGGGAGTCGCCAAGTTGGTTAAGGCACTGGATTTTGATTCCAGCATGCGAAGGTTCGAATCCTTCCTCCCCAGCCAACTTATTTGCCAAACTTTTCACAGCAGAACGACATGGCCTACGACAGCCTGATGGTGTTCACCGGCAATGCCAACCGCAAGTTGGCAGCCGATGTTGTAAAACGCCTGCACATTTCGCTCGGTCGCGCCGATGTCGGCCGCTTTTCGGACGGCGAGGTCAGCTGCGAAATCCTTGAGCATGTGCGCGGCCACGACATCTTCGTATTGCAGTCGACCTGTTTTCCCACCAACGACAATCTGATGGAGCTGATGGTCATGGTGGACGCTCTGAAACGGGCCTCGGCCGGGCGCATTACTGCCGCCATCCCGTATTTCGGTTACGCCCGTCAGGATCGCCGGACGCGCTCGGCGCGCGTCGCGATTACCGCAAAGGTCGTTGCCAATATGTTGCAAACCGTCGGCGTGCAGCGCGTGCTGACGGTTGATCTGCATGCCGATCAGATCCAGGGTTTCTTCGATATCCCGGTCGACAACGTCTACGCGGCGCCGATCCTGCTGGGCGACATCTGGAAGCAGCGCCACGAAGACCTGCTGGTGGTGTCGCCTGACGTCGGCGGTGTGGTGCGCGCCCGCGCGCTGGCCAAGCGCCTGGAGTCGGATCTGGCGATCATCGACAAGCGGCGACCGAAGGCCAATGTGTCGGAGGTCATGAACATCATCGGTGAAGTCGAGGGCCGCACCTGCGTCATCATGGACGACATGGTGGACACGGCCGGCACGCTGTGCAAGGCGGCGCAGGCGCTGAAAGAGCATGGCGCCAAGCGCGTGCTGGCCTACTGTACCCATCCGGTGCTATCGGGCAATGCCGTTTCAAGAATCGTTGAGTCCGAACTCGACGAACTGGTGGTGACCGATACCATTCCGCTGTCCGAAGAAGCGCGCGCCTGCCCGCGCATCCGCCAGATATCGATCGCCGAGTTGATGGCCGAGACCATGTTGCGCATCAGCAACGAGTCTTCCGTCTCTTCGCTGTTCATGGACTGACACCACGCAAGCTGAAAACTGTTTTTCATCCCCTTGCCTGGTCGCGGGCGAGGGATATTTCAAGCAGCACTTACTGGAGTAAATCATGCAACTAGAATTCAACGCCAACAAACGCGATGATCAGGGCACCGGAGCGAGCCGCCGCCTGCGTCGTACCGGCCGTGTTCCCGGCATCCTCTACGGCGGCACTGCCAAGCCGCAGTCCATCGACATCGACCATAACGAGCTGTTTCAGCTGCTGCGCAAGGAGGCTTTCTATTCCTCCGTGCTCAACGTCAATCTCGACGGCGCAAAGGAAATGTGCCTGCTGCGCGACGTGCAGCGCCATCCCTACCGGCCGGTGATCCTGCACGCGGATTTCCAGCGCGTCGATGCGACAAAAAAACTGCACCAGAAGGTGCCCTTGCACTTCATCAATGCCGATGTCTCGCCGGGCGTAAAGCTCTCCGGCGGCATGGTGCAGCATGTGATGACCGATCTCGACGTGCGTTGCCTGGCGAAGGATCTGCCGGCCTTCATCGAAGTGGACCTGAAGGATATGACTACCGGCCATTCGCTGCACGTTTCGGAACTCATACTGCCGGCCGGCGTCGAGGCCGTGGTGCACAGGGGTGAAGACCCGGTGGTGGCGTCCGTTATCTTGCGTGGCGGCAAGGCCGACGAGGAAGCGGATGCCGCAGCCGCTGCAGCAGTCGAGGCGGCACCTGTTGTCGCGGCTGCACCGGCGCCTGCCGAGAAGAAGTCCGAGAAGACCGACAAGAGATAGTCGCTTGCAGGCTTCGCTGCGTCTGATCGTCGGCCTGGGTAACCCCGGGGCCGAATACGCTGAAACCCGGCATAACGCCGGGTTTTGGCTTTGTGAGCGCCTGGCCGGTGAACTCGGGGTCCATCCCGGCCGCGAGTCGCGCTTTCACGGTCTCGCCGGCTTCGCGCGTGCAGAGAGTCTGTGGTTCCTTCTGCCGCAGACCTTCATGAACCGTTGCGGGCAGTCGGTGCGGGCGCTGACTCAGTTCTACCGCATCGAGCCTGCCGAAATGCTGGTCTTGCACGACGAACTGGATCTGCCGCCGGGCCAGATGCGGCTCAAGTTCGGTGGCGGTCTGGGCGGTCACAACGGGCTGAAGGACATCACGGCGCATCTCGGCACCCAGGATTACTGGCGACTGCGCATCGGCATCGGCCATCCCGGCGACAAGAACGAGGTCGTCGACTACGTGCTGAAGCCGCCGCGCAAGGAAGAACGGGCCGAGATCGATGCCGCTCTGGATCGTGCGCTGCTGGCCTGGCCGGCTCTGGCCCGGGGGGATTTCGGCGCAGCGACGCAGCGTATCAACTCCAAACCGCCACCACCGGAAGAACCAAAGAACGAAGTATGACGACCATCCCCCCACCCCCCTTCCCGAGGAAGGGGGTGACGGTTGTTCGCGGGCTGCGCCCGCTCCATGATTTGGACGTTCCTCGTTGGGACCGCCCTGCGGAGGAACCATGAGTCTCAAATGCGGCATCGTCGGTCTGCCCAATGTCGGCAAGTCCACCCTCTTCAACGCACTGACCAAGTCGGGCATCGCGGCGGAGAACTATCCCTTTTGCACCATCGAACCGAACATCGGCATTGTCGAAGTGCCGGACCCCCGGCTGGCCGCCTTGTCGGCCATCGTCAAGCCGCAGAAGATCCAGCCGGCCATTGTCGAATTCGTCGATATTGCCGGCCTTGTTGCTGGCGCCAGCAAAGGAGAGGGTCTGGGCAACCAGTTTCTCGCCAATATCCGCGAAACCGATGCCATCGTGCATGTCGTGCGCTGTTTCAGTGATGACAATGTGATTCATGTGGCGGGAAAGATCGATCCGCTGTCCGACATCGAAGTCATCGATACCGAATTGGCATTGGCCGACATGACCGCGGTGGAACGCGCCTTGAACCGCTACTCGAAGCAGGCCAAGGCGGGCGGCGACAAGGACGCCAAATTGCTGCTGCCGGTGCTGGAGAGATGCCTGGTCCAGCTGAACCAGGCCAAGGCGATACGCGCACTGGATTTTTCGAAAGAAGAATGGGCGCTGCTCAAGCCCTTCTACCTGATTACGGCGAAACCGGTGCTGTATGTCGCCAACGTCAAGGAAGGCGGCTTCGAGAACAATCCTTATGTCGAGGCGGTGCGCCGCCACGCCGCAGAGGAAAAGGCCGAGGTGGTAGCTGTTTGCGCCGCGATCGAGGCCGAAATCGCCGATCTTGAAGACGATGAAAAGCAGATGTTCCTGGCCGACCTCGGGCTGACCGAGCCGGGGCTGAACCGTCTGATTCACGCCGGCTACAAGCTGCTCGGCCTGCAGACTTACTTCACCGCCGGCGTCAAGGAAGTGCGCGCCTGGACCATCCATGTCGGAGACACCGCGCCCAAGGCGGCCGGTGTGATCCATACCGATTTCGAAAAAGGATTCATACGCGCCCAGACCATCGCCTTCGACGACTTCATTGCCTGCAAGGGTGAGGCGGGCGCCAAGGAGGCCGGCAAGATGCGGGCGGAGGGCAAGGAGTACGTCGTCAAGGATGGCGACGTGCTTAACTTCCTGTTCAACGTCTAGCAGCCGGCCGGAGATTCCTTATCCGCGGGGGCGCCCGTCAGAGGCTACGGGACACGTGGTCGCGACCGTCGTTCGCTGGCAACGCGCAAGGTGATATCGGCGATCATCCAGACGCTGTGCGACACCCTGCCTGCCATCCTGCGCCCCGAGAGTTCCGCCCAGAACTGGCTGCCATCGGCCCGGCGCAGGCGATATATGCCGTGCGCCAGTTGCCCTTTTGCGAATGCGCCGTAGGCGTCGTCGAGAAACTGCCCGGCCTCCGCAGCACTGGCAAAATGATGATCGATGCGTGAATAGGTAAGTTCCTGGATGCGGCGGCCGAGCAGTTCGCCGAATCTCGCGTTGCACTTCATCACCTGTTTGTTTTCGGTTACGGCGATGCCCATTGGCGACGAGTCGAAAATCGCCTGTTGCTCGGCAAGCAGGGTCTCCGCTTCGGTGTTGCGTTTGAGGTTGGTCGTCGCGGATTGGTAGAGCGTGCGTTGCACTATGATGAATACTGCAATACAACAGGCGGCGGCGGTGATGGGCCACTGTGCCTGGCGGCCCAGGCCGGCAGCGTAGTGCACGATGGCCGGAAGCAGGGTGGGAATGATGAAAAGCCAGAAAGTGGTATTGCTCAGGGCGAGAAAGACGGTGCCGGTGAAGGCAGTGATGACCACCATCAGCGCGATGAACATCTGCGCATCCGGCTGCGTCGCCGGAGGATAGAGAGGCCCGAACAGCGCGCCCCAGCCGAGGCCGGTGAGAAAGGCGCCGGCGGCAAACAGCCATTCCCAGCGATGAATGCCTTCGCTGTGCCGGTCGGCCTTGCCGAACATGTGCCAGATCCAGACACGCACGGCCAGCACGGAGAGCATGTAGGCCGTCCACGCCTTCAGGATATCCAGACCGGTGCTGTCGAAGAGAACCAGAAAGCACAAAAAAATGCCGATCAGCGCCACCACGACGCTCGATGGCAAACTACCGAACAGCATCTCGACGCGGCGCACTTCGGCGTCGCCGCTGAGTTTTCGGGGGAGGATGAATTTCATTGCCGGGTTTTGATGACGAGCTTTATCATAACCTCTTGTAGCAAGGATTCAAGCGGTACCGGTCTGCCCTGCGATTTCGGCGCGCACCGTGTTCATGTCGAGCGCCATGGCCTGGTCGATCAGTTGCTCAAAGGCAGCAGCAGGCAATGAGCCGGCCTCGGAATAAATGACGATCTGGTCGCGAAAGACCATCAGGGTGGGGATCGAGCGGATATTGAAGGCGGCGGCGATTTCCTGCTGCTCTTCGGTATTCACCTTGGCGAAGACGACGTCTGCCCTTTTTTCCGACGCCGCTTCGAAGGTCGGCGCAAAGGCGCGGCAGGGCGCACACCAGGGTGCCCAAAAATCTATGATCACATTGGCATTGTCATTGATGGTCTGTTGAAAATTGTCAGCGTTGAGTTCCAGCATGGGCATGGGCGCCTCCGTGATTGAAATGAGCCGAATCCTACCGTTTTGCCGCGCGGCGTGGTATCACTCTGCCCGATGACCAC
>JAPLQZ010000152.1 GCA_026399415.1 Rhodocyclales bacterium | reverse complement strand
CGGGCTGGCCTTCTACTCGTTTGCCATAGGAGAGTTGTTGCTTGGCGCCGTTGCGGGTGATCCAGCCGCCGTCTTCGTCGACGATGCGGTCGGCGCCGTCGCCGGTGACGAATTTGTAGGTGTCGAGGCCGCTGCCGCCGAGGAGGAGGTCGGCGCCTTTGCCGCCGGTGAGTTTGTCGGCGCCAGGGCCGCTGATAACAATATCGTTACCAGCACCGGCGTCAAGCACATCATCCCTACTTCCGCCAAGCGCTACGTCATTATCAGAACCGGTTGCGGTCCAATTCATTGCATTGGAGCCGGACTGAATATGCCAAGCGTCCTGCTGGACCAATTTCCCATTGATAGGAACTACCTCCTTTGGTGTGAGCAATGCCTCAATTGAAGAGACAAGCTTTGGCAGGCTTATATAGCTGCTTGCGCCGATGTCGCTGTACTTGAAGTGGAGCGCACCATTTGTTTCAGTAAAGAGCTGCGTGGCATTGCTTGAACTAGCCTTGGCGTAAAAATATTCCATTGACGCCATCATTACGGCATCGCGCACCGAGACATTGGTCTGAGCAATTCCCGTGGCCCCCACCAGTTTCTTCATGTCGTCAGCGAAACGATCCAATCGCCCATCGCTGGCGACACCCTCGACGCCATACTGGCGGCGCAGCAAGGTGCTCAACAAATCAGCCTTACCAGGTGTACGGCGGTCCGTTACCCCAAACTGTGTAGGGTCCATCAGGTAGGTTGCAAGGTTCGGCAACTTTCTCACAGCGGTTGCAAATGTGTCATTTCCCAGCATGGCTGTGAGCAAAGTCATCGCATGTCGGTCCATCATTCCGAGAGTTGAGCTTCCCATAGATATCTGGGTTGTGGTCCCCGCGATGGCGGGGACTGCCATTCTTAGGTAGTTCAATACTTCGCCTTCGAGATAGGTATGGCTGACGTCGCCAATCCGGAAAGGCAGGAGGGTACCGAATGACGCGTTGTAGAGTGCGAAGTCGAGGTCGGTGTAGCCATTGAGAAGTAGACTGGCTTCCAGGCCCGCTACCACTATGGAATTTGCTGCTGAATACAAGAATGGTGCTTCATCAAACACCACGGCCTGCTTATCGAAGAACACACCCATCAACGCGGCTAATCCTCCCCCCAGCGAATGCCCGGTAAACGAGAACGAGGTGGCATCTGGATTTGCCGCCTTGACATCCAGGTAGAACCGCATAGCCTCGAATATCTGGGGGGCCGGGAGCAGTCCGCCCAGTGCGGCCGTATTGCCATTTAACCAATCTGCCGTTTGGTTCGTTCCCGTATAGGAAATAACCAACGCGCTACCTTTACGATAGGCTCCTGCGGAGAAGCCGGATTGGTTGTAATCCCGTTGCCATATTAGTTCGTTCCAGCCGACAGGAATACCCGTCTTATTGTTTGCAGAAGCGTCGTAAACCCGTGTTGCCAGTAAGGCGTAATCGATAGTGTTCAGCATAAACTTCTCCAGATATTGAGCCGGTGAATTAATACCCGCAGATAACTCGCTTCGGCCCAACTGCCTTGAAGTCGGGCATATATCCAATGCTGGAATTCTCTTTTTCTTTCTCTGATAGAGAAATCAGCCCATTGATCCCAACGCCTCCCGCTGCAAGAAAGAGATTTGCTGGGTGTTGCGCAATGACTTCTGGTAGAGGGAGCTCTGACCACGCCCCGCCTTTGAACAGATACTTCACGTATCGGCGGCATCCTTCATTGATGTGAACTTTCGTAAACACAAACAACGTCTTATCTACGCCAATATCGAGCACCAACGGTAGCTCTGCATAGGTTGAGCTAGGTAGGTCGAACTTACTTGATCGCCATTCCACAATATTTCCTGTTCCTGGCGGATATTGAAACCTGATGAGATGTTCTATCGGCACAGACCCTTGCCCTTGCGGCCAAGCCACGCCTCCGCCACGATGCTTTACTTCTCGGTTGATGACGATAGTTTCACCAGTACTCAACTGAACTTCCTCTTGCCATCGCTGCGTGTTGTCGCAACCAACAAGTAATGCACTTATCAGAATTTCTAGTACAAGCAGATATTTCATCCCACTCTCCTCATCTCATATACAGCATCATTCACAGCAGCATCGACGCACCGCTGCTCGCCGTTCCGCCAGCGCCGACTCTTGTCTCGTACCATTCCACCATCCCTCATTGACGATTTCATTCCTTCCCCTCTCCCTTCACCCCGTCCTCGACCAATTCCATCCGCATCGCCCCCTCGATGCCCCGCAGGTGATACACCTCATCCACCTGCAAGCCGCGCGGCACATGGTGGGTGATGAACAGGATGGTGACCCGGCCCTTGAGTTTGTTGATGGTCCTGGCGAACTGCTCGGCGGTGTGCTGGTCGAGGTTGGAAGCCGCCTCGTCGAAGACCAGGATGCGCGGCTGCTTGAGCAGGGCGCGGGCGATGGCGATGCGCTGGCGTTGGCCGCCGGACAGGCCGATGCCGCGTTCGCCGATTTCGGTACGGTAGCCTTCGGGCAGGGCGTCGATGACCTCGTGGATCTCGGCCATCTTGCAGGCCTCGATGACGTCCTCGAAGCGTGCATGGGGATGCGCCATGATCAGGTTGTCGTAGAGCGTGCCGGAGAACAGCACGGTTTCCTGCGGCACGACGCCGAAGCTGGTGCGCAACTCGTTGGCGGCCAAGTGGCGGATATCGCGGCCGTCGAGGCGGATGCTGCCCTCCGTGGGTTGGTAGAAGGCTTGCAGCAGCTTGGCCAGGGTGCTCTTGCCGCTGCCTGAAGGGCCCATGATTGCGGTGAGATGTCCAGGCTTGAATTCCAGGGTTAGACCGCGATACAGCCAGGGCTGCTGTTCGGCGTAGCGGAAGGCGACGTCGACCAGTTCTATGTGTCCCTTGCCGGCGTTCTCGCGTGAGGGGCTCAGGGCATGGGGTTCGACGGGCATGTCGAGGATGTCGCCGAGGCGCGTGACGGCGAGGTTGGCCTGCTGGAATTCCTGCCACAGGCCGACCAGGCGCAGCAGCGGCTGGCTCATGCGGCTGGCGAACATCTGGAAGGCCACCAGCATGCCGATGGTGAAGCCCTCGTTCTGCATCACCAGCAGGGCGCCGGCGATCAGGATGCCCAGCGTCATGACCTGTTCCAGGCCGTTGGCGAAGGTGTTGTAGGTGTTGGCCACCTGTTTGGTGCTGAAGCCGGCGGCAAGATACTGGGCGAGGAAATCGCCGTAGCGCTGCTCGACGTGGGGTTCCATTTGCAGCGACTTGACCGTGTCCATGCCGGCCACATATTCGGTCAGGTAGGACTGGTTGCGCGCGCCGAGCAGGAACTGCCGGTTGAGCCGCTCGCGGAAGACCGGGGTGACCAACGCCGAAATCAGCGCAATGAGACCCATGACGCCCACCGCGATCAAGGAAAGCTGCCACGAGTACCAGAACATCACGGCGAGGAAGATCAGCAGGAAAGGCAGGTCGAGCACCAGCGTGACGGCGGCGCCGGTGATGAAGTCGCGGATGGTCTCGACGCCATGCAGGCGGGCCACCACGGTGCCGGTGGCGCGGTGCTCGAACCAGGGCATGGGCAGTCGCAGCAGATGGCGGAAGACCTGGCTACCGAGTACGGCGTCGATGCGGTTGCCGGTATGCAGCACCAGATACTGACGCAGCCAGCTCATGACCGAAGTGAAAATGGCGAACATGACAAGTGCCACGCCGATCACGGTCAGCGTGCTGCTGCTCTGATGCACGACCACTTTATCGATGATGACCTGGGTGAACAGCGGCGTGGCAAGGCCGACCAACTGGATGGAGAGCGAAGCGATCAGCACATCGCGCCAGATGGATTTGTGTTTGGCGAGTTCGGGAAGGAACCAGCGGAAGCCAAAGGCCGGTTTCTGGTTGCCGACGTCGGGATCGGCGACAGGTTGTTCCTTCGGCGCGAACTGCAGCACCTCGCCCTGATAGCGGGCGGCGAATTCGGCGAGCGGGAGCTCGCGCGCTTCCTTTACGCCCGGCTCAAGCCAGGCAATGCGTTCACCGTCGCAGCGCAGGAAGAGGACGAAGCCGAGATCGGAATCCGACGCTTTGTCGGCGTTGACGGCGAGAAAGGCCGGACCCGAAAGCTGCGCGAGGGACTGCGGCGGCAGCGCCGTCAATGCGACCTTGAAACCCAGAGCCTGGAAGGCCTCGATGACCGTTGTCCGGGTCTGCGGCGGCGGGAACTGCTGGGCCAGCAGGCGCGGATCGAAGGGCACGCGAAAAAGCTGGCAGGCGGCGCCCGCCAGCCAGACGAACCCGCCCGCATCCAGAATCCCCGCTCCCGGCACAGCTTCCTCCCCGAAGCTTCACTGCAGACTGCTTATCCTTG
>JAPLQZ010000056.1 GCA_026399415.1 Rhodocyclales bacterium | reverse complement strand
GGTGATGATGATGTCCTTGAGGCGGTCCTTGATGCGGAGATAGCCATCGGCATCGATCTCACCCACGTCACCCGTGTGCAACCAGCCGTCTGCCAATGCAGACAGCGTGGCTTCGGGCTGGTTCAGGTAGCCCGCAAATACATTGGGGCCGCGCGCCAGGATCTCGCCTTCGGCCGACAGTCGGAGTTCGCATCCGGGCACGGCGACACCGACGGTTCCCAATTTGGCGGAACCCAGCGGATTGGCTGTCAGGATTCCGGTGCATTCCGTCTGTCCATAGACTTCGATCACTTCAATGCCCAAGGCGCTGTACCACTCCAGCAGCCTTACCGAAATTGGCGCGGCGGCGGAACAGAGCACGCGGCAGCGTTGCAAACCTATGGCAGTCCGGATATTGCGCAGCACGGTCAGGCTCATCAGGCCATGGACGGCGCGCAGCCACCAGGGTGCTGCCGTGTGCCTCAGGCGCAGGGCGGACATTCGTGCGCCAAGTGCTATCGCCCATCCATACGCTTGGCGTTGAAACGGAGTGGCTTCGCTCAAGCGTATTTGAATTGCGGAGTAGAACTTTTCCCAGGTTCGCGGCACGCCAAAGATCATGGTCGGCTGAATTTCCCGAATGTTCTCGGCGACGGCGTCCGGGTTTTCGACGAAGTTGATAATGGTGCCCGACAACAGTGCTGCCATCAGCCCCCCTATGCGCTCTGCCACGTGGCAAAGTGGCAAGTAACCCATGCGCTCGTCGCCTTGGTGCTGTTGCAAGACATGGTTCGCCAACACGTCCATGGCAAACAGCACATTGCGGTTCGTCAGCATGGCGCCTTTGGGCTTTCCAGTGGTCCCCGAGGTGTACACCACGATGGCTATATCGGTGGCACGTGTCTCTTGCGCACGTTGAATCCAGGCTTTGGGCATGCGTTCGTGGGCGGCCTTGCCCAGTCGGCACAACATGTTCAGGTCCATCACCATGGGATCTGAAAACTCGCTCAGATGCTCGGTATCAAACACGACTATGCGGCGCAAACGGGGCAAGCGATCGCGCACCGACAAGACCTTGTCCAGTTGCTCGTCGTTCTCGACAAAGACGTAGACCGCACCCGAGTCATGGAGCAGGTATTCCACCTGCGCGGCTGAGTCCGTCGGGTAAATCCCGGTGCTGATGCCGCCCGCGGTCAGGATTCCCAGGTCGGCAAAAGCCCATTCGCGCCGCCCATTCGCGCCGCGTATTGGACAGCACGGCCGCGGTCTCGCCGGATTCGAACCCGAAATGCATCAGTCCCATGGCCACTTCACAGCCAATCTGGCCAAAGTCCGCCCAGGTGCTTTCTTCCCATATGCCAAAGCACTTTTGTCGAAAGACGACCTGGCCGGCGCGCTGCTCGACCCACTGGTGGAACAAGCTGGCGACGGTGTCCCTGGGCTGGATGATGGGTTCGCTCATGGCTATCAGTTCCAGGACTTTCTCCGCTTCCAGCGCTTTTCGCCGCGCACGCTGTCGGCCTTGATTCCGAGGTAATACTCCTTTACGTCCTGGTGCTCGCTGAGCGTCTCGCTTGATCCCTCCAGCACAATGCGGCCGACCTCCATCACGTAGGCGTAGCTGGCCGTTCGCAACGCGATTCGCGCGTTTTGCTCAACCAGCAGAATGGTGGTGCCGTGTTCGCGGTTGATGCGGGTGATGATGGCAACTATTTCTTCGGTCAATCGAGGCGACAGGCCAAGGCTGGGTTCATCGAGCAGCAGAAGTTTGGGTTGGATCAACAACGATCGCGCGATGGACAGCATCTGCTGTTGCCCGCCAGAAAGCTGGCCGGCCATGTCCCTGGCCCGTTGTCGCAGTTCGGGGAAGTAGCTATAGGCAGCGTCAATGTCCTTCGCCACCTCGGAATCAGCCCTGATATAGGCGCCCAGGCGCAGGTTTTCATGCACCGTCAGCAGCGGAAATATTTCACGACCCTCGGGGGCGTGCGCGACGCCGGCGTTGACGATGCGCTCGGGCGACAATCCATCGACGCGCAGACCCGCGAGCTGGATACTGCCTTTAGTCGGCTTCAGGATGCCGGAGATGGCCTTCAGGATCGATGTCTTGCCGGCCCCGTTGGCGCCCAGCAAGGCGACGATCACACCTGGCGGCACTTCCAGGGAAACGCCCCTGATAGCGGTGACAGGGCCATAAGAAGCCTCGATGTTGCGCAACGCGAGCATCGGTACGGTACTCATGCCTGGACTCCCAGATAGGCTTCGATCACCTGGGGGTGCGACTGAACTTCCTGCACGCTTCCCTCAGCCAGAACGCTGCCTTCGTTGAGTGCCAGCACACGGTCGGACACTTGACCCATCAGTCTCATGTCGTGCTCGATCATGAGCACCGTGATGCCAAAATGGCGCTTGATATCGAGGATCCAGTAACCGATGTCTTCGCTTTCTTCTGCATTCAGCCCGGATGAAGGCTCATCAAGCAGCAAAAGCCTGGGTTGGCTGCACAGGGCGCGACCCAGTTCGATCACTTTCCGCACCCCATATGGCAAGGCCCCGACCCGGGTATCGCGAAAGCGGTGCAGGTCCAGGAAATCGATGATGTTTTCCACCGCTCGACGGCTTTCCAGTTCGGCTTGCCACACCACCTGGTCAAACCCGGTTTCGGCCAGAAAACCGTGTCGGCGGAATCGATGCCGGCCGACCAGCAGGTTTTCCAGAACCGTTGCGTGGTCGAACAGTTCCAGATTCTGAAAAGTGCGGGCGATTCCGAGTTGGGCGATGCGGTGCGGTGGCAGCGTGGTGAAGTCAACGCCGTCGAGGAGCATTCGCCCTGCGCTGGGGGCATAGATCCTGCTGAACAAGTTGAACAGGGTGGTCTTGCCCGCGCCGTTGGGGCCAATGATGCAGAAAATCTGGCCCGACTCGACACTGAAGCTGACATCCTTCACAGCCACCAGGCCGCCAAATCGCACTGTCAGGTGTTCGGCGCGAAGCAAAGTCATTTCAGTCGTTCCGTGCGCAAAAAATGGCGTTCGCGTACAAACACCGAACCCGGACACAGCGGAAACAGTTCCAGGTAAGTACGGACCTTGATCCAGCGCCCATACAGCCCCGTCGGCTCCACCAGTACAAAGAACAGGATCACCAGACCAAACACAATGGGCTGCAATCCGGTCTGTTGCCCGATAGCGGGCGGAAGATAGTCCTTGATCACGGCAATTGCCTGCGGCAGGGCAATCACGAACACGGCACCGAGGACCGCTCCTTGCAGCCACACCACACCACCGATTACCACCATCATCAATAATTCAATCGACAGGTTGAGACCAAATTGCTCGGGACTGAGGTAGGTCATCACATGCGCATACAGCGCGCCGCCCAATCCCGCCAGCGCCGCCGAAAGGACGAAGGAATAGGTCTTCAGCAGGGCAAGGTTTACTCCCATCGACTGAGCCGAGACCTCCGAATCGCGAATGGCTCTGAGCGCGCGGCCGGTAGGGCTGCGCAGCACATTCAGCACCAGCAGCAGGCACAGGACCAGCACGACCAGGCACAGGTAGTAGAAAAGCGCACCCGTGACAGCAACGCCCCACAGTGTCGGCGTCGGCACTGACAGTCCGCTGTTGCCACCTGTCATCGATTCCCAGTGCGAGACCAGTATCTCGACAATGAAACCGAAAGAGAAGGTTGCGATGGCCAGATACAGCCCGCGCAATCGCAGCGCAGGAAGACCGACCACCAGGCCCAGCATCGCTGCAAGTGCTCCCGAAAGGGCCAGCGACACCAGCAACGGAACGCCGCGCGCCATCAGAATTGCCTGGGCATAGGCGCCAACTGCGACGAAGGCGGCATGACCCAGTGAAACCAGCCCCGTAACTCCCGTCAGTACAACCAGGCCGGCGCCGATCACGCTGTAGATCAGGATAAAGGTCATCTGCGCCACAAAATATTTTGGCAGGACTGCCGGGGCAAGCAACAGGCCCAGCAGCAGCAATCCATACCAGAAGGCCTGATTCCCTCGCTTGATCAGCCTGATATCGATGCGGTAGTTCTTCTTGAAATCAAAATGCACGGCTACACCTTCTTGCGAATCTGGTCTGCAAACAGACCGGAGGGCTTGATCATCAACACCAGCAGCACCAGCACATGGGGTGCCGCATCCTTGAATCCTTCAGGCAGGTATAGGCCAGCCAGGGATTCGCAGAGACCCAGAATCAACCCGCCTGCCACCGCGCCGGGAATGCTGCCGAAACCGCCGATCACCGCCGCCGGAATAGCCATGACGCCGACGCTGCCCATGTTGATGTGCACAAAGGTGATCGGTGCCATCAGGATGCCCGCCACAGCAGCGATGCCCCCGCTCAAAGCCCAAACCCTGGCGTTGGTGCCCGATACCGGAATGCCGATGTAGTACGCCGCCAGCTGGTTTTGGGAGACGGCGCGCATGGCGAGTCCGAGCTTGGCAGCACGAAAGAAATAGAACAGCGCAAGGCACAAACCTGCTGTCGAACACACGATGACAATATGTTCCATGGACAACCGCGCCTGAAACAGGTCGACCAGGCCACCTTGGTACGGGACACGCAAATGGTGGGTGTCGGTGCCCCAGCCCGGCATTGCAGACGCCACGCCACGGGCGATCATGCCAATGGCCAAGGTGACCATGATCACCGCTATGGTGGGTTCGCCTTCGATGGGTCGCAGCAGCACACGCTCAATGGCTGCGCCAACGAGTGCCGTAGCAAGTATCGCAAGCAACACGCTCAGCAAAAAGGGCCAATGCCAAAGTTCGGCCATGGTGTAGGCGAAGTACGCACCGATCATCATCAACTCACCTTGGGCGAAATTGACGGTTTCGGTGGCTTTGTAGATCAATACGAAGCCGAGGGCGATCAGCCCATACACACAACCCACTGCCAAGCCGCTGATGACAATTTGCATGCCTGAGGTTCCCGTTGCAGAGTGGATGCATCGACCTTGTCGCGCACCCGCTCCTCCGCCGCTTACTCGTAGATGTTTGGCTTCAGATCCGGCGTTCCCTGACTGTAGTCGTGGAACGGACCGTCGCGCTGGGCAACGGCGGCGCCAACGCCCTGCTCCTGGGCAACATTGACGAACGCCGCCGCTTCCTGGGTATTGCGCATGACAATGTCAAACACGGGGCCAATGATGGAGGTTTCTTGCACACCCATGCGGTCATACACGTGATTGGTGATGTACTTCATGGCGGCCAGTTGGGTAACCGGGATGCTGGCCAGTTCGTTCACGTACTCCCATACCTTGGCATCCAGCTCTTCCATGGGGTAGGAGAAATTTATGAGGCCGATCCTTTCCGCCTCTTTGCCCGATACCGAGCGTCCCGTCAGGGCATAGTGCTTGGCCTTGGCCAAACCCAGGCGGTACACCCACATGTTGGTCAGGTTGCATCCCCAGACACGGGCGTACGGGGTGCCGAAGCGCGCGTCGTCCGAGGCGAACACGATGTCACCCAGGAGAGCATATTCCGAACCGCCGCCCACGCACCAGCCATGCACTTTCACCACCACCGGTTTGGGACTCTTCCAGATCGACATGAATTTTTGCGTCGGCGCAGCCCAGGGGTTCAACGCCACAAGCATATCTACGCCGGCATCGTATTCGCCCGGCTTGCAGGGGATGCCGTACCCCGTCATGTGTTCCAGCCCACCGGAAAAGTCAAAACCGCCGCAAAAGGTCTTGCCCGCGCCCTGCAGCAAAATGACACGAATTTCACTGTCCTTGTTCGCAGACTCGAAGGCCTGCTCAATTTCATCGGGCATGGGATGCCTGATGGTGTTGAATTTTTCCGGGCGGTTCAGCGTAATGACGGCGACGCGCCCGCGCTTTTCATAAATGATGGTTTCGTAGTTCATGGGATGATCCTTTCAGTCGGCTGACTATGGTGACGAAGCGGAGACGAGTGTTGGCCGGCGCACAGCCCTGTGGTCGTCACGGCGAGCGCATGGAAGCACGTAGCCGTGACTGGCGGCTTGCGGCGAAGGCATGCAACTCGCTCACCATGAGGTCCGGCCCTGAATCCGGGCCATAGATGCCCGCCACGCCCACCTGGCGCATGGCCGCCGCATCGCTTGCGGTAATGATTGAACCGCCCAGCACTACTGAGATGTCCAGCTGATCGGTTTCGATCATGTGCATGAGCTCAGGCACGTACTCCAGGTACTCCCAGGAGTGGCAGCTAATGCCAATGATGTCAGCATCCTCGTCGGTTGCCATGCTGATGAGGCTTGCCGGCGTGTTGTAGCGGCCTGCATAGATGACCTCCATGCCGGCGTCGCGCAGCAGGCCGGCAACCGCAATCGCACCCACTTCGTGCTGGTCGATCCCCAGCAGGCCGATGATGACTTTAGGTCTGTGCATGGCCGAGCTCCTCAGAAATCAGCAACCAATGCGCCATGGGGATCGTAAGGCGCGCCATAGGCCATGCGCAGTGCGCCAGCCACTTCGCCCATGGACGAGCCTTGGCGCATCGCCGCGTAAACCACCGGTATCAGGTTGATGTCTGCCGACTCGGCCTGTGACCGCACCTGCCGCAGCGCCTGCTTCACGGCAGCGGTATCGCGCTCGAGGCGCATGCGCTTGACCGCTTCGATGCGGCCCCGGTAAGGAGCGATTTTTTGTTCGGCGATGTCACGCAGCAGGTGGTCCTTTTCAGGCGGCATGGTGTGGCAGTTGACGCCGACCACTTGCTGGCTGCCGGAAGAGATGTTGCGGTAGTGGCGCTCTGAGGCGCGGTTCAGAATGCTCCTGAAATAGCCGCCT
>JAPLQZ010000018.1 GCA_026399415.1 Rhodocyclales bacterium | reverse complement strand
GGTGCATCCCAACGTGCTGCGCTGTGGCGGCTTCGATCCGGAAAAGTACACCGGATTTGCCTTCGGCATGGGGCCGGACCGGCTGACCATGCTGCGCTATGGCATCAACGATCTGCGCCTGTTCTTCGAAGGCGATCTGCGTTTCCTGGCGCAATTCCACTGACATGCAATTTTCCGAAACCTGGCTGCGCAGCCTCTGCAATCCCTCCCTGTCGAGCGAGGAAATCTGCCACGTGCTGACCATGGCCGGCCTCGAAGTCGAGGAGCGCCGTGCCGCCGGCGCCGACTTTTCGAATGTCGTCGTCGCCGAAGTGCTGAGCGTCGAGAAGCATCCGGATGCCGACAAGCTGAAGCTTTGCTCCGTCAATGTCGGCGAATCCAGTCCGTTGCAAATTGTGTGCGGCGCGCCGAATGTTGCCGCCGGCATGAAGGTTCCGTGCGCGCGTGTAGGCGCCAAACTGCCGGGCATCGAGATCAAGCAGGCCAGGGTGCGCGGCATCGAGAGTTCCGGCATGTTGTGCTCGGCGCGCGAACTGGGGCTCTCCGACGATCATGGCGGGCTGCTGGCGCTGGCTGCCGATGCGCCGGTGGGTGAGGACATTCGCCGTCATCTTGATCTTGACGATCACCTGATTACGCTCAAGCTCACGCCGAACCGTGCGGATTGTCTTTCGCTGCTCGGAGTCGCGCGCGAACTCTCGGCGCTGACCGGTGCGCCACTGCTGGCGCCCGATGTCAAGCCGGTAGCGGCGGTTGTAGCCGACACGCGCCAGGTGGTGCTCGATGCCCCCGCTTCATGCCCGCGCTACTGCGGTCGCCTCATCCGTGGCGTCGATGCCCGCGCCGCGACGCCGGAATGGATGAAGCGGCGCATTGAGCGCAGCGGCATCCGCTCGATTTCCTTCCTGGTTGACGTCACCAATTACGTGATGCTCGAGCTCGGTCAGCCGCTGCACGCCTTCGACGATGCCGAACTCTCGGGAGCGATCCATGTGCGCCTGCCAAAGCCCGGCGAGCAACTTCTCCTGTTGAACGAACAGACCGTGACGCCGTCGGCGGATATGGCCTTGATCGCCGACGACGAAAAGCCGCTGGCGATGGCCGGAGTCATGGGCGGCGAACACTCGGGAATTGGCGAATCCACCCGCGACCTGTTCCTCGAGAGCGCCTTTTTCCCGCCCGCCGCAATCGCCGGCAAGGCCCGGGCGCTGGGTTTCAGCTCGGACGCTTCGCACCGCTACGAGCGCGGCGTCGATTTCGAACTGCAGCGCAAGGCTATCGAACGCGCGACGCAACTGATCGTCGATACTTGCGGCGGTCAACCCGGTCCGGTGGTGGAGGCTGTTTCAGCCGGTCATTTGCCAACACGCAAGCCGGTACGCTTGCGCACGGTGCGCACCGCCCGGGTGCTGGGAATCAGCCTTGGCGTGGGGCGCATCGAAGGCATCCTCAGGGGCCTCGGCCTTGGTGTGGAACGGCAGGGCGACGATTTCCTTGTTACGCCGCCGTCCTTCCGTTTCGACATCGAAATCGAGGAAGACCTGATCGAGGAAATCGCCCGCATCTACGGCTACGACAATATTCCGTCGCAGCCGCCGGTGGCGCGCATGGCCATGATGCCGGCCACCGAGACGAGCCGCACGCCGATGGCATTGCGCCTCCTGGTCGCCGCGCGCGACTATCACGAGGTGGTGACCTTCAGCTTCGTCGAACCCGGGTGGGAAGCCGATTTCGCGAACAACGCAACTCCTGTCCTGCTTGCCAACCCGATTGCCAGCCAGATGGGTGCCATGCGCTCAACGCTGATCGGCGGCCTGGTCGGCACCCTGCTTGCGAATCGCAAGCGGCAGACCGAACGGGTCCGCATCTTCGAGTTGGGTCGCTGCTTTTACCGCGACGCAGGCGCGGGTCCGGTAGCGGGCTTCGCTCAGCCTCTGCGTCTGGCCGGCCTTGCCGCGGGCTCGCGCCTGCCGGAACAATGGGGTGCAGCGGACAGTCGTGTGGATTTCTACGACATCAAGGCCGATGTCGAGGCACTGTTCGCCCCGCGCTCGCTGGAATTCATCAAGGCCGGCCACCCGGCCCTGCATCCGGGCCGGTGTGCCACGGTCAGCCTCGATGGACAGCCGGTGGGCGTCCTCGGAGAATTGCACCCGCGCTGGGTGCAGAAATACGAGTTGGGCAACGCCCCGGTGATTTTCGAACTGGATTTGGCCTCTCTGCTGGCAACGCCTTTCTCCCGATATGCCGAGGTTTCCCGCTTCCCCGCCGTGATCCGCGACCTGGCCCTGGTGGTGCCGCAGAGCCAGACCCTGGCACCGCTGCTGGCTGGCCTGCGGTCCGCCGCGCCGGCCATCGTGCGCGATGTTGCATTGTTCGACGTATATCAGGGAAAGGGGCTGGGCGAAAACGAAAAGAGCCTTGCCTTTCGTATAGTTATGCAAGATACTCAACGTACTCTCGAGGATGCTGAAGTGGATGCAGTGATCGCCAATCTGCTGGCGGTCGCGGGCCGCGACTTCAATGCGGTCTTGCGCGGATAAATGCAGTCGGAGCTCATATGACATTGACCAAGGCGGAACTCGCCGATCTGCTGTTCGAAAAAGTCGGCCTCAACAAACGCGAAGCCAAGGATATGGTCGAGGCCTTCTTCGACGAGGTGCGCCTCGCCCTGGAGAAGGGCGACAGCGTCAAGCTCTCCGGTTTCGGCAATTTCCAGTTGCGCGAAAAGCCGCAGCGTCCCGGGCGCAATCCCAAGACCGGCGAAGAAATCCCGATTACGGCGCGTCGCGTCGTCACCTTTCACGCCAGTCAGAAGCTGAAGGCGGCGGTCGAGGTTTTCCCGCGTGGCAACAGCCAGCAATAACCGGGACGGACTTCCCTCGATTCCAGCCAAGCGCTACTTCACCATCGGTGAAGTGAGCGAGTTGTGCGGCGTCAAGCCGCATGTCCTGCGCTACTGGGAGCAGGAGTTTACGCAACTGCGCCCCGTCAAGCGTCGCGGCAACCGTCGCTACTATCAACATCATGAAGTTCTGCTGGTGCGGCGCATCCGCGAACTGCTCTATCAGGAAGGTTTTACGATCAGCGGAGCACGCAACAGGCTTGAGGATGGCCCCGGCAAGATGCACGATGTGCCGGAGACTCCGCTCGGCGGAAGCCAGGCGTCGCTGCGTGCCGAACTCGCTTCAATCATTGAACTCCTCCGCGCTGCCTGACGCCGGCGGGCACTGCCTTTATGCCCCCGGCCTGAGGC
>JAPLQZ010000307.1 GCA_026399415.1 Rhodocyclales bacterium | reverse complement strand
CGCGCATGGCCTGGAAGCCCTTGCCGGCTTCAGCCTTCGATTTGTCGGCGAAGGCTTGCCAGAGCGGTTCCTGCTGAGCCGTGAGCTTGAGTTCGCTCTTGAACCGAGTCAAGCGCTGCTCGACCCGGGCGCCCGGATCCATCATGCCGCCCTGCTGCATTGAACTGCGCATCATGCCCGGTTTGCCTTCGTGGTCGCAACCGGGACCCTGCGCATAGGCAATGCCAAAGAAAACGGCGCTGGCGGCCAGAAAGCCCGCAACAATTGTGTTCTTACGATTCATGGTGTGCTCCTGTCGTTAATGCCTCATGGCAGGATGCATTTCATCCGATAGCTGTAAGCCGGATGTGACAGAGGCACGGAGTTTGTAAGGGAAAATTACAAGAATCCATAAGCGGAGAAGGGGTGCGGCGAGCCTGACCCCCGGCACTTGCGGAAAATGGCTGTGGCTGCTTCCTTCCGGACCTGACCAGATTCACCGCCCCGCAATGCGGGGAGACCCGCCGCAGGAGAATTTTATCAGCTTTCGTCACTGACCCGGCGTACCGCCGGCGCCGACTTTCGGGCACCTTGCGCCCTGACCGGTTCAACCGCCGCCGCGTTGATAGTAGAGCGTGAAGCGCCGCATGAAGCGATCCTGTTCTTCCGCAGTCAATCCATCGAATTCAATTTCGACCCGCTGGCGCTCCATTTGCACGATGCCAATTTCAAGTGCCGCAATCGAGGTCAGGCGAATTGACCAGCCATTTCCCAAAAACCGGCCATCGACTTCACGAAAATCGCTCGCGCCCGTAGCCGCAGGAAGAATGCGAATGAAGTCGGCGCGGGTGATGGTCGCCTCATGCGTTGTCGAGAACTTCATCCGCCGGCCACAGGGGGCCAGATGGCCAGCGTCTCTCCATCGCGCAAAATCCGCCCGTCACGCTCTCCGGGGAGCACAAACGCGCCATCAAGCAGCACCAGATGGACCAGTTTCGGCGGCAGGTTGAAACGCTCGATCACCTGTGCGACGCTGCATCCGTCCGCAATTTCCAACGCGAACGCGTTGGTCTTTTTGGCTTCGGCCGGAAGGTAATCCTGAAGTTGGGCAAACAGCTTGAACGTTATGCGCATGCCGCCTTCTGCGCGGTCGCCAGATAAGCTGCCATGAAGCCGGTCGGGTCCGCAAGCAAGCGCTGCTTCCAGGATCCCAGGACGGCCTGTGTCTGCACCAATCCACGCAGCGCGCCGACGTGCTCGGTCCAGCCGATGCTGGTGGCGCCGATCATGACATCGTCCTTGAACTGGAGCGACAGGTAGCGATAGTTGCCTTCATCGACCAGTTCCACGCCCGCGCCGCCTTGGTCCTTGCCGACGCCCTGCCATTGACCGAAGGACGTCGAAATGAGACCCAGTGTATCCAGCACATTGATTGCCAGGCTGCCGCCGCTCGAAGCCTCCCCGCCCGCCATGTTGTGGGCAGCTACGCGCGCCTGATCCGCGGCGTTGGGCTGGACTGCATTGAGTTCCGGCAATCCCGTATGAAAGCCCGGCGCTTCGGTTACGTCGCCGGCCGCATAGATATCCGCAACACTGGTGCGCATGCCGGCGTCAACACGTATGCCGCGCTCCATGGCGACCCCGCTGCCGGCCATGAACGCCGTATTCGGGGCAACCCCGGCGGCGCAAATCACCAGGTCGGCCACGATCTCTGCGCCGGTACTGAGTTTGGCCAGCAGCGCGCCGTCCTTTTGCGTGATGGCAGTTACCCCCGCATTCACGTGCACGCCGACACCCTTCTTCTCGACCCAGCGGCGAATCATGTTGCCCGCCTTGGCGGTCATCATGCGCGGCACCATGCGATCGCCCATCTCGACCACGGTGAGTTTGACGCCGCGAGCCGCCAGCGCTTCCATGATGATGCAGCCGATGAAGCCGGCGCCGATCTGCAGCACACGGGCGCCGGGTGAGGCTTTTGCCGCAATGGCGCGAGCGTCCTCGATGGTCCAGCACGTGTGAACGTTGGCCAGATCCATACCGACGACCTTGGGCCGCAATGGGTGCGAGCCGCTGGCGATCAGCAGGCGGTCATACGGCAAGCGTTCGCCGCTGGCGAATTCGACTTGCTTTTCCGTCGCATCGACTCTGACGACTTTGCCTTCGATCATGTGAATACGCTCTTTGGCGTAATGATCATGGGTCTTTCTCAAATGCGTGCCGGTATCGGGAATTTTTCCGATCAGGAAATAGGGAATCGCCATGCGTGAGTAAGGCGGTTCCGACTCATCGCCGATGAGGGCGATCTCCGCGTCGGGCTGAAGTCGACGCAAGGTTTCGGCGGCGATCAAGCCAGCCGGCCCGTTGCCAATAATGACGTGTTTCATGGGGTATCCTCAAACGATCAGGGGACCGGCAGCGCCGATCCCCTGGGGGTACAACAGCGTTACAGACCCAGTCGGCTCAGCGTTTCCTTGCTCGGCACGCCCTTGGCATCCCAGCCGCGCTCCTTGTAGTACTCAGGCAGCATCTTGTCGACGCCCGATACCAGACCCTTGGCCGGACCGGTCTTGGCCGCTTCGGTCTTGAGCCGCTTGGGCAGGTCGTCGTCCTTGGCGGTAAAGCCGGCGGCGTTGTTGAACAGACGTTCCATGTTCCAGATCCGCTCGCCCAGTTCGGCAAGGTTTTCGACGGTCCAGGTACCTTCGCAGGCAGTATCGATCTGTGCTTGCAGATCCGGCAAGCCCCAGGCAAAGGTGGTGAACACGCACAGGCCCGACGAGTCGAAGGCACCCGTGGCGTCCTGGAAAGCCTTGACCAGACCGGCCTTGCCTTCGGTGACCAGCGGATCGGTCTTGACCGGAATGCCGAACACTTCAGAGGCCACCGTGTAACCGCGCAGATGGCAGGCGCCACGATTGGAGGTGGCGTAAGCCAGGCCAATACCCTGAATGCCACGCGGATCGTAGGCAGGAAACTCCTGGCTCTTGACCGTCATGGAGAGTTCGGGATGCCCGTATTTCTCCGTCAGTCGCCGGGACCCGAGGCCGATCTCCTTGCCGAAGCCGCGCCCTTCCGCGGTCATGTGGGCAAATTCAATCAGCGCCTGAGCGGAGCCAAAAGGCGAATCCATCCCCAGTTGCTCCTTGGTCAGCACGCCCATCGTAAACAGTTCCATCACCGCACCGATGGTGGCGCCGAAGGTGATCGGATCGAAGCCGTCTTCGTTGCAGATGTAGTTGGCAACCGTCAGTGCGTCGAGGTCATTGACGCCGTTGGCAGCGCCGAGCGACCAGGCATTTTCGTATTCGAGACCGCCCGAGGCACCCCAGTACTTCGGACTATTGACGACGCTGAAGTGGTTCTGATCCACCTGCGAGATGCGGCCGCAGGCGATGGTGCAGCCAAAGCAGGCGGCGTTGGTGACAAGATTGGCCTTGCCGTCGGTGGGCCGCTTCTCGTGCATGGCTTCGCCGGAGATGTCGCGTGCGCCTTCGAACTGCACTTCCCGGGCATTGCGCGTGGGCAGGGCGCCCATCTCATTGATGACGTTCATCAGCACCTGGGTGCCATACTTCGGCAAGCCGCCGCCGGTAACCGGATGGTCGGCCAGCACCTTCTTGGCGGCGACAGTCGCTGCCAGGAATCCCTTGAAGTCCTTGATGCCGGAAACCCCGGCGGTGCCACGCACGGCGACGGCCTTGAGGTTCTTCGAACCCATTACAGCGCCGACCCCGGAACGGCCGGCGGCGCGATGCAGATCATTGATGACGCAGGCATAGAGCACGCCGTTCTCGCCGGCACGACCGATCGATGAGATACGGACCTGCGGGTCCTGATGCGTCTTCTTGATGATCGCCTCGGTATCCCAGGTGGTCTTGCCCCACAGGTGGGCGGCATCCTTCAGTTCGGCCTTGTCGTTCTCGATCGAGAGATAGACCGGCTT